>NZ_AP023243.1:1500000-1790000 GCF_016756495.1 Mesorhizobium sp. 113-3-3
GCTCATGCTGAGAAGTAGAGCCGTCGCAGACGTTTCCCGTTTCCGGTTCCGAGCCCGCTGGACCCCGTCCAGCGGGTTTTGTCTTTTTGGGCCGCAGGCAATTGCAGGGTCGCGCGCAGCACTTCCGCGGCCTGCTCAAAGTGCCCGTCCCCTTGGCTGACGACGCTGGCGGCCTAGCCTTTTGAACGCGCTTGCCGGTTCCCGAACGCATCGGGGCAGCCGCGCCTCCAAAAACATTGCGAAACAGCAAGGGAACGGTTATACAGGCCGCGAATTTCCCATTTTGGTGGCTCTAAACCACCGCCCGCGCGGGAACGCGGGCGAACGAGAAGGATTTTTCTAAAATGGCCAATACGCTGCTGATGCCCAAGGCGACCGCCGTCTGGCTGGTCGACAACACCGCGCTCTCCTTCGAGCAGATCGCGCAGTTCTGCGGGCTGCATCCGCTCGAGGTCAAGGCGATCGCCGATGGCGAATCGGCGCAAGGCATCAAGGGCATGGACCCGATCATGACCGGCCAGCTGACCCGCGACGAGATCGCGCGCGCCGAGAAGGACCCGAACCAGCGCCTGAAGCTTTCCGACCCCAAGGTGCGGGTGCCGGAATCCAAGCGCAAGGGTCCGCGCTACACGCCGCTGTCGAAGCGCCAGGACCGGCCGAACGCCATTCTTTGGCTGGTGCGCAACCATCCCGAACTCAAGGACGCGCAGATTTCGCGTCTCGTCGGCACCACCAAGTCGACGATCGAGCAGATCCGTGAACGCAAGCACTGGAACTCGGCCAATCTGCAGCCGATGGATCCGGTGACGCTGGGTCTCGCCTCGCAGATCGACCTCGACATGGAAGTCAACCGCGCCTCGCGCGGCCGCGAACAGGCGCAGCCGGTCGGCGACACGCTGCTGCCGGCGGCCCTGACCGAGCGGCTAGTGCCGGCTCCGGAAAAGCCGAAGGACGAGGATGCCGAACTCGACGCCAACGCCGTGTTCGCCAAGCTCTCGGCGCTGAAGTCGAAGAACGAAGACGCCGACGACGAATAAGGTCCAAGACAGACCGACAAAAAAGCCCGCTTCGAGCGGGCTTTTTTGTTCCAGACACAGTCTCAGCTTCGCGCCACGCGGTCCGGCGCCATGCCATAGTCCTCGCTGCGCTCCACGGCGCGGTAGAAGTCGGCGAGCTGCTTGCCCCGCTCCGGCTTGAAGATGCGGCCGGCGATCACCACCGAGGCGATGCGGTCGATGCGAAAGGCGCGGAAGTCGTCGCGCATCTCGCACCAGGCGACCAATGTCCATACCTTGCCCCAGAACCACAGGCCGAGCGGCCTGATGTCGCGCGCGGTGCCGCGGCCGGCCTCGTCGCAATAGTCGATGGTCAGCACCTGGCGCTTCTCGACGGCGCGCTCGATCAGGTCGATCGCCTCACGGGCGGCGTCGCTGACCACCCACATCGGCGTGTGGATCTCGGTGCGGGCGATGCGGTCCTTTTCGGCGTCAGGCAGCACGGCGCCGATCTTGACCAGCGCCTCGTCGGCGGCCCGCGCCATGGCGGCGCCGCCAAAGGCACGCACCATGCGCGCGCCGGCAACCAGCGCCACGATCTCGTCACGGGTGAACATCAGCGGCGGAAGGTCGAAACCTTCCCTCATCATGTAGCCGACACCAGCCTCGCCATCGATCGGCACTCCGGTCGATTGCAGGTCGGCTATGTCGCGATAGATGGTTCGCTCGGAAACCTCGAGCCACGTGCCGAGCTTCTGGGCGGTGACCAGACGGCCACCCCGCAGATGCTGCACGATCTGAAAGAGCCTGTCGGCGCGGCGCATCGTTTGCTTCCCCAGTATTGTTGCTGGAGCGGCTCCTGGACCGGAGCCACTCCCAGACGACGTGCAATTACGGTTTCAGTCCTTCGCGCTTGCGCTGCGCGGCGACAAATTCCGCGCCAAAGGACAGTTTCTTCGTTGTCGGTGTCTTCGCATCAAGTACGCGCCAGAAGGGCGTGACGTCGTTCAGCGTCATGCCGCGCTCGAGGTCTTCCCTGGCGGCTTCGGCAACCGTGCGCAGATGATAGCCGATGGTCACCGGACATGTCACTTCGGCGCCGTGTTCGATGGCAAGAGCGGTGCGCAGCGCGCGGATATCCATCTCGACGCCTTTGGGAATCGAGCGGATGAAATCGTCGACCTGGCGGGCGGTCGGCACCAGCATAGGCTGGCCCTCGACCACGTCACCCACCGTGCGCGGCGTTGGTTTCACGCCGTTGATGCCGGGCGTGTTCAGCCTGTCGTTCCAACTTTTCATCGGTCGTTCTCTCGGGCCGGCCATGCGCACTATCTCACCATCGCACGTCCCTCCTGACAGCATACTGTCAGGAGGCTTCAGCATATTCCCTGGCAAACAGCGTCCGCATCTGCGCGAGATCGCCGCTTCTTTCGGGATAGAGCGTCTTCAGAAAGGCAAGGGCAAAGGTGCCTGGCGCCGAACCCGGCGCGGACACGATCCTGCCGTCGGCGACCGCATGCGGCACGTCCTGATAGTTGCCGTCGCCCGCATAGCCGGCTTCGTGTCCGTTGATCCAGTCGCGGCCATTGCTGGTATGTTTGGCTTGTTCGAATATGCCGGCCCGGGCCAGCGCCAGCGTACCGGCGCAGATGCCGCCGACGACACCGCCGCGCGTTGCGACGGCATTGAGCAATTCGGCGACATCCGGCGGCGCCTTGCCCGCCCAGTGGTCGGAACCGATGACGGCGACTGCGTCCAGATCGGCATTCTCGTCGACGCCGGCCGCACGGTCGGGCGTCAGCCGAAAGCCGCTGATTCCGGTCACCGGCTTGCCTTCTGGCGTCAATGACACGGCACGGGCGCCGAACCATTCAACCGCCGAGGCGGCCAGCAAGCCATATTCCCAGTCGGCAAAACCCTCGATGAAAAGGAAGCCGATTGTCTTCTGATCGGGCATAAGCTCGCTCCGTCCCCCAGCGCGCCGCAACTATATCTGGGCATTGGCGCGCCCATGTCCAATATCAATGTCGAAAAATTCGCCTCAATTGCCGCGGGAGCGACGTTCCGCGTACATATCGGGCCAGCCGATGTCCTTGCGGATGTCGGCGGGCAGCGCGTTCATGAAACGCTGCGTGCGAATTTCGTTGCGCATGGTGCGAACCTTGCCGACATAATGCTGCATGCCGCGCAGGATGGTGAAACCGTTCATGGCTATTCTCCTCTCTCTAACTGGAGGCAGTATCGCACACCCCTCCTGACAGCAGTCTGTCAGGAGGATGGCAGGGCGCGTGACGATCGTTCCGGCCGGCGGAAATTGTCCTCGGACCGTGACCTCCGACCAATTCGGGAGCGGCGGATTGTTCACTTTCTGTATGTCGTCGGAGACGGAATTGTTCAATCCACGGCGACGGACTGTCCGGATAGCCGGCCTTCAGCGAAGCGACCGCAGTTCTGATATGGAAGGAGAAAATTCTTCCCCAAAACCAGGGAGACGACCATGAGCCTGCAACTGACAGGAATCCACCATCTGACCGCCATCACGGCCAATGCGCCGGGCAATCTTCATTTCTACACGAAGGTGCTAGGCTTGCGACTGGTCAAGAAGACGGTGAACCAGGACGACACGTCGGCCTATCATCTTTTCTATGCCGACGGCGAGGCGACGCCAGGCACCGACCTGACCTTCTTCGACTGGCCTGTTGGCCCCGAGCGGCGCGGCACCCATAGCATCGCGCGGACCAGCCTCAGGGTCGGCAGTCCAGAGAGCCTTGCCTGGTGGAAGCCGCACCTGGCCGGCGAAAATATCCCGACAGGAGACATCGCGGACATCGGCGGCTATCCGTCGCTGGATTTCGAGGATCCTGAAGGCCAGCGTCTGCGGCTCGTCAGCGATGGCGGCAAGGGCGGCAGCCATCCCTGGGCGCAAAGCCCGGTGCCGGCCGAGCATCAGATCCGCGGGCTCGGGCCGATCGTCATTAGCGTTCCGGACATCACCAACACCGAGGCGGTGCTGACCAGGGTGATGAACATGCGCAAGGGTCGCGACTATGCTTCGCCGGATGGCGAGGGCCAGGTCCATGTCTTCGAAATGGGCGCCGGTGGACCGGCAGCGGAGCTTCATGTCGCCGTGCAGCCGAGGCTCGCTCCCGCAAGGCAGGGCGCCGGTGCGGTTCACCACGTCGCCTTCAGGGCGCCGGACCAGGAGACGCTTCATCAATGGACCGCCCGTCTGGCCGAATTCCGCCTGCCGTCGAGCGGCGAGGTCGAGCGCTATTATTTCCGCTCGCTCTATTTCCGTGAGCCGAACGGCATCCTGTTCGAGATCGCCACCGACGGTCCGGGCTTCACCGCCGACGAGCCGCTGGAGACACTGGGCGAAAGCCTGGCCCTGCCGCCGTTCCTCGAGCCGAAGCGTGCCTCGATCGAAGCCGGCCTCAAGCCGCTGAGGTAGATCCCTGCGCAAGGGCGAGCCGCCACGGCCTGGCATCGTGGCGGTTCGCATGAACTTTGACAGCCGACCCTGATGCTGGTCAAAAAGGGCGGCATGTCGAAACTCCGCGCGCCCGTTGCCAGGCCATGATCCTCAGCCCGTCGATCAAGCAGATCGGTTGGGTCGGTTTGGCGCAGCGGGGCGATTCCCAGGCGTTGGCCATTCTGGCGCTGGCGGCGATCTCGGCTTCGCTCGCTTTCCACAACATCGACTTCCCATACGGGATACAGCCGGACGAGCCGATCAAGGTGGCGTTTGCCGCAGGTCAGCAGCACAATTACGCACACCCTCCCTTGTTGATCGTATTGGCCCGCTTCGCGGGATGGCTTTCCGGCGCGTCGAACGAACATGACTATTTGCTGGCCGGCCGCAGTGTCAGCGCCGTGGCCTGCGTCGCGGCAAGCATCCTCTTCTACATCGTCTTGCGGCGATACGCGGACGGCATCAATGCCTTCCTGTGGGCCTGCATTTTTGCGGTCTCGCCAGCCATCGCGGTTCACGCGCATTACTTCAAGGAAGATGCCGTCCTGGTCTTCGCCCTGTGTGCCGGGCTGCATGCGCTGGTGCGGCTGAAGGAGCAGGTCAGCACAGCCAATCTGGTCTATTTCGGATTTGCGCTCGGCCTCGCCGCAACGGCGAAATATGTGGGCGTCGGCAACAGCCTCGTTCTTTTCATCGTGGCGATTGTCCACTGCAGGCTCAGCCTCAGACAAGGCATCGTCATTGCCGCCACGAGCCTGCTCACGGTGGTCGCCATATTCGGCGTATCGCTGCTGACCGAGACCGCAAGCGGGCTCTCGACGGTGATCCAGGGCCTTGGCTCGGAACTGATGCACGCGAAAACGGGCCACGACCTCAAGGAATGGTTCTGGGAAGGCTATGGGCTTACGCATTTCCGCTACCATCTGATCCCCAGCCTCACCGGCCCGACCGTGGCGATCGCCCTTGGGGCGATCGCTGTGGCCGTCGTCGCCGACCGCGACAGATATGTCGCCGCCTATGCGGGCGTGGCCTTCATCTGGCTTTTCCTGCTCGAACTCTCGCCGCTGAAACTCGTCGGCTTCATGCGTTACGTCCTGCCGGTCGTTGTCTATCTGCTGCTGGCCGCGGGCATCGCCTGTTCCAGGTCGATCGGGCCGCGGACCAGGTCGCTGACGATCGGAGTTGGGCTTGTCGCCATGGTCGCGAGCGCGCATGCCGGCATGGCCTATGTCGCTAATCTGGACCGGCAAACGGATACACGCTTTGCGGCGATGCGCTTCCTCGAGACGCAAGGCGTCACGCATTTCCGGGTGGACTTTCCAATGGGAGAGCCGGCACCGGAAACCAGGGACTACCGCGATCTGTCGTCAGCCGATTTCCTCGTATCGTCGAAATTTCAGCGATATCTGCGCGGCGGAGGGCTGAGCGCGCAAGACCCGAGAGTATACGAGCTTGCCGGCATGTTTCGTTGCCTCGACAGCCATGTCGCGGCGCAATTTTCAAAGCCTTACGGCGACTATGGCTATGTCGCCCCAACGGTGAGGATCTATGATCTGCGCAATGCAAGATCCTGCGTCCTCGCAAACGGGTCGTAGGGCCTCAAACTCATTTTGACAGCCGGCGACGTTGCTGATCAAAGGCGGCATGACGAAACTCCTCGCCCTTGTCATCATCGGGTTCATGGTCATCCAGCTGATCAAACCGATCGGCTGGCCGGGGCTCAAGCGCCGCGGCGACTTCTGGAAGCTGGCGCTGCTGGCCATGGCGGCAATCTCGCTGGCCGCCGTGCTCGGGCATTTGACATAGCCAGCAGGCCGCACCGGCCGTCGGTTCTCAGCTGGCCAGAACCATGCCGACGAGATGTTCCGCCCAGGCGCGGTAGCCCGCCTCCGAGGCGTGGAAACCGTCCGAGGCGAAACCCTGTTCGGGATTGGTGATCGGCAGGCGTGGCGCCGGCACGGCGCCGCGCTCCAGGCAGAGCCGTTCGCCCATCCGGTTCATTGCGGTGGCGCGGATCTCGAGGATCTTGCCGAGCAGTGGCGGCATGGCCGGCGCCCGCGTGAACTCCAGCACCGGCGACCACACCACGCGGGCCTCCGGCCATTTGGCGCGCAGGCCATAGAGCAGGCCGCCGAACTCCTTCTTGAAGCGTGGCACGGAATGAAAATTCTTGGTGTCGTTGGTGCCGATGGCAAGCACGATATGCGTCCACGGATCGGCGGAGAGGTTGGGCAGGACATGATCGCGGATCTGGCCCGATGTCGCCGAATTGAAGCCGGCGGCGCGCCAGCGCACGGCACGGCCGGTACGCCGCGCAATCAGCATGGCGAGTTGCGCGGCAAGCCCGTCCTCGGAATTGCCGATGCCGACCGAGGCAGCCGAGGAATCGCCCAGCACCAGAAGTGAGATGTCAGGCGCCTTGCCCGATATTTCGTGCATGACCGGCCCCTGCGCCGGCAGCATGCGCGTGGTGCGGCGGCGCACGCCGAGCCCCTGCCAGACATAGACGGGGAAGGCGAGCCAGGTGAGAGGGGTGGGAAAACGCATGGCGACACCGTTTGACGATCGGTGGCAGGCTTAGCGCAAGTTTCGGCCGCCGTGAACGGATCCCTGGATTGCAGGCCAGTGCCCTAAGGGTATACGTCTTCCTGCCGCGACCTGTTTCCATATTCATCGTGTAGTCGCACCCAGTCCATGGAGGTCCTGTAAGGGCCGGTTTCGTCTCGGCCTTTCGGGGCAATGTCGAGATATTGATAGGCGCCGATGAACTGCTCGCTGCCGCGGGCGCGTGACATGAAGGTCAGGAAGATGTCGCCGGTCTCGTTCTTGTGGAAGACGGTGGTGCCCGGCAGGTCTTTCGACGTCAGCACAGGCGTTTCGAAATTGTAGACGGCTTCGCCGGATGCGATCTGCCTGTCGGTGAATGAGACCTGCATGTCGAAGTTGAAGTCCGAGGCATAGGAAGAGACCCAGTCGAACTTCCAGCCCATGCGCTGCTTGTAGGGTAGCAGCTCGGCGAGCGGTGCCCGCGATACAGAGACAAGCGACACATCATGATGCCTCAGATGCTGGTTGGCGCCGTCCATGTGGTCGGCGACGAAGGCACAGCTTTCGCAGTGATGATTGGAACCTGGCGCGAAGACGAAGTGATAGACGATCAACTGGCTGTTGACGCCAAACAGGTCGGCCAGCCGCTGCGGCCCTTGTTCGGTCTCGAAGACATAATCCTTCCTGATCTTCAGCCATGGAAGCTCACGCCGCTCAGCCGCAACGCGCTCACGAAGCCGCGTCAGTTCCTTCTCGCGGATCAGATGCGCCTTGTGCGCCTGGAACCAGTCTTCGCGTGAAACGACCTTGTTGCGATGCATGAACCTCTCCGTGTCTCTCACCCCCAAGGACGTTCGGGATGAGCGCAAACCGACATCGCTGCCGGCAACACCCAGAGGAAAATAGGAATGAGGAAGGTCTTCCCCAAATCACAGGTAACAAAAACCCGGGCGCATTGGCCCGGGTTTGAAGGGAGACGAACTGGGATCAGGCGGCCTGTTCGAGGCTCGCCTTCCATTCTCCGAGCGCGGCCAGGTAATTCATGTGGGCGCGATGGGTGAAGGCGGCCTGGCCGGCGGCGACATTCGACGCCTTGCCGCTCCATGCCTTTTGCGGGGCGGCCTGCAGCGCGCGGCCATAGGAGAAGGTCAGCTTCCACGGGTGCGGGCCGATGGCGTTGATGGCGTTGAGGTTGGCGGTCGCTTCCTCGTCCTCCTGGCCGCCGGAGAGGAAGGCGATCCCCGGCACCGCCGCCGGCACCGTCTCGCGGAACAGTTTTATGGTCATCTCGGCGACCTTTTCGGGGGTGTCCAGCGTGCCCGACTTCTTGCCCGACAGCACCATGTTGGGCTTCAGGATCGTGCCTTCGAGCACGACGCCCGCCGCATGAAGTTCATCATAAAGCTTGATCAGCGTCGCTTTCGAGACGTCGTAGCAGGTGTCGATGTCGTGGGCGCCGTCCATCAGCACTTCCGGCTCGACGATCGGCACGATGCCTGCCTCCTGGCAAAGGGCGGCATAGCGGGCGAGCGCATGGGTGTTCGCGCTGATCGAATTGACCGAGGGCACGCCCTTGGATTTATCGATGTCGATCACGGCGCGCCATTTGGCGAAGCGGGCGCCGAGCTTGTAGTAGTCGGCGAGGCGCTCGCGCAGGCCGTCGAGCCCCTCGGTGATGGTGTCGCCTGGAAAGCCGGCCAGCGGCTTGGCGCCGGCATCGACCTTGATGCCAGGGATGGCGCCCGATGCCTTGATGATGTCGACCAGCGGCGTGCCGTCGGCGGCCTTCTGGCGGATGGTCTCGTCATAGAGGATGACGCCGGAAATATACTTGGTCATCGCGTCCTTGGCGCGGAACATCATCTCGCGATAGTCGCGACGGCTGTCGGCCGTCGATTCGACGCCGATCACGTCGAAGCGCTTCTTGATGGTGCCGGAGCTTTCATCGGCGGCCAGCAGGCCCTTGCCGTTGGCCACGATCGCGGCGGCAATGTCTTCGAGACGTTCGCTCATCATGCTTCTCCTGAAAGGGGTTCGTTCCGCGCTTAACGGAAGTCTACCGCCAAAGGAATGGCATCGGAAAGCTCGAATCGATTGAAAGTCTCGGGCGCCGTCCGCCGCGTCGTCGATCCCGTGGGGCCTTACTTCTTCAGCACGTCGACGCCGGGCAGCGGCTTGCCTTCCATCCATTCCAGGAAGGCGCCGCCGGCGGTCGAGACATAGGTGAAGTCGTCGGCGACGCCGGCATGGTTGAGTGCCGCCACCGTATCGCCGCCACCGGCGACGGAGACCAGCTTGCCGGCCTTGGTGCGCGCGGCCGCATGTTTTGCCGCCGCCACCGTGGCGTGATCGAACGGCTCGATCTCGAAAGCGCCGAGCGGGCCGTTCCACACCAGCGTCGCGGCACGGTCGATCCATTCGCCAATCGTCTTCACGGTCTTTTCGCCGACATCCAGGATCATGCCGTCGGCCGGCACGTCGGAGATGGCGACGGTCTCGCAGGCGGCGCCCGCCTTGAATTCCCTGGCGACGACGCCGTCGACCGGCAGGATGATGGCGCAGCCGGCCTCGGCCGCCTCGATAATGATCTGCTTGGCGGTGGCGGCAAGGTCATGCTCGCACAGCGACTTGCCGACATTGGTGCCGCGCGCGGCAAGGAAGGTGTTGGCCATTCCGCCGCCGATGACCAGCGCGTCGACCTTCTTCACCAGGTTCATCAACAGGTCGATCTTGGTCGAGACCTTGGCGCCGCCGACAATGGCGACGACCGGGCGGACCGGATTGCCGAGGCCCTTCTCCAGCGCCTCGAGCTCGGCCTGCATGGTGCGGCCGGCAAAGGAAGGCAACAGATGCGCCAGCCCTTCGGTCGAAGAATGGGCGCGATGCGCCGCGGAAAAAGCGTCGTTGACAAAGATATCGCCATTGGCGGCGAGCCTTTCGGTGAAGGCCGGATCGTTCTTCTCCTCGGCCTTGTAGAAACGGGTGTTTTCCAAGAGCAGCACGTCGCCCTTGTTCATGGCCGCGACGGCACTTCCCGCCGTGTCGCCGACGCAATCCGAGGCAAAGCCGACGGGACGGCCGAGCACCTGCGCCGTCGCCCTGGCGATCGGCTCCAGCGAGAATTCCGGCGAGGGGCCATCCTTGGGCCGGCCGAAATGGGCGAGCAGGATGACCTTGGCGCCCTTGCCGGACAATTCGGCGATGGTCGGCGCGATGCGCTCGATGCGGGTGGCGTCGGTGACCTTGCCGTCGGCGACGGGAACGTTGAGGTCGACCCGCACCAGCACGCGCTTGCCGCTGATGTTGCCGATATCGTCTAGTGTCTTGAAGGCGGCCATGCGGGTTCCTTTCCCTTGAGAAATCGCCGGGACCATACCTCGCATCAATGACGATGCAAGGCTTGAGCCGGGGTGGGAGTGAAAATTTGAGGCGGGCGGGAACATAGTCCGTGAAGATCGCCCCACGCCGGTGGGCAGGGGCAACGATCGCCCTTGTCAGCTTCCGGTCGTTGCCTTCTCAACCGGCGGCTCGGGGGTGTCTTCGGCCTGTGCTGCCGCTTCCTGCGTCTCGGTCGGTTTGCGCCAGTTGCGGATGAAGGCGCTGAGACGGTCGCCCATCTCGCCGGCGCTGAGGAAGACTGGCACCCGCGCAACCGGCGCGGTCGGCTCGAAGGAAAGGCCGAGACCCGTGATCCTGCCCTTGTCGTCGACATCCCTGACGATCAGTTCGATCGAGCCGATCAGCACACGGTCGGCATATTCGGCATGGCCGCCAAGCCGCGCCGTGACCAGCGCGCCGACGGTGAGCTTCTGCTCCGCCTCTGTCAGGCCCGGCGTATAGGCGGCTTCCAGCTCGGCGGCGGAGCGCGCCGGGTCGACGGCGAAGGCGCCGAAGAAATCGGCGTCTTCCGGGTCGACCACCGCGCGACTGGCGAACAGCTTGTCGAGCAGGCGCGGATAGCGGTCCGGCACGAAGATATAGACCTGGTCGCCGGCGGCGAGCCGCCCCATGTCCTGGAAGCGCATCGAGCGCCCGTCACGCAGCACCAGCGAGGGCCGTGCCCAGCGCGGAATGCGCTCGCCGCGCGCCACCGGGCTGCCATGCGCCACGCGATAGGCGAGAAGCTCGTGATGGGCGGAGCCGGGGAGTTCAAGCTCGACCTTGTCCAGCGGTCCGAGGCGCGCCGGTACGATGAGGCCGAGGCGACGCGCCAGCGGCCCGACCGTCCAGCCCTGGATGACCAGCGACACCAGCACGATGATGAAGGCGGCGTTGAAGATGGTGCGGCCGTTTTCCAGCCCGCCGAGCAGCGGGGTGATGGCGAGCAGGATCGAGACGGCGCCGCGCAGGCCGACCCAGGAGACGAAGGCGACCTCGGGGCGCGGCAGGCGGAACGGGATCAGGCAGAGCCAGACCGCGATGGGCCGCGCGACGAACATCAGGAACAGGCCAAGCGCGATCGCCGGCACCATGATCGCGGGAAATTGCGAGGGGGTGGCGAACAGACCGAGGATCAGGAACATGATGATCTGCGCCAGCCACGACATGCCGTCCTGGAAGCGCTTGAGGATGGTGACGGCGCGGATGTCGGAATTGCCGGCGATCAGGCCGGCGATATAGACCGCCAGGAAGCCCGAGCCGCCAATGGCGCCGGCGGCGGCGAAGACCATCAGCGACAAGGTCAGCACGAAGATCGGCAGCAGGCCGTGGTCGAGATTGAGCCGGTCGACGAGGCGCACGATGGCGAGGCCTCCCAGCACGCCGACAATGGCGCCGAGGCCCATATTGACGAGGAAGCCGAGGATCAGGCTGGTGACCAGGACGTTGGTTTCGGGGTTGGCGTGGGCGGCGATGACCTCGACCAGTGTGATGGTCAGGAAGATGGCGATCGGGTCGTTGGTGCCGGATTCCACTTCGAGCGTGGAGCGCACGCGTTCGCGCAGATTGATCTCGCCGGCGCGCAGCAGGAAGAACACCGCCGCGGCGTCGGTCGACGCGACGGCGGCGCCGAGCAGGAAGGATTCCAGCCAGCTCAGGTCAAGCAGATAATAGGCGGCGGCACCGAACAGGCCGGTGGTGAGAAGCACGCCGAAGGTCGCCAGCGACAGCGCCGGGCCCGCTGCCTGCCGCAAGGCGTTGAGCGGCGTGCCGAAGCCGGAATCGAACAGGATGACGGCGAGAGCCAGTGAGCCGGCAAAATAGGCGATGCGGGCATTGTCGAATTCGATGCCGAGGCCGTCGGTTCCGGTGGCAAGGCCGATGCAGAGAAAGAGCAGCAGGAGGGGGGCGCCGAAGCGGAAGGCGATCAGGCTCGAAAACGCGGCGGCGACAACCAGCGCCGTGCCGACCAGCGTGACGAGATAGATCGCATGCTCCATCCGTGATTTGCCCCTCGAATTCCTGCCGCATGACCCCGAAATCGAGATCGATTTCGGAAAGGATCATGCGCCAAATCAAAAGTGTTACAGCGTCCTTTGCGCGTCCGAGGACGCGCGGCGCTGTAATGTCTTCTCGCTTTACGGGAGAGTGGGGCGAAGGCATGGCCAGTGCAAGGCGGCAGGGTGGTTTTTTGGCGCGGGCCATTGATTTTCCGGCGGTTCGGCGTTGCTGCTCCGGCAAATGAAAAACGCCCGGACGAAGCCGGGCGTTTCAGGTGTCGAGAAGACGGTCCGCGATCAGGCGATGGTCTTGCCGAAGGCGACCGCGGTGTCGCCCATGCGGTTGGAGAAACCCCACTCGTTGTCGTACCAGGACAGCACCGAAACGAAGTTGCCGTCCATCACCTTGGTCTGGTCGAGCGCCATGATCGAGGAGCGCGGATCATGGTTGAAGTCGATCGAGACGTTCGGGTGATGGGTGACGCCGAGAATGCCCTTCAGCTGGCCGTTGGAAGCGGCGATGACCGCTTCGTTGATTTCCTGCACCGTGGTGGCGCGCTTGGCGATGAACTTGAAGTCGACGACCGAGACGTTCGGGGTCGGCACGCGGATCGAGATGCCGTCGAGCTTGCCCTTGAGGTCGGGAAGCACGAGGCCGATGGCCTTGGCTGCACCGGTCGAGGTCGGGATCTGCGACAGTGCGGCGGCACGGGCGCGGTAAAGATCCTTGTGCATGGTGTCCAGCGTCGGCTGGTCGCCGGTGTAGGAGTGGATCGTCGTCATCATGCCCTTTTCGATGCCGACCGTCTCGTGCAGCACGGCGGCCAGCGGCGCCAGGCAGTTGGTGGTGCAGGACGCGTTCGAGATGACGATGTGGTCCTTGGTCAGTTTGTCGTGGTTGATGCCGTAGACGACGGTCAGGTCGGCGCCGTCGGCGGGTGCCGAGACCAGCACGCGCTTGGCGCCAGCGGTCAGGTGCGCGGCGGCCTTGTCGCGGGCGGTGAAGATGCCGGTGCATTCGAGCGCGATGTCGACGCCGAGCTCCTTCCACGGCAGCTGCGTCGGGTCCTTGATGGCGGTGACCTTGAACTTTTCCTTGCCGACGGTGATCTGGTCGCCATCGACACTCACCTCATGCGGGAAGCGGCCATGCACGCTGTCGTAGCGCAGCAGGTGCGCATTGGTCTCGACCGGGCCGAGATCGTTGACGGCGACGACGTCGATGTCCTTGCGGCCGGATTCATGGATGGCGCGCAGGATGTTGCGGCCGATGCGGCCGAATCCGTTGATGGCAACTCTGACGGTCATTTTTCTCTCCCTGGGAGCTGGAAGGCTGACGATGGGTCCGCAGCTTCATAGCGGCGGACGGCCAAAGAATCCAGCCAAAGCGACACAGATCTAAATCGATTAGGTTGGGCCAGTCCGGCGAAATCGCTTTGCGCGGTTTCGCCGGAGCACTTTTGTTCTGTGCCTGCCGTCATCCCAAAACCGTCACACGGTTTTGGGCGGCATGCACAACCTTACTTGCCGTGCAGGCGGGCTTCCGCCGCCTTGGCCGCGGCTTCGGCGGTGATGCCGAAATGCGGGTAGAGCTGCTCGATCGTGCCCGAGGCGCCGAAGCCGGTCATGCCGATGAAGATGCCGTCCGAGCCGATGAGATGATCCCAGCCCTGGCGGATGCCGGCCTCGATCGCCATCTTGATCGGCGCGTTGCCGATCGTCTTCTTGCGATAGCCGTCGCTCTGCTTGTCGAACAGTTCGAAGCAAGGCACCGACACGACGCGGGTCGGATGACCGTGCTTTTCCAAGAGGTCACGGGCGCCGAGCGCGATCTCGACCTCGGAGCCGGTGGCGAAGATCGTCACCGCCGCCTCGCCG
Source organism: Mesorhizobium sp. 113-3-3 (assembly GCF_016756495.1). NCBI lineage: Bacteria > Pseudomonadati > Pseudomonadota > Alphaproteobacteria > Hyphomicrobiales > Phyllobacteriaceae > Mesorhizobium > Mesorhizobium sp. 113-3-3. Next base: position 1,514,271 of record NZ_AP023243.1, read on the forward strand.
CTGGCCGCGGCCAACTCGTAGGCGCCCAGGCTGCTCAGGTTGTTGGCCGAGTGCTCGGTGCGCACCGTCGGCAGGTTCTGGCGGGTCAGCGCCAGGGTCGACGGGGTCTTCTCGGTTTCGAGCGCGATCTGCCAGCATTCGGCGGTTTCCACCGCGTCGGCCGGACGGAAGACATTGTGGTTCGGGATGGCGCGCAGGGCCGCCAGATGCTCGACCGGCTGGTGGGTCGGGCCGTCTTCACCCAGGCCGATGGAATCATGGGTCATGACGAAGATCGAACGGATGCCCATCAGCGAGGCAAGCCGCATCGACGGGCGGGCATAGTCGGAGAAGCACATGAAGGTGCCGCCATAGGCGATGAGGCCGCCATGCAGCGTCAGGCCGTTGATGGCCGCCGCCATGCCGTGCTCGCGGATGCCGTAGTGGACATAGCGCTGGCCGTAATCGTCGGGCGTGATGTTCTTGGTCTGGCTGGTCTTGGTGTTGTTGGAGCCAGTGAGATCGGCGGAGCCGCCGATGGTTTCCGGCACGGCGCCGTTGATGACTTCCAGCGCCATTTCCGAAGATTTGCGGGTCGCGACCTTTGGCTTGTCGGCCGAGAGCTTCTTCTTGTAGTCGGCGATGACGGCGTCGAAATTGGACGGCAGCTTGCCGGCGAGGCGGCGCTCGAACTCGGCCTTAAGCTTCGGCTCGGCCTTGGCGAGGCGGGCTTCCCAGTCGGCGCGCGGCTTGGCGCCGGCCTTGCCGGCGGTGCGCCAGGCGTCGAGGATGTCGGCCGGGATTTCGAAGGGCGGCGACTCCCAGTTGAAGAACTTGCGCGCACCGGCGATTTCCTCGGCGCCGAGCGGCGAACCGTGTGCCTTGTTGGTGCCGGCCTTGGTCGGCGCGCCGAAGCCGATGGTCGTCTTGCAGGCGATCATCGTCGGCTTGTCGGAATGGCGGGCTGCCTCGATGGCGTAGGCGATTGCTTCGGGATCTGTGCCGTCAATATGGCTGGCGTTCCAGCCGGAGGCCTGGAAGCGGGCCACCTGGTCGGTGTTGTCGGCGAGCGAAACCGGGCCGTCGATCGAGATGTTGTTGTTGTCCCAGAAGACGATCAGCTTGTTGAGCTTGAGGTGCCCGGCCAGCGCGATGGCTTCCTGGGAAACGCCTTCCATCAGGCAGCCGTCGCCGGCCAGCACGTAGGTATAGTGGCTGACGAGGTCGTTGCCGAAAGCGGCGTTCATGATGCGCTCTCCCAGCGCGAAGCCGACCGAATTGGCGAGGCCCTGGCCGAGCGGGCCGGTCGTCGTCTCGATGCCGGTGGCGTGGCCGTATTCGGGATGGCCTGCCGTCTTCGAGCCCAACTGGCGGAAGTGCTTGATCTGGTCGAGGGTCATGTCCTCGTAGCCGGTCAGATGCAGCAGCGAATAAAGCAGCATCGAGCCATGGCCCGCCGACAGGATGAAGCGGTCGCGATCGGGCCAGTGCGGGGCCTTGGGATCGTATTTCAGGAAGCGGGTGAACAGCACCGTGGCGATGTCGGCGCAGCCCATGGGCAGGCCGGGGTGGCCGGAATTGGCCTTCTCGACGGCATCCATGGAGAGAAAGCGGATCGCATTGGCCATCCGGTCATGTTGTTCACGCGACGTCATGGTTCCTCCAAAGGTGGGGGTTTGGGGGCTCGGGAGCGCCCTTGAAAAGGTGCGCGACACATAGCAGGCGCGGGCTTTTAGTCAACAAATCGGGCGCAGATTTGCCGGTCTTGTGATGGCGGCGGCGCCCCTACATTAGCGTTAGCAGGGGACAGTCGCGAGAGCTTTGTTGACGTCGCCTTCACCCGGTGCCTAATGTTTCACGGATAACGCGTTCTGAACGCGAACGATTCGGTGATGGGCAGGGCACAGGACGAAGGCCATGACCGGGGAAACCACGCTCAAGGAAGTCATCGCCAGGCTGGGCAAGGCCATCGAGGGGCTGGAAAACGCCGTCGCGGCCAAGCTGGAGCATGAACGCGATTACTCGGAAGCCGAAGCCGAGGTGCAGCGGATGAATGCCGACCGCTCGCGGCTGGCGCAGGAACTCGACAATTCCGAAGCGCGCGCCGAACGGCTGGAGGACGCCAACAAGGAAGTATCGCGACGGCTGGTGACCGCCATGGAAACCATTCGCGCCGTGTTGGACAGATAGGAGCTGGCCCATGGCACAGGTCACGGTTTCAATCGACGGCAAACAGTATCGGATGGCCTGCGACGAAGGCCAGGAAGAGCATCTGATCGACCTCGCCGAACGCTTCGACCGTTATGTCTCGCATCTGAAAGATTCCTTCGGCGAGATCGGCGACCAGCGGCTGACCGTCATGGCCGGCATCATGGTGATGGACGAACTTTCGGAACTGCAGAAGCGCGTCAAGGGCATGGAAAGCGAAGTGCTGACCTTGCGCAAGACGCGCGACGAGGCGCTGACCAAGGCCGACAAGAGCGACAGCGTGCTGACCAACGCGCTTGGCGCGCTGGCGCAACGCATGGAAGATCTCGCGACGTCGCTGGCCGTGAAATCCTAGACTTTCCCCACGCCGACAGCGAAATTTCTACATTCGCCCGGAAAAGGCGAAATTTTTTCGCGGCCGGCATCACCGCCGTGACCTCACCGTTTTGAACGTCGCCGATGGAGTGGTAAAAGGGTGGCAGACCGCCAACGGGCGGCATTCACAGGGGTAGGAACCATGAGCCTTCGTATCAACGACATCGCGCCGGATTTCACGGCCGAGACCACGCAAGGGACGATCAGCTTTCACGACTGGATCGGTGACGGCTGGGCGATCCTGTTCAGCCACCCGAAGAATTTCACACCGGTCTGCACGACCGAGCTTGGGACGATGGCCGGGCTGGAGAGCGAGTTCAAGAAGCGCAACGTCAAGATCATCGGCATCTCCGTCGATCCGGTCGCGAGCCACGACAAATGGCAGGCCGACATCAAGACGGCGACCGGCCAGACGGTGCACTATCCGCTGATCGGCGACAAGGATCTCAAGGTCGCCAAGCTCTACGACATGCTGCCCGCCGGCGCCGGCGAGACTTCGGAAGGCCGCACGCCCGCCGACAATGCCACCGTGCGCTCGGTCTATGTCATCGGGCCGGACAAGAAGATCAAGCTGGTGCTGACCTATCCGATGACCACCGGCCGCAACTTCGACGAGATCCTGCGCGCGGTCGATTCCATGCAGCTCACCGCCAAGCATCAGGTGGCGACGCCGGCGAACTGGAAGCAGGGCGAGGACGTCATCATCACCGCGGCCGTTTCCAACGAAGATGCGATCAAGCGCTTCGGCGCCTTTGAGACCATCCTGCCTTATCTCAGGAAGACCAAGCAGCCGTCCGCCTGAAACAGGCGGCGGAACGGTTTTTGCCTTTTGCGGCCTCGCGGGCCAAGTCATGCTTGACTGGCCCGCCGGGGTGGACAAGCATACTCCCGTTGGAGCCTGGCGGAGAAAATCGTTCCTGTCGGCTGGGGTGGGGAGTTCGGTTTGGAATTGGCTTTGGCAAGACCGGAGGTCAAGGGCTTTTACGACAAGCCGACCGGAGCCATTCAGTATGTCGTCACCGATCCGGCGACAAAGCGCTGCGCCATCATCGATCCAATCCTCGACTTCGATGAGAAATCCGGCGCAACGGGAACGAAAAGCGCGGATGTTCTGCTCGATTTCGTCGGAGAAAAAGGGCTGGAGCTCGAGTGGATCCTCGACACCCACCCGCATGCCGACCATTTCTCGGCCGCGCACTATTTGAAACAGAAGACCGGGGCGCCGACGGCGATCGGCGCCAGGGTCGTGGACGTCCAGAAGCTGTGGAAGGCGATCTACAACTGGCCGGATTTTCCCGCCGACGGCTCGCAATGGGACAGGCTGTTCGGGGAAGGCGAGACGTTTGCGATCGGCAGCCTCCCGGTCAAGGTGCTGTTCTCACCCGGGCATACGCTGGCCTCTATCACCTATGTGGTCGGCGACGCCGCCTTCGTGCATGACACGCTTTTCATGCCCGACAGCGGCACGGCGCGGGCGGATTTTCCCGGCGGCAGTGCCGCGCGGCTGTGGCGCTCGATCCAGGACATATTGGCGCTGCCCGATGAGACGCGAATCTTCGTCGGCCACGACTATCAAGCCGGCGGCCGCGAGCCCTTGTGGGAAAGCACGGTGGCGGCGCAGAAGGCCAGCAACATCCATCTTGTTGCCGCGCACAGCGAAGCCGAATTCGTGGCGCTGCGCGAGGCGCGCGACAAGACATTGCCGATGCCGCGGCTGATCCTGCACGCGCTGCAGGTCAATATGAATGGTGGCCGGCTGCCGGAACCGGAAGCCAATGGAAGGCGATATCTGAAATTTCCGCTGGATGGGCTTTGAGGCGATCGCGACGCCCGGCCGTGCGCACGAAAAAGGCGGCGCCAGTTTCCTGACGCCGCCTTGATGTTTTGTCGCCGAAGCTGGCTTAAGCCGCCGGCTGAGCCTCGATGGTGCGCAGCGCCTGGGTCTGGCGCTTGGCGGCGGCCTTGACCGCATCCTGCACCTTCTCGAAGGCGCGCACCTCGATCTGGCGCACGCGCTCGCGGCTGATGTCGAACTCGGCCGAAAGCTCTTCCAGAGTCAGCGGCTCCTCGGCGAGGCGACGGGCCTCGAAGATGCGCCGCTCGCGCTCATTGAGCACGGCAAGAGCGCCCGACAGCATGCCGCGCCGGTTTTCCAGCTCGTCCTGCTCGATCAGCATCTCTTCCTGGCTTTCGTGGTCGTCGACCAGCCAGTCCTGCCATTCGCCGGACTCACCTTCCGTCGCCCGGATCGGCGCGTTGAGCGAAGCGTCGCCGGACAGGCGGCGGTTCATCGACACCACCTCGGCCTCGGAAACGTTCAGCCGCGTGGCGATCTCGGCGATCTGGTCGGGCTTGAGATCGCCATCGTCCAGCGCCTGGATCTTGCCCTTCACCTTGCGCAGATTGAAGAACAGACGCTTCTGGTTAGCGGTCGTGCCCATCTTGACCAGGCTCCACGAGCGCAGGATGTATTCCTGGATCGAGGCCTTGATCCACCACATGGCGTAAGTCGCGAGGCGGAAGCCGCGCTCGGGTTCGAATTTCTTGACGGCCTGCATCAGGCCGACATTGCCTTCCGAGATCACCTCGCCAATCGGCAGGCCGTAGCCGCGATAGCCCATGGCGATCTTGGCGACGAGCCGCAAATGGCTGGTGACGAGCTTGTGCGCGGCGGACGTGTCTTCATGCTCGGCATAACGCTTGGCGAGCATGTACTCTTCCTGCGGCTGAAGCATCGGAAAGCGGCGGATTTCTTCCAGGTAGCGGCTGAGGCCGCCTTCGCCGGAAACAATACTGGGTAGTGACTGGGCCATGATAGCGCCCCCTCTCTATTGGAGTGATGCCCCCGAAACGCGGCGGGCACGTGACGCGAACACCAAAAGGCTCGCTCGCGACATAAGGTCTTATACAGGAACAAAACCAGAAAAGACAGGCATTTGTTCAACACGAAACAGTGTGTCACGCTGAAGTGAACAACGCCAGTCAGGTTTTTTGATGGTCGGTTTCGAGCTTGTTGATGGCAGGTTCAGAGATTGCGAAAACCGCCGACGAGTTCCTCCATGTCCCTCGGTATCGGCGCCTCGAACTTCATCGTCAGATGGGTATCGGGATGGCGAAATGCAAGGAGCCAGGCGTGCAAAGCTTGCCGGGAAAATGCCTTGACCTGACTTTTCAGGGGCTCCGGCAGCCGGTTGGCCTTGGTGCGGAACGCCTGGCCGTAGTCGGGGTCGCCGATGACCGGGTGGCCGATATGGGCCATATGGACACGGATCTGATGGGTACGGCCGGTTTCCAGCCGGCATTCGACGAGGCTCGCCGTGGCGAATTCCTGCTGTCTTTCGCCAAAATGCTCCTGGACGGCAAAGTGGGTGACGGCGTGGCGGGCATCGTCGCGGCCTTCCGGCACCACGGCGCGGCGCACCCGGTCGGCGGCGCGGCCAAGCGGTGCATCGACCGTTCCTGTCGGCCTCTGCGGTATGCCCCAGACCAACGCCAGATAGGCGCGTTCGAGATCGCCGGTCCGGCCATGGTCGGCGAAGGCCTCCGACAGCGCCTTGTGGGCGCGGTCGGTCTTGGCCACCACCATGACGCCGCTGGTTTCCTTGTCGAGGCGGTGGACAATGCCCGGCCGGCGCACCCCGCCAATGCCCGACAGGCTGTCGCCGCAGTGGTGGATCAACGCGTTGACCAGCGTGCCGGTCCAGTTGCCGGCGCCGGGATGCACGACAAGCCCCGCCGGCTTGTTGATAACGATCAGCGCGTCGTCCTCATAGAGCACATCGAGCGCGATGGCCTCGCCCCGCGGCGCGGCCGGCTCGGGTTCCGGCATGGCGACCGACACGCTTTCGCCCGCGGTCATCTTGCGCTTGGTTTCGTCGACCGGCTTGCCATTGATGCTCACGGCGCCTTGCCTGATCAGCATCTGCACGCGGCTGCGCGACATATCAGGGCCGAGGCTGGCCGCCAGCCATTGGTCGAGGCGCTGGCCGACCGCATCCGCGCCCACCACCAGCACTGTCGGCCCGGCCGCCATGAATCGGTCCTCTATCAATTCGGGGGCCTCTTCGTTATGAGCGCTCATCGAAAACCGTTCCGGAATGTTTGCCATGGCCCGGCCCGATGCCGACGAAGATCAGGAAAAGCCGCTCGACCCCGAGGTCGAAAAGATGCGTGGCAAGCTCGTCCGCTTCATGGCCATCAATCTCGGCCTGCTGTTGCTGGCTCTTATGGTGGTGATCGCGGCAATTGTCTACAAAGCCCGCAAGGCGCCCTCGGTGTCTCCGCCGCTGGCTGGCGATATCCAGGTGCCCGCCGGCGAGCCGTTGAGCGGCGACATCGTGCTGCCGGTCGGCGCCAAGGTGGTCAGCCAGTCGCTGTCCGGCAACCGCATCTCGATCGACGCCGAGCTTGCCGACGGCGGCCGCGCGATCTTCGTGTACGATATTGCTGAGCGCCGCCTGGTCGGCCAGTTCGCAGTTCGCAACAAATAGGTTGGCCGCAACCATGCAACAAACAAAGTTTGTCGCAGACATGAACAGGGCTCAGGCATGAAAGGCTTCGCCGGACATCGTCGTATCGCGACCGTTGCGCTGGTTGTCGCCAACTATGACGAGGCGATCGCCTGGTATGTCGGGCGGCTGGGTTTCCTGCTCGTCGAGGATGTCGATCTCGGCGGCGGCAAGCGCTGGGTCACCGTCGCGCCGCCCAACGGGCAGGGTGCCAGGCTGCTGCTAGCCGAGGCGTCCGACGAGGTGCAAAGGCAAAGCATCGGCAACCAGACAGGCGGCCGGGTCTTCCTGTTCCTCGAAACCGACGACTTTGCCCGTGACCATGCGGCGATGCTGGAAAAGGGCGTCGAATTCCGCGAGGCGCCGCGCTTCGAGCCCTACGGCACGGTCGCGGTTTTTGCCGATCTGCACGGCAATCTCTGGGATCTGATCGAGCCCAAGCGGTAACCTGCGGGCTGCTTTTCGCTAGCTGCAGTAAAGCCGCCGAACCCCAGTTGCTTTTTCCCAGCCGTCAGCCTATATCGCCGGTTCTTGAACGCGCCCATCGTCTAGCGGTCAGGACACCGCCCTCTCACGGCGGGAACAGGGGTTCGATTCCCCTTGGGCGTACCAGGATTTCAAGCGCTTAGCGTTGCACCTGCAAAAACCGTCAAATGTTCATCAAGCATGCCTTTCCGTGGAGGTCGTTTTCGCTTCCCATTGAAACCGCAGACGCCCCATCCGCCCGCTGGCTCCGGCTGCCGGGCTTTTTCGTTTTGGGAACCATTTTAGCGCAAGCTAAATGAATCGCGATGTTTCGAGGAATGAGACCATGAGCAGCGGCCCCGACGATCCGCCAATTGAGCGACGCTCGCATCTTCGGAGTGCTGTCCTAAAAGACGGGACCATCATCACTGAAGATGCGGCCATCCGGTGCTCCATCAGAAATCAGCACGCTCACGGTGCTGAGCTGCGAGTGGATCCGGGGGTGGTTATTCCCGAGCGATTCGTTCTTCACATCCCCGCGGATGACGCCAGATATCGTGCCGTCGTGCGGTGGAGAAAAAACGAGCGGCTTGGTGTGCAGATCTATTGAGACAGGATGCGGAAAATGGCTGTGGCTAAGAAGACAGCCCTAAACTGTCGGCAAGGATCGTGATCCGGGCCAGGCCATGCGAATAATTCGACCGAGATCCAAGCCAAAAAAGGCTTACCCGAATAGCGATCGGTTCGGAGAGGACGGCCGGCGCATTTACAGTTCTTATGCCGCCGCAGACCGAAGGCCAGTCAAACGAGGCAAGCGCCGCCGCTTGCCGTTGCTTATCGGTAGCCGCCATTGTGGGCCTCTTGATGTACTTGATAGAGGCTGGCTAACCAGCCAGCGCATGCCCACCCTTTTTCCATCAAAGTTTAACGATTGGGACAGTGCACTGGAAAGTACGTGTGGTAACTGTTGATTCAACCATTGCTGGTATTTTAGATGAGTGTGGTAGCGGCTCCGACAGTGCGGCGGGGGCTGGATTGCCGGAGCCGCCAGCGCAGTCCGGTTGGGGTTTGACCGCGCTGTTCCAAAATAGGACAGCGCGGTCAACGATTCGTTAAAATTCCCTGGACCTAATTAAGTGCATGCTAATGCATAGCGATTTGCGAGCCGGTGTGATTTCTGGGAGATATGAGCACGCTAGAGCAGGTCTTCGCTCCTAGGGCTTTTGTTTTGCTGCCCGGTAGTCAGATTCCCACGGCAATGCGTCAAAGTCCGGCTTGAACCCGCCAGCGCGGTAGGCTTCCTGGGCAATGTAATTGCACCTGGCCTTCTCCAGGATGCAGGCAAAGGGCGGATTTCCCGGGCAACGGTAAAGGCCTACTGCTTCCATCTCAGAAATTCCCCACGAATATCTCTGAATCGATTCCATGGCTAGCTACGCATGTCGTCCTTCGTTGTGATGAAGCCCAAGGACTTGGTGCCGAGGCCCGGCGCACAGTTGGGTGCCGGCGACAGGCTTGTAAAACCCGATCCCCGAGAAAATCAGTTTGAACAGCTGGTCGGATTCCTGGCTGTCGATGGCATCAAGTCGCTCACCTTGCGCAGGGAAGGCTCACGGATGATGATGACGGCGCGACAAGACTTCCTCGATGGTATCGATTGAACAAGACCCCGCGTCGACCTCCAAGCGTCCCCCAAACTAGATGTTGCCTTCATGATCGACTCCCCCAAGCGTCAGGATCCCGATGAGGCCATCGAGCCGGTTTTTCAGGCGATCGAGGCGCGCAGAGTTCCCTTGCCCGTCGGCTACCGACAGGGTGTGATCTCGGCGATCACCGTATTGCTGGGGTTTTCGCTTCTTTTCCTGCGATATTGGAATTTCGAAGCTGATGGCGGATGGACGGCCGCCTCGATCCTGGCGACGCTCCTGCTCGCGCTGGCCATCGTCCTCCAACTCGTCGCACTGTGGCGTTCGCTGCTGCCGCGCGACGACGACGAGCCGGTCTATCAGGTCACGCTGCGCTGGTTCCTCGCTTCGATCATCTCTTTGGTTGCGGGGGTGCTGCTGGCCGGACTGACCGCTTCGCACGTCTTCAACCTTTAGTCGGGGCCGCTCGACCATCGGCCTCTACGCCGGACCTGTGGGCCGCACGGAAAGCCCCGCCGACCGGGAGTCAGGCGGGGCCGTTGGAGTAGCCGCAAAGGGGACTGGCTTCGGACTACTCATTGATCCGTAGGATCATCTTCAATGTGCATCCTCGGGATGAGGTGCCGCATCGGCCGAATGGATGAAGGAAACGGCCTTATCCACCTTTCAATGCCATCTCGCTTGTCCGGGAGAGTTGGCGAAGCCCGCGATAACCCGGCGGCCCGCGTGCCCGATCTCCCCAATTTAAGTCAGGCCGCAACGCTTGAAAGCGTAACGATCTCTGTTACTTGCGGTGTGTTGGGTTGGCATCCGCCGCAGCGCGGTTGTGGGGTAGAGTTGGAATGGCGTCAGGAAAGATTTGCGCGCGCTGCCATGGCGGCGGCAAGGTGTTTGACTGCTCGAGATGGAGTGCGTCGAAAGGGCATTGCTGCCCGCAAGGGACGCATCAGATCAGTTGCCCAGGGAAGAGCCTCATTTGCACCGAATGTGGCGGTGCGGGGATGATTGCGGAAGCCGAACTCAGGGCCGTCGCTTAGTCGCGGCTTCGACCGGGGCGCGATGCGGGCGGTTTTGGCTGGTGCCGCCATTTCCTGAAAGATCCCGCAGCTTTGCGGCAGAAGCGGTTTCACCGTCGCGCAAAGATGGGGCTTGCCGCTTCTGGCGCGGCGAGGCCGATTGCTTTAGCATCACCTCATGGATTTCGAGGCACGGCTCAGGCGGCACAGAGGATGCGGTGCCAGGCAGATCCTGACGAGCAATCGATGCCGCGGGGAGAAGGCCAATGCAGAAGCTGCAAGCACAAGGCGTCCACCACATCACGCTGGTCGGCGCCGGCCGCCAGACCTCGATCGATTTCTGGGAAGGCGTGCTCGGCATGCCTTTCATCTTCGAGCAGCCCAACCTCGACAAGGCCAGCGAGAGCCATCTCTATTTCGATCCGGGTGACGGCCGGCTGATCACCATCTTCACCGATGAGAGCCGCACGCCGCAGAAGCGCCGCACGCCGACCGATCCGGGCTGCGTCCACCACATCGCCTTCGCGGTGTCGCGTGTCACCTTCCTGCAGGCGGTCGCCCGGCTCGACGAGCGCGGCATCAAGCACAGCGGCGTCAAGGATCGCGGCTTCATGGATTCGATCTATTTCGAGGATCCGCTCGGCTTGCTGATCGAACTCGCCTCGTACCGTTTCGAGCCGCCGGCGGGCTTCACTCATGCCGACGTGCTGATGCAGGCGCACAAGCTGCGAGTCGGGCGCGGCGACTACAACATCGCCGAGGTGCATCTTGCGGATGCGATCCAGGCGCTCGTCGAGAGCTCCCGTGCGACCCTGTCGGACGACCGGGCGCCGAAGAACCCATACTGACGGCCAACAAAACAGAGGGAGGACAACAATGGCAAAGACAGTGACCAAGAACACCGGGAAATCAGCTGCCAAGGCAAAGGTGGCCGCCAAGCCGGCGGCAAAGGCAGCTGCGAAGGCTGCGCCCAAGGCAGCCGCGAAAGCCGCGGCAAAATCGGCGGACAAGAAGTCGCCGCCGAAGACCGCCAAGGCGAAGAAGCCGGGGTTGAAGCTCAGCATGCTGAAGCCGAGCGTCAACAACATGACTGTGCGGGTGTTTGCCCGCGCGGCCGGGTTCGACGCCGCCGAGACCGACGCCTGGGGCCACACGCGTTCGCCCGAATATCTGGCGCGCAATCCGGCGCATCTGACACCGATGATCGAGGACAAGGGGCTTCCCAGGGGCGTGCTTTGGGAAAGCTGCGCCATCATGCAGTATCTCGCCAACAAGCATGGGCTGGAGAAATTCTATCCCAAGGCGCCGGCCAAGCGGGCGATGATCGACAGCGCGATGTTCTACCTGATCGGTACGCTCTACCCCTATGTGGCGCGCGCCACCTATCCGGCGCTGGGCTTCCCGCAATATGCCGGCGAGGTCGGGCACAGCGATGCCCATCCCGACAAGAAGTCGGAGGCGCAGAAGGCCGCCATGGCGGCTATCGCCGAGCCGCTGGAGGTCTTCCACAGTTTCTTCAGGGACGGCAAGCCGTTCATCGGCGGCAAGAACCCGTCGATCGCCGACATAAGGCTGGCGGCGACGCTCGAGTTCCTGGCTGTCGTCGACTACACGCTGCCCAAATGGGCGCAGGAGTACATGGCGGCGATCGAGAAGAAGCTCGGCAAGGCCTATGCCGAGCCGGCCGGCGACGTGCGTGGCTACATCGCCTATGTGCGGTCGCAGGCGAAGGCTCCAGCTTAAGGGTTCGTTAACCAAAGCCCTGTCTACTTGCGGGAATTCACCGCGCGACCACGGATGTACTGGCGCACTATCGGTGGAAGGAAAGGTCGGCTCCGTGCCGGCCTTTTTGCTTTTCAGACCCCACGCCGCGACATCGCGCGACGGTGACAAGGCAGTGCCGGAGCATCAACCTTTCGCGTCCGGATATTGTCATCACGGACGTCGCCTCTAACGTGTTGAGCGGGTTCGGCACGGAATGCCGGCCTGGAGTGAGATGAGGGCTTGCGATGAAATGCATGGCGGCAAAGCTGATGATCGCCGGTGGAATGCTCGTCGGGACGCTTGTCCCGTCACAGGCGGCAGTGCTCAAGACAATGACGAAGTCGGGGACGCGATCCAGGTTTGCTGGACGCCGCCGACGGACGCCGGGAATTCGACCGTAACCCTGAGTTTCAGTCTCAAGCGCGACGGCTCGCTGATCGGTCCTCCACGGCCGACCGCCGCGAACGTGGCCGGCGATGACAATGCGCGAAAGGCGTTCATCGCCGCGGCCATCGCCGCCGTCCAGAATTGCACGCCTCTGAGTTTCTCGCCGGCTTTGGCGCAAGGCATTGGCGGCAACGTTTTCACGCTGCAACTGGCTTCCCCGAAGCAATAGCTGTCCCCGCCGGCGCCTCAGACCCAATCGCTCAATGGCTCAGGCGCCGGACCGCGGCATGCCGTGCCAGGTCCGGTGTCTCGAAAACATAGTCGCTCCAGGCCGATTCCGGGATCTGTCCGGCCAGATAGCACTCAAGCAACAGGTTTTCCTCGGGATTGAGCGGTCGTGGCGCGCGCTCGTGATCCAGCCCGAGAGAATGAAAAAGATTCCTTGTCAGTTCCGATACCGTGAAGTGGATCGACATCTGCGTTCTCCCTGTGCCTTAAACGCGGCAGTCAGGCAAAGGTTTCAGCGTCAAGCTTCGGTAACGCCGGATTGATCGTTCGCCCCTGGGAGCGCGGCCCGGCACTTTCGATAGCCGGCTGCCTCGTCACTTTGTTTTGCGGTTCGTCTCAATCTTGAAATAAAAATGTAATATCGAATTTACAGCGGTCATTCTATTACACTAAACGAAAGTCTGTTCGGTTCGGAAAGCTTCAATTATTAGGTATAGCTCATTTAGTTGAAGATTATCCAGGCCGAAAGAATGTGATTCCAGGCCATCAGCAACAAGGACCATGTCGTCATGATGATCCGTTTCTGGTTTCTCATGATCATCGCACTGGTGACGGTGGCCGCCTCTGCGCTCGGCACGACGTCTTCCTACGCGGATAGCTGCGGCGCGATCAGAAGTCAGTTGCTTTCTGGCGGCCGCAGCGGCGGCGTGAGCCCCGAACTGGCGCAGCTACGCCGCCAGCTTGCGGCGATCCAGGGCCTGGAGAGGCAGCGCAGGTGCACGGCCCAAAGTGCAGCGGGCGGCTTCTTCAACGCTTGCGCCGATCTTGCCAGAAACCGGACGGAAGTGCAGCGCCGGATGGCGGCTGCATCCAATTCCGGTCGGGATATTTCAGGCTTGCAGGCACGGTTCGCGGCGCTCGGCTGCACGTCCGGGACAAACGAGCAGCGCCCGGCGCCGAAGAGCCAGAGCGGAACAATTTATGCCGGCAATGCGATGCTGTTCTGCGTGCGCCTGTCGGACGGCTATTTCTTCCCCGCGCCAAAATCGCAATTCGCCGGCAGCGACGACGTCAAGGATATGGCCGATCAGTGCCGTTACATCTGCGATGATCCGGCCGTCGATCTCTACACGCTGAGCGACGCCAGTCTGGAGACCGAGAAGATGGTCGCGCTCGATACCCGCAAGCCCTACACCGAACTGCCGTCGGCTTTCCGCTACCGTGACGATGCCAATTTCAAGGCCTGCGATGTCAAGCGCTACTACCAGCGGGTCACCGAATTGAGGGCAAGGACAGTCACGCCCACGAACATGACCAACGCCATCATTCCCCTGCCGCGGCCAAAGCCGGATTTCGGCAGTGTCGCGGCGATCCCGCAATCCGGCACCGGGGCCGCGGGGGCCGCTCAGCTGCGGTCGGTCGAAGCCGGTACGCGGCCGGTGCGTGTGGTCGGCCCAGCCTTCTTCCCGGCGGAATGACCTCTCCTTTTTGCGCATTCCCGGGATAACAGGCTGCGGCGAGCCGTCATGGTGCGGCCGGCTATAGGACCCGTCTGGAACGGAGGGGCGCTGACGGCGTTGTGACCGACACAGCCGGGAGAAACGCCATGGCCACGTTCAGGGAAATGCGGGTTCTGGAGATCGTCGAAGACGGCTCCCTGACCAATGACGAGAAGGTTGCCGAACTGCGCAAGATCGAATCCGAGGCGCGCGGCCTGCAGCGGGCCGCATCGGAGAGTTCCATGGGCGACGATGACGGCTGGCAGGACGATCTGCGCCAGGTTCGCCTCGCGCTCGACAAGCTCGGCGCGAAGGAACCGAAGAAGGGCGCGGCATCGCTGTAAGGCGATCGCGGGACTTTCCCTGGATCGCGCCTATTCGCAAACCATGCGAACGCGTTGGCCTGGCGCGCTCACGTTCTTGCATGCCAATTGCTTTTCCGGCTCCGAGGGCGAGGGAGGCGGCGCTGAAAACCGAGTCTGATGGCGTCTGTGCCCGGCAGGCTTCGAAACCCTGCTTTCGGAAAATCTTGCAGGCGGCTGCGGCGACACCGGAAAGGCGCCATTATCGGCCTGCGGTGCGTAGTCGACATTGGGTGGCGGCCGGTCCCAGAAGCGCCTGGCGTCGAGCGGCCGCGGGATGATCACCGTGCCGTCATAGCTGCGCGAACAGCCGCTGCCGATAAGCAGCGCCACGCCCAGCAAGAAAGGCCCTATCCGTCGATACATTAGCAACACCCCTGCGCGGGCTTATAACGCGGCCTTGGCCCGCCCGACAACCGGACTGAATAACGCAGGAGGAGCGTGCTGGTTGCGCCGTTAAGGTTAGCGGATCGTTAATGCTTCTCGGGCACATTCCGCCGACGAACCGCGGAGGGAGGGTTCGGCCTTGATTTTCGGGGTGGGGACAGGATGGCGGAAGCGGACGAAGCAATCGGCGTGCGCGGCAAGCGCGGGCCCGGAGAGCCGGTGTATCGCGGCGCCGCGCCGCCAAGCGCGGACATGGGCTCGCCCGACGCGCTTCGCCAACTGCTCGAGGCAGGCTCGGACTGGGTCTGGGAGACCGACGCCGAACTGCGGTTCTCCTGGCTTTCATCCTCCTACCAGGCGGCCACCGGTAGCGATCCGGCCGATGTGCTGGGCCGGTTCCGCTTCGATTTCCTCAACCAGGTCTTGAAGGGCAATCACAGCGCGGCGGCGCATCTTGAAGATTTGCAGGCGCGACGGCCGTTCCGCGACTTCGTCTACGAACTGAAGGGAGGCCGCCCCGACTGCCGCTGGGTGCTGACCTCAGGCTTCCCACGGTTCGACAATGAAGGAAAATTCGCCGGCTACCGCGGCATAGGCCGCAACGTCACCGCAATGGCCAGCGCCTTCGAAACCATCGAGCAAAACCCGTTGTCGGTCAACGAACCCGACCGGCATCTTGCCGATCTCGAACGGACGATGGACGCCATGCACATGGGCGTCGTGCTTCTCGATGCCAAGCTCGACACGCTGATCGTCAACAAGGCCTATCGCGAGCTGTCCAGCATTCCAGACGGGGCCGTGACCGTCGGCGCCCCGTTCAGCCGGTTGATGGAACTCAACCGCCGCAACGGCATCTATGGCGACATCGACGAACAACAGTGGCAGCGCTACCTCGCCAGCCGTATCGATGAGATTCGCGCCGGCTCGGTCGCGCCTCGCGAATTTGTCCATGCCAGCGGCAGGACGATGATGTTCTCCGTGACGGCGCTGTCCGGCGGCAAGCGGCTCTTGACCTATTATGAGGTCACCGAACTCAAGCATCGTGATGCCGAGATCGAAAACGCCAACGCCAAGATCGCCGAGACCTTCGTCAATCTGCGCACTATGGTCGACGAGATGCCGATCGGGGTTCTCGTCCTCGATGCCGATATGCGCGCCGAAGTCATCAATCGCGCCTTCTATGATTTCTGGAGGATCGATCCAGGCCGCGCCGGGATCGGCTCGGCCTTTCGCGAGCTGATGGAAGCGAGCCGCGCCATTGACCCTTACGGCGCCGATGACGTCGCCTGGCAACGTCATACCGCCGAGCGCGAAGCCGAAATCCGGGCGGGCGTCGCCGGCTCCAGACAATTGCCGCACAATGACGGGCGCACGCTTGTCGCATCGCTGGCGCCGCTGCCCGGTGGCAAGCGGCTCATCTCCTATGTCGACGTCACCGACATGAAGGGGCGTGAGACCGAGGCCCAGGACGCGCGCAAGCATCTCGCCAGCGTGCTGGAATCGCTGCCGGCCGGGGTCATCATCTACGACCGCGACGACAAGTTCGTCTTCGCCAACCGCAAGCTGCAGGACACGCTGCCGGCGCTGAAGCCCTTCTGGCAGCCCGGGTGCAGCTTCCGCGAGGCGTTGGAATTCGGTCGGTCGGTCGGCTATTTCCGCTCGAGCGGCGATGCCGGGATCGACAGGCTGTACGAGGTCGAACCCGAACGCTGGCTCGACTCCATGCTGGCGCGTTATCGCTTGCCGAATTCCTCCTATGAGCGCCTCAATGCCGATGGACGCTGGTACCAGGTCTACGACATGCGCACCGATGACGGGACGTTCATCGGTGTGCGCGTCGACATCTCCGACATCAAGAGCCGCGAGGCGGCGCTGCGCGACTCGATGCGACAGATCGATCTCTTCCGTCACGTCATGGACGAGTTGCCGGTAGCCGCCTTCATCAAGGCGCAGGACCTCAGCATCGAATTCGTCAACAAGGCCTGGTGCGCGCTGACCGGCATCGCCAAGGAAGACGTCATCGGCCGGACCGACCGTGAGCTGTTTGGCACGCAGGACGCGGAAAGCTACAGCAATGACGACACCCAGGTCGTCGTAACCGGCAAGGGCCTCGAGGTCGAGGAGCCCGTCACCCATCGCGACGGCACGGTGCGGCAGTTGATGACGCGCAAGAGCCGGCTGGTGGCGATAGACGGTTCGGTGCATCTGGTCGGTTCCAGCACCGACATCACCGACGTAAAGGCGCGCGAGAAGGCTCTGGAAGAGAGCATGCGCGAGAACGAAGTGTTCCGCAGCCTGATCGACAATGTACCGGTGTCGATCTATGCCAAGCGCTCCGATCTCAGGCAGTTCTATGTCAACAAGGGCTGGTGCGATCTGACCGGCCTCAGCAGGGAAGACGCGATCGGCAAGACTGACATAGAGATTTTCGGGGAGGACGGCGAGGCGTTCGTGGCCGGCGATCTGGCCGTGCTGCGCACCGGCGACACCCAGGAGGTCGAGGAGACGGTGCGGCTTGCCGACGGCAGCGTCAGGCATCAGTTCGCGCGCAAGGGCGCGATGATCGCGTCGGACGGTTCGCTCTACCTGATCGGATCGACCACTGACATAACGGAGCTGAAGCTGCGCGAGGCGGAGCTCAGCGAGGCGCGCCAGCGCGCCGTGCTCGCCGACCGCGCCAAGTCCGAATTCCTCGCCAATATGAGCCATGAGATCCGCACGCCGATGAACGGTGTGCTGGGCATGGCGGAACTGCTGGCCAAATCCAATCTCGATCCCAAGCAGAAGACGTTCACCGACATCATCGTCAAGTCGGGCAATGCGCTGCTGACCATCATCAACGACATCCTGGATTTCTCCAAGATCGATGCCGGCCAGATGGTGCTCGACCCGGCGCCCTTCAACCTTGCCGAGGCGATCGAGGACGTGGCGACGCTGGTGTCGACCCGCGCCAAGGAAAAGGACCTCGAGCTCATCGTGCGCGTCGAGCCGAGGCTCGAAAGCCTGTTCATCGGCGATGTCGGCCGCATCCGGCAGATCGTCACCAACCTCGTCGGCAATGCGGTCAAGTTCACCGACGAAGGCCATGTGCTGGTCGACGTGACCGGCGAGAGGGTGCCGACCGGAACCAGGCTGACGATCTCGGTCACCGACACCGGGATCGGCATCCCCGAGGAAAAACTGAAACTGGTGTTCGAAAAGTTCAGCCAGGTCGACACCTCCTCGACACGGCGGCACGAGGGCACCGGGCTTGGCCTCGCCATCACCTCACGGCTGGTGGAGCTGATGGGCGGCACCATCGGTGTCGAGAGCGCCGAGGGCAAGGGCTCGACCTTCTGGTTCACCGTGACGCTGCCCAGGGCCGGACAGCAGAACGGGCAGCGCATCATGCCGGTGGACGTGACGGGCGCGCGCGTGCTGATCGTCGACGACAATGCCGTCAACCGGGCCATCCTGACCGAGCAGATGACCTCGTGGACGTTCGATTCCTGCGCGGCCGAAAGCGGCGCGGAGGGCCTCAAGGTGCTGATCGCGGCCGCCGCCTACGGCGTGCCCGTGGATTGCGTCGTGCTCGACTACCAGATGCCCGAGATGAGCGGTGCCGAAATGGCGCGCATCGTGCGCACCACCGAAGGCCTCGCCGACACGCCTATCATCATGCTGACCTCGGTCGACCAGTCGCTCGCCAACACCAGCTACCGCGATCTCGGCATCGACGCCCAGCTGATCAAGCCGGCGCGCTCCTCGGTGCTCCTGGAGACGCTGGTGGCGACCATCCAGCGCCATCGCCACGCCACGGACAGCGACGCCGTGCAGCCGCTTGCAACCGGAAGGCCCGATGCTCCCCAGCCGCCGCTGGCGCCGGCCGAACAGCGCGCTCAACTGCAGCCGCCGCCGATTCGGCCCAGGTTGCCCGCCACTGGCGGCGACGGACACAAGCTGGACATCCTGGTGGCCGAGGACAATGAGGTGAACCAGATGGTCTTCACCCAGATCCTTGGCGAGACCGGCTACGGTTTCGAGATCGTCGGCAATGGCCGCAAGGCGCTCGAGGCTTTCAGCAAGCTCAATCCGGGCATGATCCTCATGGATGTCTCGATGCCGGAAATGAGCGGGCTCGAGGCGACCGCCGCGATCCGCCAGCTGGAGCAGGAAACCGGCACGCATGTGCCGATCGTCGGCGTGACCGCGCATGCGCTCAAGGGCGATCGCGAACGCTGCCTGGAGGCGGGCATGGACGATTATCTGCCCAAGCCGATCAGTCCCAGGGCCCTCCTGGAGAAGGTCGAGCGCTGGATCGGCTCCGGCCGCCAGGTCCAGCGTAACGCGGGATAGCAGGGCGTCGTCCGGCTCCAAGGCCCGAAGGAACCAGACCGGGAGAATCAATCGCGAATAATGCTGCTACCCCTGCGTGCAATGCCTATGGTGCGATCGCACCATACCAAAGGCGGCGCCGAGCCGGGACAATAGCCAAATCGAATTCCGCCCTTGCAGTTACGGGCGGGAGCAGCGACCGCCGGCAACAAACAGCGTCAACCTACCCCAACGGACCTGTTTTTGGCGATGGCCCGGCCATGACACGCTCTGGCCTTGAGCAACGCGCTCCCGCCCGGATTTTCTTCATCCGAGAAAGCCCCGTCGAATCCGGCGGCGGCTCCGGCCGGTGGATGGCTCAAGCCCCTGATTTCGGGTGCAAACTCGGATCAGGTCACGGCCATCCGACGCCACCACCTTTTCCAGTGCCGGCGACGCGTTACCGGGCTGACACGAAACTGTCATGCGACTGTTATAATCCATCGCTATTGGCCTCAGCGGGCGCTGCTTAGGAATGGCGCCGAGAGACCATCTTCCGAACAGGAGCAGGCCACATGAGACATTTCATCCGCTCGGCGGCCGTTGCGATCGCAATGGCTACAGCGTCTACCTTCACCCTTTCCGCAGCCATCGCAGCTGACCTTTCCGGCGCGGGCTCGACCTTCATCTATCCGGTGTTCGCCAAGTGGGCCGACACCTACAAGAAGGACACCGGCATCGGCCTCAACTACCAGTCGATCGGCTCCGGCGGCGGCATCAAGCAGGTCATCGCCAAGACCGTGACCTTCGGCGCCACCGACAAGCCGATGTCCGATGCCGATCTGGAAAAGAACGGCCTCGTGCAGTTCCCGATGGTGATGGGCGGCATCGTGCCGATCGTCAACCTCCAGGGCGTGAAGCCGGGCGAACTGGTCCTCGACGGCAAGACGCTCGCCCAGATCTACCTCGGCGCCATCACCACCTGGGACGATGCCGCTATCAAGGCGCTGAACCCCAGCCTCACCCTGCCGTCGACCGCGATCGCCGTCGTGCATCGTTCGGACGGCTCGGGCACCACCTTCAACTTCACCAACTATCTGGTGAAGCTCTCGCCCGACTGGAAGGACAAGGTTGGTTCGGACACCGCCGTCGAATGGCCGACGGGCGTCGGCGCCAAGGGCAGCGAAGGCGTTGCCAACACCGTCAAGCAGACGGATGGCGGCATCGGCTACGTCGAATACGCCTATGCCAAGCAGAACAACCTGTCCTACTCCAAGATGCTGAATGCAGCCGGCAAGGTCGTCGAGCCGTCGCTGGAGTCCTTCGGCGCTGCCGCTTCGAATGCCGACTTCAAGACTGCCAAGAACTTCAACGTCATCATCACCAACGAGCCCGGCGACACCACCTGGCCGATCGCTGCCTCGACCTGGGTCTTGATCCACAAAGCTCCGGATGATGCCGCTGCCACCGGCGAAGCCCTGAAGTTCTTTGCCTGGGCCTACAAGGACGGCAAGGAAACCGCCAAGGCGCTCGACTATGTCTCGATCCCCGACAGCGTCGTCGACCTGATCAAGGCTTCTTGGAAGGCCGACATCCAGGCCGGCGGCAAGCCCGTCTACGCCGGCGAGTAACATCCTCCAAAGGAGCGCCGCGCCCGCGGCGCTCCTTTTCCTTCAACTGAAAGAGCCGAGCTTGACATGAGCGCTGTCCAGGAAGCCTTGCCAGCCGTTAGAAGTTCGCGCGACGCCACCGTTCGACGGTTCGCGCTGACCGATTCGATCTTCCACGGAATGACCCGCGCCGCTGCCATATTGGTGCTGGTCCTGCTCGGCGGCGTAGCGATCTCGCTGGTAGCCGGTTCCTGGCAAGCCCTGTCGACCTTCGGCTTCTCCTTCCTGACCAGCGAGAGCTGGAACCCGGTGACGGAGAAGTTCGGTGCGCTGGCGCCGATCTACGGCACCATCATCACCTCGGCCATCGCCATCCTGATCGCCGTGCCGCTCGGCATCGGCATCGCCATCTTTCTCACCGAGCTTTGCCCGCGCCCGCTGCGGCGCCCGATCGGCATGGCGGTGGAATTGCTGGCCGGCATCCCGTCGATCATCTACGGCATCTGGGGCCTGTTCGTGCTGGCGCCGTTCCTGCAGACGACGGTGCAGCCCTTCATCATCAGCGTGTTCCACGGCGTTCCGGGCCTCAACGGCCTGTTCGCCGGTCCCCCCTATGGTATCGGCCTGCTGACCTCGGCGATGATCCTGGCCATCATGATCCTGCCGTTCATCACCTCGATCACCAAGGACGTCTTCGATACGGTGCCGTCGGTGCTGAAGGAATCGGCCTATGGCATCGGCTGCACGACCTGGGAGGTCACGCGCCGGGTCGTCATTCCCTATACCCGCATCGGCATCATGGGCGGCGTCATGCTGGCTCTGGGCCGCGCGCTCGGCGAAACCATGGCGGTGACCTTCGTCATCGGCAACGCGCACCGCATCTCGACGTCGCTGTTCGCGCCGGCAACGACCATCTCGGCGACGATCGCCAACGAATTCACCGAAGCCGTCGGCGATCTCTACACCTCCTCGCTGGTCGCGCTCGGCCTGATCCTGTTCGTTATCACCTTCCTGATCCTTGCCATCGCACGCTACATGCTGATGCGCATCGATGCCCGCACGGGAGCCTGACCGATGTCGACAGCCGCATCGCTTCACCAAAGCCGCAAGCGCAAGAATGGCGTGATGATGACGCTGTGCGTCGTCGCGGCCGGCATCGGCCTTGCCTGGCTGGCGCTGATCCTTGGCGCCTTGCTCTACAAGGGCCTGGCCGGCGTCTCGCTCTCGGTCTTCACGGAAATGACGCCGCCGCCCGGCGATGCCGGCGGCCTGCTCAACGCGATCTACGGCAGCATCGTGATGACCATCATCGGCATCATCGTCGGCACGCCGATCGGCGTGCTGGCCGGCACCTACATGGCCGAATACGGCCGCTTCTCGAAGCTCACCACGGTGGTGCGCTTCATCAACGACATTCTTCTGTCGGCGCCGTCGATCATCATCGGACTGTTCGTCTATGAGCTGATGGTGCGGCCGATGGGGCATTTCTCGGCGATCGCCGGTGCCGTGGCACTTGCCATCCTGGTCATCCCCGTCGTCGTGCGCACCACCGAGGACATGCTCAACCTGGTGCCGAACGCCTTGCGCGAAGCGGGCACCGCGATCGGCGCGCCGCGCTGGGTGGTCATCCGCTCGGTTGCCTATCGCGCCGCGCTTTCGGGCATCGTCACCGGCATATTGCTGGCGATCGCGCGCATCTCCGGCGAGACCGCACCGCTTCTTTTCACGGCGCTGAACAACCAGTTCTGGTCGAGCAATCTCAACGCGCCGATGGCCAGCCTGCCTGTCACCATCTTCCAGTTCGCTCTCAGTCCCTATGAGGAATGGCAGCAGCTGGCCTGGACCGGCGCACTCATCATCACATTGACGGTTCTCGCGCTCAGCATCTTTGCGCGCAGCCTGACCGGACGCAGAGAGGACAAATGAGCCAGATGTTGTCTCCAGACATGACGATCGCCGCCGAGGCGGTGACCAAGGCCAAGATCGAGGTCAAGAACCTCAACTTCTACTACGGCCAGTCGAAGGCGCTGAAGGACATCACGCTGTCGCTGCCCGAGCGCAGCGTCACCGCCTTCATCGGCCCTTCGGGTTGCGGAAAGTCGACGCTGCTGCGCGTCTTCAACCGCATCTACGAGCTCTATCCCAAGCAGACCGCCGAGGGCCAGGTGCTGCTCGACGGCCAGAACATTCTCGACCGCTCGCAGGATCTCAACCTGCTGCGCACCAAGATCGGCATGGTGTTCCAGAAGCCGACACCGTTCCCGATGTCGATCTACGAGAACATCGCTTTCGGCGTCAGGCTCTATGAGAAGATCAGCAAGGCCGAGATGGACGGCCGTGTCGAGCAGGCGCTGAAGCGCGCGGCGCTGTGGACCGAGGTCAAGGACAAGCTCAACGCCAGCGGCCTCAGCCTGTCGGGCGGCCAGCAGCAGCGGCTGTGCATCGCCCGCACCGTGGCGGTGAAGCCGGAAGTCATCCTGCTCGACGAGCCGGCCTCGGCGCTCGACCCGCTGTCGACCGCCAAGATCGAGGAACTGATCGACGAGCTGCAGGCCGACTACACGATCGTCATCGTCACCCACAACATGCAGCAGGCCGCGCGCGTGTCGAAGCAGACGGCCTTCATGTATCTGGGCGAACTGGTCGAATTCGACAAAACCGAGAAGATCTTCACGTCGCCTCGCGAGAAGCGCACGCAAGACTACATCACCGGCCGCTTCGGCTGATCGCACGCATACGAGGACCAGGATCATGGCCGAACACACAGTCGCAGCCTTCGACGAGGATCTCGGACAGATCAGCAGGCTGATCAGCGACATGGGCGATCTCGCCGGCTCGATGGTCGGCGGCGCCACCAAGGCGCTGCTGAATTCCGACAATGCGCTCGCCCAGCGCGTGGTCTCCGACGACGCCATCATGGATGCGCGCCAGCGCGAGCTCGACGACCGCGCCATCACGCTGATCGCCAAGCGCCAGCCTATGGCCGACGATCTGCGTCATGTCGTGGGCTCGATCCGCATGGCCGGCGATCTCGAACGCATCGGCGACCTTGCCAAGAACATTGCCAAGCGCGTCGGCACCGTCGGCCTCAGCTCCACGCCGCGCGACCTGTCGCATTCCATCGACGCCATGGCGCAGCTGGTGCTGATCCAGGTGCAGGGCGTGATCGAGGAATATGCGGCGCGCGATGCCGCCGCACTGGCGAAGCTGCGCGCCGACGACGAACGCATCGACGTCAAATACACCTCCGTCTTCCGCGAACTGCTGACCTATATGATGGAGGATCCGCGCAACATCACGGCCTGCACGCATCTGTTGTTCTGCGCCAAGAATCTCGAACGCATCGGCGACCATGTGACCAACATCGCCGAGAACGCGTACTATGTCCTGACCGGCACGCAACTGCCCGCCAACCGTCCAAAGCAGGACGAGAC
Organism: Mesorhizobium sp. 113-3-3; assembly: GCF_016756495.1. NCBI lineage: Bacteria > Pseudomonadati > Pseudomonadota > Alphaproteobacteria > Hyphomicrobiales > Phyllobacteriaceae > Mesorhizobium > Mesorhizobium sp. 113-3-3. Next base: position 1,538,432 of record NZ_AP023243.1, read on the forward strand.
GGCGATGTCGGCGCCGGCGGCCTGAGCGCAGGGGTAACCAAGCGATGATCGCACCACGCATCATGGTGGTGGAGGACGAGGAGCCGCTCGGCGTGCTCCTCCGCTACAATCTGGAATCGGAAGGTTATCAGGTCGAGGTGGTGACACGCGGCGACGAAGCCGAAATCCGCCTGCAGGAGAACGTGCCCGACCTCCTGGTGCTCGACTGGATGGTGCCGGCGGTGTCCGGCATCGAACTCTGCCGGCGCCTGCGGATGCGGCCCGAGACCGAGCGGCTGCCGATCATCATGCTGACCGCGCGGGGCGAAGAAAGCGACCGTGTGCGTGGGCTGTCCACCGGCGCCGACGACTATCTGGTCAAGCCGTTCTCGACGCCGGAATTCATGGCTCGCGTCAAGGCGCTGCTGCGCCGCGCCAAGCCGGAAGTGCTGTCCAGCGTGCTCAAGGTCGGCGACATCGTGCTCGACCGCGAATCGCACCGGGTCTATCGCAAGAAGAGCGAGATCCGGCTCGGACCGACCGAATTCCGCCTGCTCGAATTCATGATGCGCCACCCCGGCCGCGTGTTCTCGCGCAGCCAACTGCTCGACAATGTCTGGGGCGAGACGATCTACATCGACGAACGCACTGTCGACGTGCATGTCGGCCGGCTGCGCAAGGCGGTCAACAATGGCCGCATGCCGGATGTCATCCGCACCATTCGCGGCGCTGGCTACGCGATCAGGGAAGATTGAAAGCGACCTGATTCAGGCGACGTTTTTCTTGGCGGCAAGGCCCGCTTTCGTTTGCACGCCCGGCGCGAAAATCTCCTGGTCGACGAAGGTCAGCGCGCGCATGGCACAGCCTTCGCGGATCAGCGGCAGCTCGTTCGGCTCGGTGTCGAAGGAGATCGATTTCGAGTGCTGGCCGCCAGCGGTCTGGGCGATCGCCTCGCGCAGTGCCGGCTCGATCAGGTCGAAGGCGGCGGCGCTGACGCCGACCATGGCGACGGGCGCGGGATCGATCAGCGCGAACAGGCTGCCGAGGCCGTAGCCAAGTGCCTCGCCGGCCTTGCGGTAGGCTTCGCGCTCGGGCCCGTCCCGTTCGCGTGCCGTGGCGGCCAATGCCCGCATCTGCGCGTCGCTGACATCGGCCACCGGCTCGGTGTCCTCGCTGAGCTGCCTGGCGTTGCGCCAGATGGCATAGTTGCCGGCATAAGCCTCGACGCAGCCACGGCGGCCGCAGCGGCAGAGCGCGCCGCCCGGCCGATGGATCATGTGGCCGAACTCGCCGCCCGAGGAATGGGTGCCGGTGAACAGCTCGCCCTTCAGCACCAGCCCCATGCCGATGCCGTGCGACAAAAGGATGGCGATGAAGTCGTCGCGGTAGCGCTCGGGATCGCGCCAGCGCAGCGCCACCGCCATCATGTTGCAGTCGTTTTCCATGGTGGCGGGGATGCCGAACTCGGCTTCGAGTATGTCGGCGAAGGCGATGTCGGTCTGCGGCGTGATCGGCGACCAGAGCATCGCCCGGGCTTCGGTGTCGGTGATGCCCTGGATCGCCAGCGCGATGCGGGCGACGCTGCGTACGTCGATGTCGGGATCCTCGAGCCGCCGTCGCACGATTGCCGTGCATTCGCCGATCAGCGCTTCGCGCGACATGGTCAGCGTGTCCAGCCGGCGCTGTTCCTCCGATATCACCTGGCCGGCATAGTCGATGACGGCGACGGAGAGGAAATTCAGCGACAGCACCACGGTCATGACAGCCGCGGCCTCCGGGTTGAGGCCAAGGCCGACCTGCGGCCTGCCGCGTTTGAGCGCGCCGGCCTCGCTCGGCTTGCCCTCGGCCAGGATGCCTTCACCGATCAGGTCGGAGGAAATCGCCGATATGGTCGAATGGCTGAGGCCGGTGGTCGCCGCGATCTCGGTGCGCGAAGGCCGGCCGGCCCGGCGCACGGCCGTGATCACCATGGCGCGGTTGCGCCGGCGCAGATCGTCGTGACGGATTCCGACCGACATGTTTTTCCATATCCTCCCGGTCGCCGCGGCTCCTCCGGTCCCTCGAACGCCGCGCGACACGGTCAAATACTGGCAGAAGCGGCCCGTCCTGTCATTTATTTATTCCGAGGCTCGAAAAAAATTCGGAAGGGCATCAAAATCCATCAGAATCGTTGTTGACAGCGTTCCGGTGTTAGACCAGTGTTTTTTCGAGGCTCGAAAAAATAGAGCCTCTGTGCCGGCCTTAGGGCCAGTTTGGTCGCGCCATACGCGGCGCAGGGAGGAATATTATGAAGAGATTCACAACCGCCATCCTGGCGGGTGTCGCCATGTCGCTGACGCTTGCGTCGGTCGCGCAGGCGAAGGACAAGGTCATCGGCGTTTCGTGGTCCAACTTCCAGGAAGAGCGCTGGAAGACCGACGAGGCCGCCATGAAGAAGGCCATCGAGGCCGCCGGCGACAAGTACATTTCCGCTGACGCGCAGTCCAATCCCGGAAAGCAGCTCACCGATGTCGAAAGCCTGATCTCGCAGGGCGCCAATTCGCTGATCATCCTGGCGCAGGATGCCTCGGCCATCGGCCCGGCCGTGCAGAAGGCGCTGGACGAAGGCATTCCGGTCGTCGGCTATGACCGCCTGATCGAGAACAAGGACGTCTTCTACCTGACCTTCGACAACAAGGAAGTCGGTCGCCTGCAGGCGAGCGCGGTGTTCAAGGCCAAGCCGGAAGGCAACTATGTCTTCATCAAGGGCTCGGGCGCCGATCCGAATGCCGACTTCCTGTTCGCGGGCTCGATGGAAGTGCTGAAGGCTGCCATCGACAGCGGCAAGATCAAGAATGTCGGCGAGGCCTATACGGACGGCTGGCTGCCCGCCAACGCCCAGAAGAACATGGAGCAGTTCCTGACCGCCAACGACAACAAGGTCGACGCGGTGGTCGCGGCCAATGACGGCACCGCCGGCGGCGTCGTCGCGGCGCTGACGGCGCAGGGTCTTGCCGGCACCGTGCCGGTTTCGGGCCAGGACGGCGACCATGCCGCGCTGAACCGCATCGCGCTCGGCACCCAGACCGTGTCGGTGTGGAAGGACGCGCGCGAACTCGGCAAGAATGCCGCCGAGATCGCCTCGCAGCTGGCCGACGGCAAGAAGATGACCGACATCGCCGGTGTGAAGGACTTCACGACGCCTGGCGGCAACACCGTCAAGTCGCTGTTCCTGACCCCGGTCGCCATCACCAAGGACAATCTCAACGTCGTCATCGACGCCGGCTGGATCAAGAAGGACGAAGTCTGCGCGGGCGTCGCCGCCGGCAGCGTCGCCGCCTGCAACTAAACGGCGCAAGATTGTTCGACATCGACGCCGCGGCCCAAAAGCCGCGGCGTTTTCCCAAGGGCTTCCCGCTTCAAATGACCGCGGAAAGCAAATAGCATCCATGTTCCGGCACCCGCGCCAGACGGTAAACCGGTGGGAGGATAGCATGACCGACACGACCTCTAATCAACCGGTCGGCAGCACTGCAGCGGACAGGGCGCGTGCATCCGAACTCAGCGCCGTTGGGCGGTTCCTCAAGGCGACCGAACTCGACACGCGCATGCTCGGCATGGTCGGCGCGCTGTTGATCATCTGGGTCGGCATCCATGTCCTGTCGGGCGGGCTTTTCCTGACGCCGCGCAATCTGTGGAACCTGTCGGTGCAGACCTCGTCGGTCGCGATCATGGCGACCGGTATGGTGCTGGTCATCGTCATGCGCAACATCGACCTCTCGGTCGGATCCGTCGAAGGCGTGATCGGCATGATCATGGGCGTGGCGCAGGCCGAATTCCTCATCCGCGTCGTCGGTTTCCAGCTTGGAAATCCCTGGCTCTGGATCATCGCGCTGGCCGCCGGCGTGGCGCTCGGTCTCCTGATCGGCGCATTCCAGGGCTTCATCATCGCCTATATGGAGGTTCCGGCCTTCATCGTGACGCTGGGCGGCCTGCTCGTCTGGCGCGGCATGGCATGGCTGATCACCAGCGGGCGCACGGTCGCGCCGCTCGACACAACCTTCCAGCTGATGGGCGGCGGACCACGCGGCTCGATCGGCGCCACCGCCAGCTGGATCGTCGGTGTCGTCGCCTGCGTGGCGGTCGCCTTCATGCTGCTCAACGGCAGGTCGCAGCGCAAGCGGTTCCACTTTCCGCTGCGCCCCGTCTGGGCCGAGACCTTGCTTGGCGTGGTTGCCTGCGCCGCTATCCTTGGCGCGGTCTGGATCGCCAATTCCTATCCATGGCCGATCGGCATCGTGCGCCAGTACGCCCAGCAGAACGGCATCACCGTTCCCGAAGGCGGGCTGTACATCGCGCATGGCATTGCCATACCGGTGCTGATGGCGGTGGCCGTGGGCATCATCATGACCTTCATCACCAAGCGCACGCGTTTCGGCCGCTATGTCTTTGCCATTGGCGGCAATCCGGAGGCGGCTGAACTTGCCGGCATCAACACGCGCTGGGTGACCATGAAGGTGTTCATGATCATGGGCGTGCTGGCCGCGATCAGCGCCGCGATCTCGTCGGCACGCCTCAACGCGTCGACCAATGCGCTGGGCACGCTGGACGAACTCCTGGTCATCGCCGCCGCCGTCATCGGCGGCACGTCGCTCGCCGGCGGCGCCGGCACGGTGATGGGCGCCATGCTGGGCGCGCTTCTGATGCAGTCATTGCAGTCGGGCATGGTGCTGCTCGGCATCGACTCGCCGCTGCAGAGCATCGTCGTCGGCGCCGTGCTGGTCATCGCCGTGTGGCTCGACACCGTCTATCGCAAGCGGGTTTAGGGGGAGAAACGATCATGACCGACAAAATCGCTCCCGCAACTGCCCCAACAAATGCCGCCGCGGGCACGCCGCTGATCGACATGCGCAACATCTCGATCGCCTTCGGCGGCATCCGCGCCGTCGACGATGCCTCGATCGATCTTTTCCCCGGTGAGGTCGTGGCGCTGCTCGGCCACAACGGCGCCGGCAAATCGACGCTGATCAAGATCCTGTCCGGCGCCTACAAGCGCGATGCCGGCCAGATCTTCGTCAATGGCGAGGAGGCTTCGATCTCCAACCCGCGCGACGCCAAGAAATACGGCATCGAGACTATCTACCAGACGCTCGCTTTGGCCGACAATGTCGACGCCGCCGCCAATCTGTTCCTCGGCCGCGAGCTGATGACCGGCTGGGGCACGCTCGACGACGTTGCCATGGAGGCCGAGGCGCGCAAGGTGATGGGGCGGCTCAATCCGCGCTTCCAGCGCTTCAAGGAGCCGGTGATCAAGCTGTCGGGCGGCCAGCGGCAGTCGGTGGCGATCGCGCGCGCGATCCTGTTCAACGCCCGCATCCTGATCATGGACGAGCCGACGGCTGCCCTTGGTCCGCAGGAGACGGCGCAGGTGGGAGAACTGGTCAAGCAGCTCAAATCCGATGGCATCGGCATCTTCCTGATCAGCCACGACATCCACGATGTGTTCGAACTGGCCGACCGGGTCTGCGTGATGAAGAACGGCCAGGTCGTCGGCACTGCGCGCACCACCGATGTCACCCAGGACGAGGTGCTCGGCATGATCATCCTGGGCAAATGTCCTCCGGGCGCCATTCCCGGGCCTGGCGCGCTGAAAATCGCCGCCTGAGGCCCCGCGCCGGCGGCCCGGTATCGGCTTGACCGGCATGGCCGGTTGCCGCCCACGTGATATGCCAGTGATCGCGATGGCTTGGCCTTGCCATTGTGTTGGCCTGACGACTTGCCCATAAAGGTCCGGTATTGCTCATGGGCCGCATCATCCGTTGAAGAAGCTTTTTCCAATCGTCGCGTTCATCGCTGTTGCGCTGATCAGCATGACCATGGCGGGATTCGCCTATTTCGCGACGCAGGAGGCCTCCCGCATCAAGTTCGAAGCGGCCGCCGACGATGCCCTCAACCGGATCGAGAGCCGCATCGACCTGCATCTGTCGCTGCTGCGGTCGACTCAGGCCCTGTTCGACGCCCGCAATGGCGATATCTCGCAGACAGAGTTCAAGGCGTTCTTCAACGCGCTGGATGTCGACAACAATTTCGCCGGCCTGCGCGGCATCGGGTTCCTCGGGCTGGTCAAGACGGGTGACGAGGCGGCGCTCGAACGCGACATCCTCCACGATTTTGGCGTCAGCCATCCGATCTATCCTGGAACCACGCAGCCCTGGCGCGCGCCCATCGTGCTCTTCGAGCCGCTGGATCCGTCCAACCAGGCCAGCATCGGTTATGACATGTTCAGCGAACCGGCGCGGCGCGCGGCGATCGAGCAGGCGATGGCCGATGACCAGCAGCACGCGAGCGGGCTGGTGCAGCTGGGCCAGGGCACGGGTGCCACGCAGACCTTCCCCGGCTTCCTCGTCTTCGTGCGGCTCAACGTCGAGACTGCGCCGGAGGTCATCAACGCATCGCGATCCTCGACCGCGGGCTTTCTCTACGCCGCCTTCCGGGCCCGCGACCTGTTCCAGATCGCACTCAGCCGCGCGCCGTTGCTGCCGGTCAACACCGAGATCTATGACGGCGCGGCGGACAGCGGCAATCTCTTGTTCCGGTCGGAGACGCCTCCTGCCTCGGCCTTTGGCGATCGGCTGCTCGTCACCCGCAAGATCACGGTGGCCGGCCGCCCATGGACGGTGCTGTTCCGGCCGACCAGCGCCTTCTCGCAGCCGTCGTCGCGCGCCATCCCGGTGATGCTGGGGCTGTTTGGCCTGCTCGCGGCGGGCGCCATCGCACTGGTGGCGCGTTACCAGGAGCGAGCCTATGAGGCGGCGTCACGCCTGCACGAGACGACCGAAAAAAGCCTGCTCGAAAAAGACCTGATGCTGCAGGAGATGAAGCATCGCATCAAGAATTCGATCACAAGAGTGCTGGCGATAGCGCGGCAGACGGCGTCGCGGGCGACGGACGTCAACGAGTTTTCGGCGTCTTTTTCGGCCAGGCTGCAGGCGATGGCGGCGTCCCAGGACATGCTGACGCGCTCGCGCTGGCAGAAAGCCGATCTCGCCGACCTGCTGCGCATCGAGCTTGGCCAGGTGTTCGGCAAGGATCTGCCCGAGGGGTTGCTGTCGGGACCGGAGGTGCTGCTCGACGAGACCACGACGCAGGCGCTCGGCCTGACCTTCCACGAGCTGGCGACCAATGCGCTGAAATATGGCGAAGCCGGCAATTCCGCCAATTCGCTCAGGAGCGACTGGGCGCTCAAGGTCGAATGGTCGGTGGAAGGGCGCGGGCGGGAACGGACGCTGGCGCTGCACTGGCTGGAGGCCGGGAAGAAAAAAGTCGAGGCGCCGGTCGAGACCGGATTCGGCACCAAGCTGATCGACCTCAACGTCACGCGCGAACTGCGCGGCACGATCAAGCGCGATTTTCAGGCCGATGGTCTGAAGGTGGAAATCAGAATTCCGCTGACAGGCTGACGGCGAACAGTCAGGCTGACAGGGCACGCCCATACGTGCAAAATCCGGAGGCCGGCGGACCGGCCTCCGGATCGAAGTTTCGACTATCGCCGAATCAGTTGCAGCGCGCCGTGTAGATCCGGCCGCGATGATCGCGATACTGGCAATAGCCATTGCGCAGGTTGCGCACCAGCAGGCCGGAACCGGCACCGACGGCCGCACCGATCAGCGCGCCCTTGCCGCCGCCGACCAGACCGCCGATACCGGCGCCAATCAAGCCGCCGCCAACCACGTCCTGTTCGGTCGAGGTGCAGCCGCTGAGAGCGGCGACCGCAACCATGGCAATAATCATCTTCCGCATAGAGTCACTCCTCACTTTGTGTCCACACTTTGGTAAGCTCCAGCAGCCATTTAGCACGAAATAACGGCCTTTGCTGCTCCAATTTATTGTTGGCTAAGGTAGTCCTTTTCTGGGCGCGTTGCATTCGATGCCATGACGAGGCTGGAAATGGCAAGAGAGGCGTCGAGGCTGCCGTCGGGACGCACATTCCAGACGACCTGATCGTAGTCATCCTCAAGCGCGGGATCGACAGCAAGGCATCTGGCGACGATATGCTGCGCCTGTCCCTGCACGTCGCCCATGGCAAAGGGGCGTTCGGCGGTGCATTCGTCGGCGGTTTCGAAAATGCTCACGGGCACCTGCAACTCGCGACAATCGGTCATCGAGTTGCTGCAGCCGATGACAAGCAACAATGCGGCGATGTGTTCCATGGCGACATGTCCTCTCGCCACAACAACGGCCCATTACGGTCAAAAGTTCCTGAGCGGTCGGGGGGGCATGCGAATAATGCCGGCGCTGCAAGCGGTTGACGGCACGCACTCTCGCCAGCAGGGGATTTCGGTCAGGTCAGCTGGAACAGCGCGACGAGGAGAATGGTCGAGGCCGCCGCCAGGACGATGCCCCACAGCAATGTGTGACGCGGCGAGGTAAGCGGTTCCGCGGATGCTTCTGGATCATGGAATTCGCCCATCGAAACACGGGCGGCCTGTTCCAGTCTGTTCATGTCGGCGACCGTCAAGCATTCCTCCCACACCGTACCGCGACTTGGCGGATTGCAGCGGTATCTGGGTAAAACAGCATCCGCTCCTATGGTGAACAGCCGGTTAAGGATCTTTGCTTGCAGCCGGAGCCGGATGATGTCAGGCGGGATCCACCTAAGATATGAATCCGCCTCTAAATCAGAGGGATAGCTGCTCACTGCGTCTCGAAATTGCTGTGCGGGACGACAAGACGGTATTCGAGGCGACCGTCCGCGATGTCGAGGCTTGCGGTTCCGCTCAGGGAGGCCGGCACCACCCGCTCGAGCGCGACGCTGCCGAAACGCTTTTGGCTCCCCCGACCGCCATTGGTTCCAATGGCTTCGGCCCATGTCAGCGACAGGGCAACCTCGCCAGTGGCGGCGGCGTTGAGATTGGCGGTCACTTCGACGAATCCATCCGGCCGGGACAGGGCGCCATAGCTGACCGAGTTGACGGCAAGCTCATGCATCGCCAGGCCGATATGCAGCGCGGCATTGGGATTGAGATAGGGGTTGGCGCCCCGCAGACGAAGGCTGTGCGATGTGTTCGTCCCATAGCGACCGACCTGGCTCGTCACCAGTTCATGAAGGGCCGCACCTCGCCAGTTGGAGGATGTCACCAGATCCTGCGAGGAGGAGAGCGACTGCAGCCGGCCCCGAAAGCGCGTGAGGAAGTCGCCGATGCCGTCTGAGTAGCGGCCGGTCTGGGTCGCGATGCTCTGGATGATCGCCAGGAGATTCTTCGAGCGGTGGCTGACCTCGCGAAGCAATGATGTCAGCGTCTGTTCACGCCGCTTCTGCTCCGTCGTTTCTACCATGGTGGTGACGACACCTTGCACGTCGCCGGCGTCGCCCCGGTCGGCATCGATCCAAACCTGAAACCAGCGGACGCCGTTTTCGACCGGAACACTGATTTCAAGGCGCTCTGGGTTGCCTGTGGCGACCACATCGCGCTTGGCGGTGCTGATGCGGTCGGCCTGCGCTGTCGGCAGGATGCCATTGCCGTCGGAATTGTCCGAAATCCAGGGCGCGCGCATGTTGCGGGCCCAGACGGTTTTCAACTCGCGATCCTGATAGAGGACGGAAATGCCGGCATTGTGCAGCGCGTGGAGAAGAGCCCGGCCTAGCTGCATGCCACTTTCCGCCGGATGCAGGGCGATGACTTCCTCGCTCCGTGCGCCGTCCGTCCTATCTGCAGTCTTGGAACGCATCGGTTGATCTGTCCACCCAACTCAGGCTGAACGGCTCACTGCGAAATGGGTTCCCAATGAAATTTCCGCGGAATCCGTCCCCTAAAACGGTCCGCCGGACGGTGTCTGTTTGAAGGACACCGTCCGGCGGTGGCTGGAAACCGTTTGAGGGGTGCGGCTTCCAGTGTTCGCTCGAGTAGGATTCGCCCTCACGCCCGTTTGAACAGGCCGGCCAGTAGCGAAATGACCAGGAAGGCGAGAAAGATGAAGAACAATATCTGCGCTATGCCAGCGGATGTGCCGGCGATGCCGCCGAAACCAAGCGCGCCGGCAATGATCGCCACGACGAGAAATACGAGCGCCCAGTAAAGCATGGTTCATCTCCTTCCGAATGCTGCAGGGAAAACGTGGGTGGGTGCGGTTTGTTCCACCCTTTGCCGAAAAAGGCGATGCTTGCAAACCGTTAGAGGCAAAGCGCCTCAAAATTCGCGACGGATGGCTCCGGTTGCCAAAAGGCCGCCCGGCGCATTGCATCGGGCGGCCTTTGGGTTCGGCCTTTCAGGCTGGAAAGGCAGCAGCCCTACGCGGCGGCCTTGGCCTGACGGTCGAAGAACAGCGCCTGGCTGATCAGTGCCTTGACCATGTCGGGATTGAACGGCTTGGTCACCAGGAAGGCCGGTTCAGGGCGTTCGCCGGTCAGGAGGCGTTCGGGAAAAGCAGTGATGAAGATTACCGGCACCGAAGTTGACGACAGGATCTCGTTGACCGCCTCGATGCCCGAACTTCCGTCGGCGAGCTGGATGTCGGCCAGCACCATCTTCGGTCGCGTCTTGCCGAACATCGTCACCGCTTCGGCGTGCGTGCGCGCCGTTCCAACGACACGATGACCGAGGCTCTCGACCATCTCCTCTATGTCCATGGCGATCAGCGGTTCGTCCTCGATGATGAGCACATCGGTCGCCACCTGGCGGGAAATCTCGTTGCTTGCCTGGGCAAGCAGCTCGGAGAACTGCTGGTCGCCGACGTCGAGGATCTCGGCCGCCTCGTCCTCGCTGAAACCTTCGACGGCAACCAGCAGGAAGGCCTGGCGCGGCAGGGGCGCGATGGCGTTGAGATTGGCGGCGGCGCGCTGTTCCCACGCCGATTGAGCCTGCTCCTGCGGCACGCGGATGGCGACGGACGTGAAGAGTTTGGCGAAAACCTTGTAGAGGGCGATACGGTCGCTCGATGCCTCGGGGAAGATGTCGACATCGGCGATGATGGCCTCAAGCATCGCAGCGACCAGCGCGTCGCCGCTCTCTTGCGATCCCGAGACAGCGCGCGAGAAGCGGCGCAGGAACGGCAGGTGCGGCGCGATGGTGGCGGATAAACTCATGATAAGACGTCTCCCTCAGTGTGACGCGATTGCTTGGTTACAGGTCAAGCTGATTGCAAGCCCCGCTAATACAACGCGGGTTTTCTCAGAAAGTTCCAGCCGATATGGAACGAAAAGGCGGGAACGGCGTTTGATGTGGGGATGGGCAACCAGACGAGGGTGCCGCTTGCCTTGTGTTGAGTTGAGTCAGAGCGGCCTAGTGCTGGGAATATAAGGGCGAAATGAAGGACATGACGAAAGATATTTTGGCTGGCGCCGAGGGCAGGCGCCGGAACGGTGTCGGCGACCCGCTCGGGCCGAACTCCGAAATCGGACGCAAACTCAAACAATATTATGACGAGCTGGTCTCCGACGATGTGCCGGATCGCTTTTCCCAACTGCTCAGCCAGTTGGAACAGGCCGAACCCGCACAGAAGAAGGACTGAGTCATGGCAGCGGTCTCCCAAGGCTTCAAGACCGATCTGCTTGGGGCAATCCCGAGCTTGCGGGCCTTTGCCGTGTCGTTGACGCAGAATGCCGACAAGGCCGACGACCTCGTTCAGGAGACACTGGTCAAGGCCTGGGACAAGCATGAGAGCTTCCAGCCCGGCACCAACCTCAAGGCATGGCTTTTCACCATCCTGCGCAATGAATTCTATTCGCAGATGCGCAAACGCGGCCGCGAGGTGCAGGACAGCGACGGCATCATGACGGCGAGGCTCGCGGTGCATCCGGCCCAGCACGGCCAGCTCGATCTCAAGGATTTTCGTGGCGCTCTCGAGCAGTTGCCGGAAGACCAGCGCGAGGCCATCATTCTCATCGGCGCATCGGGCTTCTCCTATGAAGAAGCCGCCGAAATCTGCGGTTGCGCGGTCGGAACGATCAAGAGCCGCGTCAGCAGGGCACGTACGCGCCTGCAGGAGATTCTCAAGATTTCCGGCGAGGACGAATATGGTCCCGATGCGATCTCGGCCCAGGTGACGGGGACAGCGGCGCATTGACGTGGATCCGGGTCCCTGACTCGGATCGATCTCAGTTCACCCCGGAGAGCCGCGTCCATAGGCCATCGCCACCGCTTCGACGAGATCCTCGCCTGAATAGGGTTTGGTGACCAGCCTCACGCCTGGAAAGGATGCCTTGATCTCGTCCGCATCGGAATAGCCGGAGGCGAACACGAAAGGCACGCCTGTTTCACGCAGGCCGGCGGCGAATTCGAGCGTCGAGGTGCCGCCCAGCATCAGATCGACGATGGCCGCGTCGAATTGCGTTGCGACCTTTCCGCCATCGATCTCGGCCAGGTCGCGGGCAACCACCACCTCGCCGGCCCCGTGGTCGCGGCAGAGCTGCTCGACATCCATGGCGATGAGGAATTCGTCCTCCAGGACAAGAATTCGCAATCCGTCAAGCAAATGGGGCACGGGCAATCGCTCCTTGAAACGCCGGGAGTCATGATCGCAATTCGGCGTGCTGTCATTTAAAAAAGACATGCCTTCTACTCCGGAACTCCCGACCCGGCAAAACGTTTAAAAATGCCTGCTGACCGGCAGGCTTTCGAAGAGGGGTCGAAATGCCAGGCCAGAATGGGCGCGCCTTATCCAGCCGACAGCATCCTTGCGAGAAATGTCCTTTGCGGCCATTGCCGGTTTTCAGAGAGTTCGAAAAGCAGGAACTGGCCTTCATCAGCACCTTCAAGAAGGGGGAACTGGCGGTCGACAAGGGCGCCACGGTCCTGGTGGAAGGCAGCCACAGCGCCCATCTCTACACCGTGCTGTCCGGCTGGGCTTTCCGCTACAAGCTGTTGCCGGACGGCCGCCGGCAGATCCTCAACTATCTCATGCCTGGCGATCTCATCGGCCTGCAAGGCAGCGTCATGGGGGAAATGCAGCATTCCGTCGAAGCCCTGTCGCCAATGCTGCTTTGCGTCTTCGAGCGCGACAGTCTGCACGAGCTCTACCGCAACCATCCTGGTCTCGCCTATGACATCACCTGGATCGCGTCGCGCGAAGAACGCATGCTGGATGAGAACCTGCTCAGTGTCGGCCGCCGCAGCGCGATCGAGCGCGCCGCCTATCTGATTGCCTTCATCGGCAGCCGCGCCAAGGTCGTGGGGCTGAACGGCAAGCAATCGATCCAGATTCCGATCACGCAACAACATATCGCCGACACGCTTGGCCTTTCGCTGGTTCATACCAACAAGACGATCCGCAAACTGATGGACCGCAACCTGGTCCTCTGGCGGGATGGTGGTTGCGAGGTTGTCGATGCGGAAGGCCTCAAGCAACTCGCCGGCTGGGAAGGGCTGGGCGAGGGACGTCGCCCCCTGATCTGACGAAAGCGCCTCTCGACATAGGCGATTGGTGCGTACGTACGTGTTTTCGGCTATCTCTTTGTTTTGACGCAACTCCCAAGGGAAGTGCTACCTACTTTTCCCGGGAAAACCGTTTCACACTTCTCCTGGAGTTGCTCTAGTTTGTCCCGATGCCGGAACCTTGAGACGCAAGGCGCGTTTGAAATCGAGCAATCACAAGGAGTTAAGCAATGGCAACCGCCGCAGGAAAGACCGCCAACGACGCGCGGGCGAATTCGGACCTCGAAGCCGACATCAGGCAGCTGAAGGCCGATATCGACAAGCTCACCAAGCAGTTGGCCAAGACCGGTGAACATGGCTATGGCACTGCCCGCCGCGCGGCCACCGAGGGCGTCGAGCAATTGCGCGCACAGGGCGAGGCCGCGTTTGACAGTCTGCGCGGCAGCGCCAAGGACATCGAGGCGCAGTTGCTGGCGAATGTCCGCGAGAAGCCGGTGACGTCGCTGGCCATCGCCGCCGGCGTCGGCTTCCTCTTCGCGCTGCTCGCGCGTCGCTAGTTCCGCCCAGATGGGACTGTTGGCATCCCTGCTCTCGGGTTTCGCCTCGGGTGAAGCCGTGGCCGCCATACGTCGCGCACGTACGGCGGCCATCATCTATGCGATTGCCGCTTTGGCGGCATTCTGCGGTCTCGGCTTCCTGGTCGGGGCAGCCTATATCTGGGCCGCGGCCCGCTATGGATCGCTTGCGACAGCACTTGGTTTCGGTGTCGGTTTCCTGGTGATCGCCGGTCTCGTTCTTCTGATCCATCGGTTGATGTCCGGTAGCCGTGCCCGCCGGGAGGCAAGGCGGCGCAGCGCCGACATGAAGGCGATCGGCATCACGGCGGCACTCGCCGTGCTGCCGACCTTGCTCAAGGGAAAAGGTGGCCTCGGTGTCATTCTGGGGCCGGCCGTGGCACTCGCCGCCTATGCCATCTACCGCGAGAACGTGAAGCCCGACGATCCGGATGCCGGCGAGGGGAAATAGCTCCGGCGCCCCCGCCCTGGGATCAAAGATCCGTCATTTGGACAGATCTTCGAGTGGCATCGATATTTCGGCGAAGACGCCTTCCAGCCGGAATTCGTGGGTCACTTCGCTTGAAATGACCTTGGCCAGGCTGCGGCGGATGAGGATCGAGCCGAAGCCGTGGCGCTCCGGCGGCGCGACTTCAGGACCGCCGCTTTCGCGCCAGGTCAGCACCAGGCGTCGGTTGCCCTTCCTGCCTTGTGCCTTCCAGTCGAGATCGACCTTGCCCGATGCAATCGACAGCGATCCATATTGCAGCGCGTTGCTCGCCAGTTCGTGCAGGATCAGCCCCAGGCCGACCGCCTGGTCGGGCGACAGCAAGAGATCGGCGCCGGAAATCGCGATGCGCGGCTGGTCTGCGGTATCAAAGGGCCTGATCTCGATCTGCACGAGTTCGCGAATGCCGATGCCGCGCCACTCGCGGTCGGACAAGAGGTTGTGGGCGATGCCCAGCGCCTGAAGCCGGGCGCCGAAAGCGTCGAGGAATTCGCTGGGCTGGCGGGCATGACGCACGGTCTGCGTCGCCAGCGCCTGCACGGTCGCCAGCGTGTTCTTGACGCGATGGTTGAGCTCGCGCAGCAGAAGCCTTTGCCGCTCCTCGCCGAGCTTGCGTTCGGAAATGTCGTAGTTGACGCCGAAGATCAGCGTCGGCTTGCCGTCGCCGTCGCGCTCGATGACGCGGCCGCGCGTGGCCACCCAGCGCGGCGGATGAAAGTCCTTCACCCGGTATTCGCCGAAATAGTCGTCGCTGCCGGACAGGGCATCGCGAAAGCGGGTTTCGGTCTGGTAGACGTCGCGCGGATCGATGGCGGTCAGGATGTCGCGCGCCCGCAGCCGGGTCGAGCGCGGCAGGTTGAACAGTTCCGACAGCCGAACGTCGCATTCGATCATGTCGGCGCGAATATCCCAGGCCCAGCTGGCGAGCGAAGCCGCATCAAGCGCAATGGCGCGGCGCTTTTCCTCGCGCGCCAGGGCTGCCTCGGCGATGGCGCCGCTGCGTGTCGCGTCCTTCAAGGTGAACAGGCTGGCGGCAAGGCCGGCCAGCGTCTTCAACTGATCGAGCTTGGCCTGCGATGGAAAGGCATGCGGCTTGCGGTCGAGCACGCACAGCGTGCCGATCCTGGCGCCCGCCACCACCATCGGTGCGCCGGCATAGAAGCGCACATGATGCTTGCCGGTGACCAGCGGGTTGGTTTTGAAGCGCGGGTCCGTCGTCGCGTCCGTCACCACCATGGGCTCGTCGCCGGCAGCGATGGCATGGGCGCAGAAGGAAATGCCGGTCGCGGTTTCGCTCTCATCGAGACCGAAGCACGACTTGAACCATTGCCGCTCGATATCGACGAGCGTGACGAGGGCCGTCGGCGCCTGCATCACGGCCGCGGCAAGGCTGGTGATGCGGTCGAAATCCGGGTCGGCCGCCGTATCCAGCATCTCCAGCCCGTGCAGCACGGCCAGCCGGTCCTCGGCATTGACCGCGAGCGACACCTCGGCCGGCAGGCTTGCCCCTATTTCCGCCTTGCTATCCACCCCAATCCCCAAATGCCCGTGACGGTCTTCGCCGTCCTGCCGATCGGCCTGCCAAGCAGGCCTCCCGGAACCATCCTAACGAGGAACCGTTACCCGACCGTGATTTGCGGAGTGCGCCAGGCGCAAAACGAAACAAGGACCGGCCATGCCCAAGATCATTCCTCAGGACAAAGCGCGGCAGGGGCGATGGGGCTGGCACGGCCTGCGCATCCTGATCGCCGCGCTGCTTCTTGCCTTCGCGGCCTGGGGTATCGCCGAAATCTATGGCGAGGTGGCCAAGACACCGGCGACGCAGCAAGGAAGCGCTCCGAGTGGCTAGATTATCGGCCGTCATCGTTGGAGATCGCATCAGGCAGCCTTTGCTTGCGCGATGCTGGCCGGCACCAGGACATTCAGCGCGCCGGGCCGGATTTCGATCGTCGTCTCACGCTCGAGCCTGACCAGTTCGCCATCCATGACGGCTCGGAACTTCCTGCTGCCGGAATGGATCTTCAGGACGGTTCGGTCAGCCTGATGGATTTCCACATGCTCATTGTCGCGCCATCTGCCGCACGCCACATTGAAGAGGAATTTCACCAGTTCGGCGCGCTGCTGCGCCACCGTGACATAGATGCCGAGCACGCCACCTGCAGGGTTGTCCGCATAGGGCAAGTGGCCTTCGCCGAACAGATTGTTGGTGACGCCGATGCCCGAGATGCGCGCCGTCATCTCGGCCTTGCCTATAGCAAGCGTGACGTTCATCGCCGGAGGGTTGTTGATTGTCGCCCATGCCGCCTTGGCCGAAGCCCGGATCTTGCCCAGGCGCGAGCCGAATTCCATTCCCTGGCGCAATTGCACCATCCTGGCATGCATGCCGATCGAGAATTGATGAACGAAGGGCCGGCCGTTGGCGGTGGCCATGTCGACGGCGATGATCTCGCCGTCGGCGAAGGATTTCAATGCCGCATCGAGGGATTGCGGGATTCCCAGACCGCGCGCGAACAAATTCATGGTGCCAGCCGGCAAGATGGCAAGCGCCTTTTTCTTGTCCATCAGCCTCGCGGCCGCCGCTGAAATGGTTCCGTCGCCGCCACCCGCCAGCACCACATCGACGGTGCGGCGCGAGGCAGCGTTGTCGAGACCCTCCACCACGTCCTTGCCGGCGACCACATCGATGCTCAAGGAATGTCCCGCGGCTTCCAGCGTCTGACGCATCCTGTCGGAGAAGGCGGCGAGGTCGGTGGTGCGCAAGGTGCCGCCATCCCGGTTCAGCACCGCTGCAAATTTCATGCCCCGCTCCGTTGTGTCAGTCCAAAACGGCCGGAGGAAACCAGCCGCAGGCTGAAACGTAGCAGTGCGGGAAAGGTTCCGTCGGGGCGGTGCTATTGCTGGCGTGTTCTCCCGTCACCGTGCAACTGCTCCGTGTTTTCCCGTCCGCGAAATCCACGCCAATTTTGTCGGAACAACAGCATGGTCACGACGTTGTGAACCCGTAGAGATGCCGCGCCGGACCTTTCCGAGAACGGTCCAACCGGACGCGGCGCGCACGAAATCACACGTCAGGAGAGACCATCATGATCCGCACCCTCTTAGCCACGACCGCACTCGCAACGCTGATCGCGACGGGCGCCTTCGCGCAGACCGCGACGACTCCGGCTCCCGCCGACGCCCCTGCCGTTCAGGAGCCGGCCGTAGCCGCTCCGGTGCAACGCGCCGAAGGCAGCATCGTCACCAACATCATCGGCGAATCCGTCTATAACGGCACCGGCGACGATGCCGAGAACATCGGCAAGGTGACCGATGTCGTCTTCGACAAGGACGGCATGGCCAAATCCGTCGTCATCGGCGTCGGCGGCTTTCTGGGCGTCGGGGCGAAGAATGTCGCCTTCGATTACGACAAGCTGCAATGGGCCGAGAAGAACGGCGACCGCTGGCTGGTTGCCCAGACAAGCAAGGATGAACTGACGGCGCATGCGGAATTCGACAGCAAGCCTTATGGGCCCGCGCCGGCACCTGCCGCTTCGACGGATGCTGCAGCGCCCACGGCACCCGCGGCCACGGATACCGCGCAAGCGCCTGCCGCCGTTCCGGCCGAGCCTGTGAAGCGTGCTGATGGCAATCTTGCCACCAACATCATTGGCGAGACCGTCTACAACGGCACCGGCGACGATGCGCAGAACATCGGCAGCGTCAACGACATCGTGCTGAGCAAGGAGGGCAAGGCGCAATCCCTGGTCATTGGCGTTGGCGGCTTCCTTGGCCTCGGCGCCAAGAATGTCACCTATGATTTCAACAAGGCTCAGTGGGCCGAGAAGAACGGCGACCGCTGGCTGGTGGCCCAGACCACCAAGGAAGAGCTGCAGGCGCAGCCTGATTTCAACCGCAAAGCCTATGATCCGGTGCCGGCGACGACGGCATCCAATGAGCCGGCGGCAACAGCTCCGGCCGAGACAACGGCTCCTGCCGCGGCCCCAACGGATAAGACGGCCCAGGCACCGGCGGCCACCGCTCCTGACCAGACAAAGACGGCAGCTATCGACAAGTCGACGCTGACCGAGATGCCGATGGGAGAAATCAGAGGTGAAGACCTGAAGGGCGCGACGGTCTATGGCGCCAATGACGCCAAGGTCGGGGAGATCGGCGATGTCGTGCTGACATCCGACAAGAAGACCGATGCAGTGATCGTCAATGTCGGAGGCTTTCTCGGCATTGGCGAGAAGGAAGTGGCGGTTGGCTTGGATAATCTGAAGTTCATGACCGACAAGGACGGCAAGAAGTATCTCTACACGTCCTTCACCAAGGAACAGCTCGAGGCGCAGCCCGCCTATGACAAGGGCAGCTATGCCGAGAAGCGCGACCAGCAGCGGTTGATTGTGAAGTAGAGCAGTAGGGCAGTAGGGCAGTAGGGCAGTAGGGCAGTAGGGCAGTAGGGCAGTAGGGTGTGCGGCGTCGATGCCGGCATATCCAAACATACTGCCTTACTGCCCTACTCCCTTGTTGCCTTACTCACATGTCCCACCACGCCGGTTTCCGTCAACTCCGCCAGCGCCAGTGACTGGTCGAGGTGCTCGGCTCGCCAGCCCAGCAGCCGCTCGGCGAATTCCAGACGAATGGACAGATGCGCGGGGCTGGTGGCGAGGTTGGTCAGTTCACCAGGGTCCGTCTCGACGTTGAAAAGCAAAGGTGGCAAGCCGCCGCCAAAATGCACGTATTTGAATTTGTTTGTGCGGATGACAGCCAGGTTGCACTGGCGCGAAGCGATGCCGAAATGCGCCTCGGCCTCGCCGTCGGCGATAGAGCGGAAATCGAACTCCCAATGCGCGGCGTCGCGCCAGACGGCGGGGGTTCCGCCGCTCAGGAATGGTTTGAGCGACCATCCGTCGAGATGCGGTTCGGGGGCCTCGCCAAGCAGATCTATAAGCGTGGGCAGGATGTCCACCGCTTCGGTGAAACGATCCACCGTGCTGCCGGCAGCCTTGCCATGCCGCGGATCGCGGATGATCAACGGGATGTGGTAGCTGCCGTCGAAGTAGCCGCCCTTGCCCAACATGAAATGGTCGCCCATCATCTCGGCATGGTCCGAGGTGAGAACGATGATGGTGTCGTCCCACGCGCCTGAAAGCTTGAGCGCCTGCCATATCCGACCGAGTTGTGCGTCGACCTCCGAGATCATGCCGTAATAAATCGCCCGGATGCGGCGGAAATCGTCCTCGCTCCAATCGTGCACCTTGCCCGTCGCGCCGGGGCGGAACTTCGCGCGTCTCTGCCGGCTGAGATCATAGGCGATATAGGGATGGCTCTGGGCTTCGGCTCGCCAGCTCTCGGCGCGATGAAAGACCGGGCCGTCAGCCGGATCGTACAGCGTGTTGTAGGGCTCCGGTACGATGAAGGGCGGGTGCGGGCTGATGAAGGAGAGATGCGCGAACCAGGGCATGGCCTGCTCCTGTTCGCCGAGCCAGCGGATGAACTCACCGGCAAGGAAGGCCGCCGGCGTCTGGTCTTTCGAATAGATTGGCGGCGCCTCTGTCACTGCGTCTGCGGTGTCTTCATCGCCTACGGGGCGATGGATGTCCGGAGATCCGGCGCTGGCATCGATGCCTTGCTGCTTCAGCCAGGACAGCCACTGTTTCTGATGCTCCGGCAGCAATTGCCGCACCGTGAATCCGGGCAGCACGCCTTCATAGCTTTTCAGCCTTGGGTCGCGGGGCGTCAGCGGGCGCGGATCGAGCGACACGTCGGTGTAGCCGAACAGCGTCGGATCGTAGCCGATGCTGCGCGCATGCTGCGCGATATTGCCGTGACGGGCGTCCAGCGGTGAGCCGTTGCGGCAGACGCGGTTGTTCATCTGGTAGAGACCGGTGTAGAGGCACGCGCGGGCTGGAGAGCACGGCGCCGCACCGCCATAGTGCTGCCTGAACAGCACGCCCTCCGCAGCCAGCGCATCGGCGTTGGGCGTCTTCACCACCGGATGGCCAGCAGACGACAGGCAGTCGCCGCGCCACTGGTCGCAGGTGATCAGGAGAACGTTCGGGCGTCTGGCTTTTCCTGTCACTCGCTGTACCTTTCGCTGGCTCGTCGAATGCCATTCATGGAACCGATTTCCAGCAAGGGCGCAAGACCACCCCTGTTAGTCGATTGGTGAACAAAATTCTTTCCATCGTTCACTTTTACAGCACAGTCCATTCTGTGTTTGGCGCCTTTGCCGCAAGCGGTCGTGTCCTCATATTGGCGTGGACAGCACAAACAACAAGGGAAGGAGCGAGACAATGCTCGACCAGATCAAGGGCCTGCATCACGTCACCTCGATGGCCAGGGATGCCCGCCAGAACAATGACTTCTTCACCCACAAGCTCGGCCTGCGTCGGGTCAAGAAGACCGTCAATTTCGACGCGCCCGACGTCTACCACCTCTATTATGGCGACGAGGCCGGCACCCCCGGTTCGGTGATGACCTATTTTCCGTTTCCCAACATCGGCAAGGGCCGTCCCGGGGTCGGCGAAGTCGGCACCACGGTCTACTCCGTGCCGGAAGGCACGCTCGCCTATTGGGAAAAGCGCTTTGCTGACGAAGGCGTGAGCGGCGTTTCCCGCGAGGAGAGTTTCGGTGAGAAGCGGCTCAGGTTTGCCGGCCCCGATGGCGACGGTTTCGCGCTTGTCGAGGACAAGGCCGACGGCAGGGCGCCGTGGGCCAAAGGCGGCATTCCGACCGACGAGGCGATCCGCGGCTTTCACTCGGTTTCGCTCAGGCTGAAGGATGGCGGCGCCACCGAGGAACTGTTGAAATTCATGGGCTACGAGGAAGTCGACAAGTCAGGCAATGTCAGGCGGCTCGCCGTGAAGAACGGCAATGGCGCCGATGTCGTCGATATCGAATCGCTGCCGACCACGGCCTTCGCCGATCTCGGCGCCGGTTCCGTCCACCATGTCGCCTTCGCCGTCGAGAACCGAGCCAAGCAGCTCGAAGTGCGCAAGGCGTTGATGGACACGGGCTATGGGGTGACGCCGGTGATCGACCGTGACTACTTCTGGGCGATCTATTTCCGCACGCCGGGCGGCGTGCTGTTCGAAGTCGCCACCAACGAGCCGGGCTTCGACAGGGATGAGGACACCGCGCATCTGGGCGAAGCGCTGAAGCTGCCGACGCAGCACCAGCATTTGCGGCCCTATCTCGAACAGCATCTGCAGAAGCTGGAAGGCTGAGGTCATGAGCAAGGACGCTTACATCCACAAGGTGCTGCCCGGTTCGCCGGGCGGCCCCATGCTTTTCGTCTTTCACGGCACCGGCGGCGACGAGAGCCAGCTTCTCTCGCCGGGACGCGATCTCGTGCCCCAGGCCACCATCATCTCGCCGCGCGGCGATGTGTCCGAGTATGGCGCTGCACGCTTCTTTCGTCGCACCGGCGAGGGCGTCTACGACATGGACGACCTGGCGCGGGGGACGAGCAAGATGGCTGAATTCGTCAAGGCACATGTCGAGGCGGCGAAACCCTCGGCGGTGCTTGGCCTCGGCTATTCAAACGGCGCCAACATACTGGCGTCCGTGGTGTTCGCCGAGCCCGCGCTGTTCGACGCCACGGTGCTGATGCATCCGCTGATCCCGTTCGAGCCTGAGGTGAAGGGCAGCCTCGCCGGCCGTCACATGTTGCTGACCGCCGGCAAGCGCGATCCGATCTGCCCGCCGAACCTGACGACGCGGCTCGAGGCCTATTTGCGTGCCGACGGCGCCGATGTCACAGTGGAATGGCACGAAGGCGGGCACGAGGTGCGGCCAAATGAAATCGAAGCGGCCCGGCGGCTTTTCGCCAGGGTCGCCTAGGGAGTTTAGACATGCCTGACCAACTGCCTGAAATCGAACTGGAAGACCGCGGCTCCAAGGGTCGCTACGTGCTGCGTGGACCCGGCGGCGCCGAGGCCGAGATGACCTTCACCAAGATCGGCGAACACCAGATCATCATCGACCACACCGAAGTGCCGGACGCGTTTCGCGGCCAGGGCGCCGGGCTTCGGCTCGTCACCCGCGCCGTCGAGGATGCGCGCGCGGCGGGCAAGAAGATCATCCCGCTTTGCCCGTTCGCCAACGCCCAGTTCCGCCGCCACGCGGAATGGGCAGACGTGCTGAAGCACTAGGAGGCGCAGGCGCGTCCTCGATAGGCTGCAGCGGGGGGATAAAGGGGCAGTCCCCGCTGCCGGTTGGCTTTGTCATTTGCCGCGACCAGATATCTTGCCTAGATATGATGTCTCGCCGCGCCGACAAACGAACCGAATGATCCCCCGATGACCGAAACCGACCTCGTCCCCGTCTTCGACGGCCACAACGATACGCTGCTCAGGCTGTATCAGTCGAAGGACAGGGACGTCGAAAAGCTGTTCGTCGAAGGCAAGTCGGGCGGCCATATCGATCTGCCGCGCGCCAAGGCGGGCGGCTTTGCCGGCGGCATGTTCGCGATCTTTCCGCCGCCGGTCGAGAAAGCCAGGCGCAGCGCCGTGCCCCTGGCGCCGAGCGACAGCGAGCCGCTGCCGCCGGAGGTGCCGCGCGCCGATGCGCTCAACTCGACGATCGCGATGGCCTCGATCCTGTTCCGGTTGGAGCGGGCCGGGGCTCTGGCCGTCTGCCGCACCGCCGGCGATGTGCGAAACGCTATGGCCAAAGGCACGATCGCCGCGGTGTTCCACATCGAGGGCGTCGAGGCGATCGATCCCGAACTGACCATGCTCGACGTGTTGCATGCCGCCGGCCTGCGCTCGCTCGGCATTGTCTGGAGCCGGCCAAATGCCTTCGGCCACGGCGTGCCGTTCCGCTTTCCGTCCTCCCCGGATACCGGCCCGGGGCTGACCGATGCCGGCAAGGCGCTGGTCAAGGCCTGCAACGAGCTGAAGATCATGATCGACCTCTCGCATCTCAACGAGAAGGGTTTTCGCGACGTCGCCGGTCTCAGCGACGCGCCGCTGGTCGCCACCCACTCCAACGTGCATGCGCTCTGCACCCATTCGCGCAATCTCACCGACTGGCAGCTCGGCGCCATACGCGAGTCCGGCGGCATGGTCGGGCTCAACTTCGCCACCGGCTTCCTGCGCGAGGACGGCCGCATGAATGCCGACACCAGCCTCGACATCATGGTGCGTCATGTCGATTCCCTGCTGCAGGCGCTGGGTGAGGACGGCGTCGGCCTCGGCTCCGATTTCGACGGCGCCATGATCCCGGCCGTCATCGGCGACGTCGCCGGCCTGCCGAAGCTGATCGATGCCTTGGCCGCGCGTGGCTTCGGCCGTGCCCTGATCGAGAAGATCGCTTACCGCAACTGGCTGAGCATGCTCGAGCGCACGATAGGCTGAAGGCTACCGATCGAAGTCCATGCGCTTCAGCCAATCCTTGCCGACGCCGCGATCCCTGATGATCGGCAGCGGGTTCTCGGAATCCAGCCGCGCGCAGATGCGGTAGACTTCGAGTGTCTCGGCGCTCATCTCGCCGCGCTTGTAGAAGAACATGGCGGCGGCATAGCGGGTGCGTCCGGACCATTTTTCGCCGAGCGGCGTGTTGACCAACTCCCACTGCTCTGCGGCCTCCAGCTCTGCGTCGTCGGCCATGGTCAGAAATCCGCCGGCGGATTGGCGGTGCGGCGATCGAGCTTGATGAAGGGCCGCGCCACCACCTTGGCCCGTTTCATCAGCTTCTGATATTGCAGCTCGCGCATGGCGTAGATCTCGACCCACAGGTCTTCCACGACGGTATCACCATAGGGCCGCGCCAGCGAAGCGATGGCGATGTTGCGCTTGGCCATTGGGGACCACATGGCGGCGCTGACCAGGCCGACCTCCTGATGCTTCTTGTGATAGACGATGGCGTGTTCGGCCGGGATGTTGCCTTCGATCTCCAACCCGACCAGCACGTGGCGCAGCCTGCGCTTGGCGCGGGCCTCGAGGATGGCGCGGCGGCCGTTGAAATGGCCCTTTTCCGGATCGATCATGAAGCCGAGGCCGATCTCGTCAGGCCTGCGCAAGCGGTCGGCGCGGATGGCGTGCTCGGCGGTCGTGAAATCGGCATTGGCAACGATCAGCCCGGCCTCCAGCCGCGCGCGGTTGAGCGCGGTGTAGCCGATGGCCCGGATGCCGCGCAGTTCGCCGGCCGCCATCAACCGGTCCCACAGGCTCAGCGCCTTGTCGGCCGGCATGAACAGTTCGTAGCCGAGATCGCCGGTGAAACCGGTGCGCGAGATGGTGACGGTTGCGCCGTCATGCGGGAAATCGGCAAGGTCGAAAACCTTGAGCTTCTCGACGCCGGCAAAGCCCGCATCGCGCAGCACGGCAAAGGAGGTCGGCCCTTGCAGTGCCAGCCCAGCGATAGCCTCGGTCTCTTCCTCGACAGTCACGTCGAATCCGATTGCGCTGTCGAGCAGCCAAGGCAGATGGCGCTCCTGCGAACAGAGACGAAAGCGTGTCGGCGAGAGGCGAAACAGTGTGCCGTCGTCGAGGACAAAACCTTCGTCGTCGCACCACGCCGTATAGTGGACGCGGCCGGGTTTGAGTTTGGTGACGTCGCGCAAGGTGACGCGATCGAGGAAGGCTTCGGCTTCCGGCCCTTCTATCCGGTATTTGGTCATCGGTGAGATGTCGAACAAAGCCGCCTGGCTGCGAATGGCGAAATATTCCAGCTCCTCGTCCCACAGCGAATGCGGCGCGCGGTAGCCGGCCCAATTGTACCAGTCCTGGGTCTTTGCCAGCGCGTCCAGGCGCGGCTGGAATGGCGTGCCGAGGCGCAGCGTGCGGAAATGGGATTGCGCGGCGATGCGGGCGGAAACGGCCGCGTCTTCTGTCTTCGCAGCGGGCTTCTTCCTGGTTGCCTGGGCCATGGCCTATCCCTTCATCGCAATGATGCGTCGCGCGGCGTTGAGGCCGGGAGCGCCGGAGACACCGCCGCCGGGGTGCGAGCCGGCGCCGGCCAGGAACAGCCCTTCGAGCGGCGTATCGTAGCCCGACCAGCCTGAAATGGGCCGCGAGACCAGCATCTGGTCGGCCTGCAATTCGCCATGGTGCCAGTGGCCGCCGGGCATGCCGTAGCGCGCCTCGATATCGGCCGGCGTCAGAAGCTCGGCATGGACGACACTCTTGCCGACGCCGGGCGCGTAGGTCTCGAGCTGCGCCATGACGACCTCGAGGAATTTCGGCTTGCCGGTAGCCCAGCCTTCCCTGAGCGCGTAGGGCGCGTATTGCACCACCGCCGACAGAACGCAGGCGCCATCAGGCGCGAGCGATGGATCGGCGAGGCTGGGCAGGGTGATTTCCATCACCGGTTCGGGTGAGAATTCGCCATACTTGCATGGGTTGAAGGCACGCTCGACATGATCGGGCGAGGGCGCGATGACCAGCCGTCCCTTGTGAGCGGCGGCATCGGCGCCAGTGAACTGCGGCGGCCGGTCGAGCGCCAGATGAAGCTTGGCGGCGTCGCCTTTCATGCGGATGTTTTTCACCTTGCGGAGGAAGCCGGTGTCGATTTCGCGTGGCCCGACAAGGTCGAGGAAGGTGGTCGCCGGATTGATGGCCGAGACAATTGTCCTGGCGCGCAGATCCTCGCCCGTGTCGAGCGCGACGCCGATGGCGCGGCCTTTCTCGACGATGATTTTGGCTGCGGCAGCCGATGTGCGGATGGTGACGCCGGTCTTTTCCGCCGAGGCGCGGATGGCGGCGATGACGGCGCCCATGCCGCCTCGCGGCAGGACCTGAGCACCGGCCGCTCCGCCGGTCTCGCCGGCGAGGCGATAGTAAAGGCCGAGCAACGAGGTCGGCGAGCGCGGGCCGAGATGACTGCCGAGCGTCGCGTCGAAGGCGAGCAGGCCTTTCAGCCTGTCATCCCTGAGCTGTTCGTCGAGCAGGTCGGCGACGTTCATCAAGAGCACGCGCAGGAAGTCGCGCATGTCCTCCTTGCCGAGCTTCTTCAGCGCCAGCGCGGTCTGGCCGAGCGAAGCGGTCTCCAGCAGCGACATGCCGGCGAGATCGGGTGGGCGGCGCGAAAGGAAGGGTTTCAGGATGCCGGCATAGCGCAGCAGCTGCGCACGCAGTTCCTTCCAGGCCGACTGTTCCGAACTGCTGGCGCCGGTCAGAACCTCGCCATAGGCGCCATGCAGCATCAGCGCCGGACCGTCCTTCGACAGCGCCACCGACGGCAGGAAGTCGGCGCGGGTAAATTGCAGCCCATGCTTCTCCAACTCCAGCGTCTTCACCACATCGGGATGCAGGCGGTTCAACAGATGAGCGACCGACGAGGCGCGAAAGCCCGGGGCGAATTCCTCGGTGCGCGCCGCGCCGCCGACTTCGTTGCCTGCTTCCAGCACCAGCACCTTGCGGCCGGCTTTGGCCAGCGTGGCGGCGGCGACGAGGCCGTTGTGGCCACCGCCGATGACGATCGCATCAAATGACGTCATGGGCCGGGCTCATATGCGAGGTGGATTTGGCGAGATCGCGCAGGATTTCGGCGGCGGCATTGCGGCCGGGCGCGCCCATGACGCCGCCGCCGGGGTGGGTCGAGGAGCCGCACATATAAAGCCCGCCGACCGGCGAGCGGTATTGCGCGTAGCCCGGCACCGGCCGGTTGAACAGAAGCTGGTCGAAGGTGAGTTCGCCCTGAAAGATATTGCCTTCGGTGAGCCCGACCTCTGCCTCGATCTCGCGCGGCGTGCGCACCTCCATATGGACGATGCGATCGCGGAAGCCGGGCGAGTATTCTGATATCTGCGCAACCACGCTTTCGGCGAAGCCGTCGCGATCGGCGTCGGTCCAGTCGCGGCCGTTCACCTTGGGTGGCGCGTATTGCACGAAGCAGCTCATGAAGTGCTTGCCCGGCGGCGCCATGGTCGGATCGAGCGTCGTCGGGATGACCATGTCGAGGAAAGGATCGGCCGACCAGCGCCCGGCCTTCCAGTCGTCATAGGCGCGCTCCATGCGCTCCACCGAATCGGTGAAATGCATGTCGCCGCGATAGACCGGCGAGTCCTTCGGCAGTGCGGGGAATTCCGGCAGCGAATCGAGCGCGATGTTGACCTTGCCGGAGGAGCCGCGGATCTTGAAGTTCTTGACCCGGCGCAGGAAAATGTCGGGCAGTTCCTTTTCCTCGACCAGCTTCAGGAAGGTGCGTTTCACATCGGCATTGGAGACGACGAGCTTGCCGTAGACTTCCTCGCCGCCGGCCAGCACCACGCCCTTGGCCTTGCCTCTGGCAACCAGCACATGGTCGACCTCGGCGCCGGTGCGGATGGTGCCGCCCGAAGCCTTGAACGACGCGGCCAGCGCCTTGGTGACCGCGCCCATGCCGCCGCGCGCATAGCCCCAGGCGCCGACCGAGCCGTCGACCTCGCCCATATAGTGGTGCAAGAGCACATAGGCCGTGCCGGGCGACATCGGCCCGAGCGCGGTGCCGATGATGCCGGACAAAGCGAAGTTCGCCTTGATGACATCGGTCTCGAAATATTCGTCGAGGAAGTCCGAGATCGACATGGTCCAGAAGCGCAGTGTCAGCGCCATTTCTTCGGCCGACAGGCCGGCGAATTTCTTGCCGAGATAGAGCAGCTCACCGATATCGCGCGGCTTGAGACTGGTCGGGTCGGGCGCAGTGCGCATCAGCAGCGGCTGGATGAAGCGGCACTGTCGCGTCACGTCGCGGGCGTAGCGGTCATAGGCCTCGGCGTCGCGCCTGGAGAAGCGGGCGAATTCGCGGCGGTGCGCGTCATGGTCGCGGTAGTTGGCGAGATAGTCGCCATCCCTGGTGAACACCGCGCCGCCCTCATAGGAAATGACCTGCAGGCCGAAGCGCGGCAGTTCGAGGTCGCGCATGATTTCGGGGCGAAACAGCGAGCAGACATAGGAGCAGTTGGAATAGAGGAAGCCCGGCGTCAGCTCGCGGCTGGTGGCCGCGCCGCCGACCCATTCGTTCTTCTCCACCACCAGCACGTCGAGCCCGGCGCGCTGCAGATAGCAGGCATTGACCAGGCCGTTGTGGCCGCCGCCGATGATGATCGCGTCCCATGCCTTCATTGTGGCCCAGTCTCTTTGTTTCCGCGCAATTCCGAAGGGACCGCGCCGCGCGCTTTTCCTGGAATTGCTCTGTGCGACCCGCTGTTCATTTTTGCGTGATCTGTTCCCGAATGCGCGGAATTTGGCACGGCATCGGCCATTCTGTCCAGCCATTCTGAATGAATGTTCAACAAATGATATTGCGTTTTCCCCGACATGCGCTAGGCTTTGCGGCGTTCGAACTGAGCATTCGCCGATTGGGGATCGAGGGCTGATGATCGAAACGGCAGATGCCGAGTATGACGACACCGCCATCCGCTTCCTCGAGGCGCTGTGGGGCGAAGGCTACCTGTCGCCGGGCGGGCCCGAAGAGGTCGACCGGGTCGTCGAAGGGCTTTCGCTCGAAGGCAAGACGGTCCTCGATATCGGCTGCGGCTCCGGCGGCATCATCCTTCATCTGGTCGAGCACCATGGCGTGGCGCATGCCACCGGCTTCGATGTCGAGCAGCCGGTGATCGAGGCAGCCAGAGGGCGCGCCGCCGCGCGCGGGCTCTCGGACCATGCCGACTTCATCCAGGCGCCGCCCGGACCGTTGCCTTTCGCCGATCGCTCCTTCGATGTCGTCTTTTCCAAGGATGCGCTGCTGCACGTGCCCGACAAGGACAGCCTGTTCGCCGAAATCTTTCGCGTGCTGAAGCCGGGTGGCGTCTTTGCCGCCTCCAACTGGATGATCGGGCATGACGGTGAACCGTCACCCGAGATGAAGGCCTATGTCGCCGCCGAGGGGCTGTCCTTCGCCATGGCCTCGCCGGCGCGCTATGCGCAGGCGATGCGCCGGGCGGGCTTTGCCGACATCACCGTGCGCGACCGCAATCCCTGGTACCGGGAGGTGGCGCGCGGGGAACTCGCGCGGCTCAAGGGACCGCTCTACACCCGAGCCGCGGCAGCGGTCGGCGCGGCCTATGTCGACAAGAACATCAAGACCTGGGAGGCCATGCAGAAGGTGCTTGACAGCGGCGAGCACCGTCCCACTCATCTGCGCGGTTGGAGGCCGGTTGGATAGCCGGCGATGCTGGAGACCGTCACACCCATGAAGACTTCCGAGGCCAGGGACATTCCCGCCGAAACGGCGCAAAAGGGCGATGCCGAAAAGCGTGGCCGCAAGGCTTCGAAGGAGGTGCGCCAGCTGCAGTTGATCGAGGCGACGATCGACTCGCTGGCCAAGCGCGGCTACGCCGAGACGACGATGGCCGATGTCGCCGATGGCGCTGGCCTCTCGCGGGGCATCGTCAACTTCCATTTCGAGAGCAAGGAAAAGCTGCTGATCGCGACGCTGCAGCACATGTATGACGAGTATTCGGCGCATTGGCGCGCCTCCCTGCAGAAGGCAGGCGACGATCCGGCGCGGCAGCTGCAGCAACTGGTGTGGGCCGACTTCGACCGCTCGATCTGCAACAAGCGCAAGCTCGCCGCCTGGCTGGCCTTCTGGGGCGAGGCCAAGTCGCGGCCGACCTATCAGGCGCTGAGCAGTTCGCGCGACAATTATTACCAGCAGGTCTTCATCGATCTCTGCGCGACGCTCAAGCAGAGCGGCTCGTATGCCTATGAGCCGCAGGTGATGGCGCTGGCGCTGTCGGCCATGCTGGAGGGGCTGTGGCTGCGGCTGATGATGGGCACCGAGGATACGACGCGCGAAACAGCCTTGCAGGCGGCCAACGCTTTCTTGGCCGCTGCCTTCCCCAAGCACTACGGTTAGCAACAGCCGGCCGCCAAGACCGGCAAGACCAAAAGAGGATGGAACAGCATGAAGAACCTTAGCCGACGCCTGACATTGACATTGGCGCTGGGTGGCGCGCTTGCGGCTTCGGCGGCAGCGTTTGCCGTCGCCGCCGACAAGGATCTGATCGTGTTCGACTGGTCCGGCTATGAGGACCCGAGCTTCCATCCGAAATATGTCGAGAAGAACGGCGATTCGCCGACCTTCGCCTTCTTCGGCGACGAGGACGAGGCATTCGAGAAGGTGCGCTCGGGCTTCAAGGCCGATCTCGGCCACCCCTGCTCGCAGAGCGTAACGAAGTGGCGTGAGGCAGGCCTGCTGCAGCCGCTCGACACGTCGAAGATCACAGGCTGGAAGGACCTCAATCCCGGCATCATGGCAATGAAGAATCTCGCCACGACCGATGACGGCAAGGCTTGGTTCATGCCGTGGGACTGGGGCAACACGCAGCTCACCTATAACTCCTCCAAGATCGGCGCCAAGGACGTGCAGTCGCTGAAGGCGTTCGCCGATCCGAAGTTCAAAGGCCGGGTGTCGATCGGCGACAATGTCGACGACGCCTATGCGCTGGCAAGCCTTGCCATCGGCCTGAGGGATTGGACCAAGATGACGGACGACCAGTTCAAGCAGGCCTCCGACTTCCTGCGCCAGGTGCACAAGAACGTCCGCTCCTACTGGACCGACACCACCGATATCGTGCAGCTGATGAGCGGTGGCGAGGTCGACCTCGCCTGGGCCTGGAACGACGCGACGGTTCAGTCCGTCAAGGCGGGCGTGCCGATCAAGTCGGTAAAGGATACCAATGAAGGCATCTCGACCTGGGTCTGCGGCTATGTGTTGTTCAAGGATGCGCCCGGCAATGTCGACAAGGCCTATGATTATCTGAACGCCGTCAACGATCCGGAGACCGCCAAGGTGCTGGTCAAGGACTGGGGCTATGGCCAGGCCAACGCCAAGGGCATGGCCGGCGTCGACCCGGCGATCCTGAAGGAAAAGGGCTATGACGACGTGCAGAAATTCGTCGACAAGACGCTCTTCCAGTCGCCGCTGCCGTCCGATCTGAAGCTGAAGATGATCGCCGAATTCGAGAAGATCAAAGCCGGGTACTGATCTCGTCTCGACGTCCCGTCCGACGCCGATATGGCGGGCGGACGGGCCTCGCCAAAGCGGGTGATTTCTCCTAACCTCGCAGCAAGCTTTTTCGCGATGGGGGAGTTTCGCCATGACGCCAATGCTACGCCGCCTGGCGCTTGCCGCCGCCTGCACGATCGGCGCCGGCGCGGCCTATGCCTGGGCGGAAGGCGGCGGCGATCTCGTGGTGTTCGACTGGTCCGGCTACGAGGACCCGCTGCTGCATCCCGCCTACACCGCCAAAAATGGCGCCGAGCCGACCTTCGCCTTCTTCGGCGACGAGGACGAAGCCTTCGAGAAGATGCGGGCGGGCTTCAAGGCCGACATCGCGCACCCCTGTTCGCAAAGCGTGGCGAAATGGCGTGACGCGGGCCTGCTGCAGCCGCTCGACACGTCGAAGATCACAGGCTGGAAAGACCTCAATCCTGGCATCATGGCGATGAAGAACCTCACCACCACGGCCGACGGCAAGGCTTGGTTCATGCCGTTCGACTGGGGCAACACGGCGCTGCTCTACCGCACCGACAATGTGACGGCGGACGAGGCGAAGTCGCTGCGGATTCTGGCCGATCCGAAATTCAAGGGCCGGGTCACCATCGGCGACAATGTCGACGATGCCTACGCGCTGGCGAGCCTGGTCATCGGCCTGAAGGACTGGACCAAGATGACCGACGCGCAATTCAAGGAAGCGTCGGATTTCCTGCGCCAGGTGCACAAGAATGTCCGTCTCTATTGGACCGATTCGAGCGATATCGACCAGGCGTTTTCCGGCAATGAGGTCGACCTTGCCTGGGGCTGGGGCCAGACGCTGATCGCGATGAGCGGGCAAGGCGTTCCCGTCGCCATGAACCGCGATACCAAAGAAGGCATGTCGACCTGGGTGTGCGGGTACGTGCTGATGAAGGACGCGCCGGGCAAGCTCGACCAGGCCTATGATTTCCTGAACGCGGTCAACGCGCCGGACATTTCCAAATACATGGTCACGACGTTCGGCTACGGCCATGGCAACAGTGCCGGCATGGCCGCGATCGACCACAAGGTGCTGGCCGAGCGCGGCTTCGGCGACATCGACAAGTTCCTCGACAAGACGCTGTTCCAGCAGCCGGTCGCGCCCGAACTGAAGAAGCGCATGGTCGACGAGTTCGAGAAGATCAAGGCCGGATATTGAACGATAAAACCCAGAGAACCGACGTCGTCATCGTCGGTGCCGGCTTCACCGGCCTGTCGGCGGCGCTTGAACTGAAGCAGGCCGGCATCGATTTCCTGTTGCTTGAAGCGCGCGACCGCGTCGGCGGGAGGGTCGAGGCGATCCGCAACGGACTTGGCGAGCGCATTGACAGCGGCGGCCAGTTCCTGTGCGAGGACATGCCGGAAGTGATGGCGCTGGCGAAGGCGCGCGGCAAGACCTTCGTCGAAACCTATGTCGAGGGTGATTTCGTCACGCATCCGCCGATGCCGGCCAAGGACGCCAAGCAGACCTATCACGGCGCGATGGCGATCCGTGAGCGCATGAACGGCATCGAGCCGGACGACCCGTCGATAAAAGGCATGAGCGTCGCCGCCTGGCTCGAACGCCAGCCTGATCCTATCGATGCCAAGACCGCTTTCCGCTCGATGATCGAAGGCCTGTGGTGCCTGCCGATGGACAAGGTGCCGCTCTGGCACCTGATCGACAATGACCGGCGCATCACCAACGAGGTGCCGGAGCTGCAATATTTCCTGCGCGAGACGATGGAGTCGGTTGCCGCGGATCTGGCTGGTGACCTCGGCCACCGGGTCCGGCTCGGCGAAGCGGTCACGCGCATCGAGCATGAGCCGCAAGGCGTTCGTGTCGTCACCGGCAATGGCGTGATCGATGCGCGCCAGGTGCTGGTCGCGCTGCCGCCGGCGACGGCCGCGAAACTCGCTTTCGCGCCGGCCTTGCCGCCCTCCCTGAGGCAGGCGCTTGGCGTTTGGGAAAGCGGCGCGGTGATCAAGATCCTGGTGCGCTATCCCCGGCCGTTCTGGCGCGAGCGGGGCTTGAGCGGCATGGTGATGTGGCGCGATCTGCCGGGGCTGTTTGCCTGCGACGCCAGCACGGATGCGGAGCATGCCGCGCTCGTCGTCTTCGTCGGCGGGCCGCTGGCGTTGCGATGGCGTGCGCTCAGCGATGCCGCGTTGCGCGCGGAAGTGACGGCAAGGCTGGTGGCTGCTCTTGGTCCGGGCGCAGGCGACAGTGTTGATTTCAGCCAGCGCGACTGGATCCATGACCGCTGGAGCGGCGGCGCCTACAGCGACCTCATCGTCGATGCGACGGCGAGGGACGCCGAGAGGGCGATTCTCGCGGGTGCGCCGCCACTGCATTTCGCCTCTTCGGAACTGTCGCCGTCATTCCCCGGCTATGTCGAAGGTGCGATCGTCGCCGGGCGCATCGCCGCCCGCAAGATCATGGCGCAGCTTCAGTCGCCCATCGCCACCAGCGCCTCGGGATCGTAGGCGAGGCGGATCGGGGTGCCGACCGGAATGTCGTCGGCGCCGAAATCGTTGGTCTCGGTCACCGACAGCGGCTTTTCCAGTCCCGGTATCTCGACGATCAGATGGGTGATCTCGCCGAAATAGTGGCGTTCGACCACCTTGCCGGCGACCTCGAATTTTGCCGTGGCATTGTCCCACAGCACGCGCAGACGTTCTGGCCGTATGCCGAGCGTCGCCGCGCCGCCATTGCGCACAAAGGCCTTCGGCTTGTCGGTCTTGACGCGGCCGAAGCCGAGCGTGTCGACAATCAATGAGGCGCCGTTCTCCTCGACGATCTCGGCCTTGACGAAGTTCATGCCGCCGAGGAAGTCGGCGACCTGGCGGTTGACCGGCCGCTGGTAGATTTCCTTGGGCGAGGCGACCTGCGCGATTTTGCCACCGAACATCACGGCGATGCGGTCGGACATTGCGAGCGCTTCATACTGGTCGTGGGTGACCAGCACGAAGGTGATGCCGACCGCTTGCTGCAGGCGGCGCAGCTCGACCTGCATCTGCTCACGCAATTTCTTGTCGAGCGCCGACAGCGGTTCGTCGAGCAGCAGCACCTTGGGCCGCATCACCAGCGCGCGGGCGAGCGCCACGCGCTGGCGCTGGCCACCGGACAGTTCGGTCGCCAGCCGCTTGCCGAGGCCGGTCAGCGAGACCTGCGCCAGCGCCTCCTCGACGCGGCGCTTCTCCTCGCCGCCCTGAAGCTTCAGCCGCTTCAGCCCGTAGGCGACGTTCTGCTCGACATTGAGGTGCGGGAAGATCGCATAGCTCTGGAACACCATGTTGGTCGGCCGGCGGTTGGCCGGTATGCCTTCCATCGGCTGGCCGCCGACCGCGATCGAGCCGCTGGTCGGGTTGTCGAAACCGGCGATCATGCGCAGCAGCGTGGTCTTGCCACAGCCGGATGGGCCGAGCAGCGAAAAGAATTCGCCCTCCCTTATGGTCAGGGAGGCATCGTCCAGCGCCTTGAACGCTCCATAGCTGCGGGTGACGTTGCGGATCTCGATCATCGCCCGATCAGACTGGGCCCGATCCGATTGGGGGCGCTCGATCTGCGACTGGTCAGGCATAGAGGCCTCCCTCGTTCTGG
Organism: Mesorhizobium sp. 113-3-3; assembly: GCF_016756495.1. Classification (NCBI taxonomy): domain Bacteria; kingdom Pseudomonadati; phylum Pseudomonadota; class Alphaproteobacteria; order Hyphomicrobiales; family Phyllobacteriaceae; genus Mesorhizobium; species Mesorhizobium sp. 113-3-3. The sequence goes on from NZ_AP023243.1 coordinate 1,573,331, forward strand.
GTGCGTATGGCCGCGCGGCGGCGCAGGATTTCGGCGATTGTCATCAACAGGAAAGAGGCAACCAGCAGCAGCGTGCCCAGCGCTAGCACGCCTGGCAGTTTCGAGGCGAAGCGCAACTGGCCCCAGATGTAGATCGGCAGCGTCGCTTCGGTGCCGGTCAGGAAGAAGGCGATGATGAACTCGTCGAGCGAGATGGTGAAGCAGACCAGCAGGCTGGAGATGATGGCCGGCGCCACCATCGGCAGCGTCACCCGGCGGAAGGTGCCGAAGGCGCTTTCGCCGAGATCGGCGGAGGCTTCCTCCAGGCTGCGATCAAAACCCTCGAAGCCGGAGGTGAGCACCGTCATCGAATAGGGAATGCAGATCAGGACATGGCCGAGCACGACGGTGAACAGCGACAGGCTGAGACCCAGCTGCAGCATCACCAGCAGCATCGAGATGGCGACGATGACCTCGGGCAGCACCAGCGGCGCCATGATCAGGCCGTTGATGGTGCGGCGGCCGGGATAGCGGTAGCGGGTGATCGAACGGGCGGCGAGGATGCCTAGCACGGTGGCCAGGACCGAGGCGCAGACGCCGACTTTCAGGCTGTTCCAGGCAGCGTCGAGCAAAGCCGGCGTGTGCGGCAGGTCCGCATACCATTGCAAGGTGAAGCCTGTGAGCGGGAATTTCGGCGTCGGCGCCGTGTTGATCGAGAAGATCGGCAGGAAGATCACGGGCAGATAGAGGAAGACGATATAGAGGAACGCATAGACGGACAGCCAGCCGCCCGACAGGAAGCGCCGCGCCCTCATCGTGCCAGCCTCTGCAGGGCGCGGATGATCAGCACCGTGGCACCGGCCATCAGGGTCACGATCAGCATGGTGGTGACCGAAAGCGCGGCGCCGAGCGGCCAGTTGGCCGCCTTGCCGAACTGCGCCTGGATGGCGTTGGCGATCATGACGCCGTCCTTGCCGCCGACCAGTTTCGGCGTGACATAGTCGCCGACGGTGGGGATCATGACGATGAGCGCCGCCGAAATGACGCCCGGCGCCGACAGCGGCAAGGTCACGCGCAGGAATGAGCGCAAGGGGCCGTCGCCGAGGTCGGTGGCGGCCTCGACCAGCGTGCGGTCGACCTTTTCCAGCGAGACGAAGATCGGCAGGATGGCGAAGGCCGCCCAGGCGTGGGTGAGGGTGATGATGACGGCGCTCGAATTGTAGAGCAGAGCGGTCGACGGCTCGTCAATTATGCCGAGGCCCATCAGGCCGGAATTCAAGACGCCATTATAGCCGAGGATGACCTTCCACGACATGACGCGCAGGAGATAACTGGTCCAGAACGGGATGGTGATGAGGAACAGCCACAGGCTCTTGTGACGGCCGCCATGGAAGGAAATGTAGTAGGCGATGGGGTAGGCGAGGATGACGGTGAACAGGCTGACCGTCAGCGAAATGTAGAGCGAGCGCCACAACAGATCGCGGTAGATCGGCTCGGTCAGCGCGACGCGGTAGTTTTCCAACGTGAAGGTGCGGTCGATGGTCAGATAGTGCTGCGTCCAGAAGGAGTGGGCGATGACCACCAGGATCGGCAGGACCAGCAGGATAAGGGCGTAGAGAAAGGTCGGACTGATCAAGGCAAAGCCCTGGACGGGCTCGGATTGCAGAAGGGCATTTCGTCTGGCCCGCGTCATGCGCAATGGAGGCGACCCTTCCACGGCCGCCGTCATTGCCAGACTCCGGAGGGCAGGGCTCCGGGCGTGATCTCGGTTGCTGGCCTGGACTGTTCCGCCATGCGCATCCCATCGTGATGGCGCCGGCTGTTTGTTCCCACTTTATCCTCGGAACGCGATCGGACGCAAAACCGGTGACCACTTTTGCTGGTCGCGTTCCTAGCTTGCCGGCTTTCTTTCATCATGCGCGCATCCGTGGATTGAAATCAAGCGCTATTTCTGAGATATTGATTGAACGGACATTCAAAATCAGGTGAAGAAAGCCGTCATCTGCGGTATTGCCACCGAATTCGAGGTCCTTGAAAAAATCGAAAGAGATGTGGAGACGACGATGGCTGCGGTGAGGGATCTGAAGGCGACCGAAATGGCGGCGGCAGGCGGCGACGATGCCATTGAACTGGGCAAGCGCCACCTCATCCAGCCCTGGCCTTATGCCGGTTCCGTCGGCGCCGAAGCCCGCGCGCTGATCGGCGAAGGCGACGGTATTTACATCACCGACAACACCGGCAAGCGGCTGATCGACGGGCCTGCCGGCATGTGGTGCGTCAATGTCGGCCACCGCCGCGAGGAACTCGCCAGGGTGATGTACGATCAGGCGATGGCGCTGTCCTACAACACGCCCTGGTACACGATGAACGCGCCGTCGGCCGAACTTGCCATGCGCATCGCCGGCCATGCGCCGGGCGATCTCAGCCATGTCTTCTACACGACCGGCGGCTCTTCGGCCGTGGAGACGGCGCTGCGCTTCATGCAGTTCTACAACAATGTGCGCGGCCGCCCGGAAAAGAAGCTGATCCTGTCGCGCGGCGGCGCCTATCACGGCTCGACCTATCTGTCGGCCTCGCTCAACGGCCGCCCGCGCGACCGCGACTGGATGGACGGCGCCGACGAGCTGGTGATCAAGCTGTCCTCGCCCGACCCGTTCCGCCGCCCGAAAGGCATGAGCGTCGCCACCTTCACCGACTTCCTCGTCGATCAGTTCCGCGACACGGTCGCCCGTGTCGGCGCCGACAGAATAGGCGCTTTTGTCGGCGAGCCGGTGCAGGCATCGGGAGGCGTCGTGATCCCGCCGGACGGCTATCTCAAGCGCATCCGCGAGATCTGCCGCGACTACGACATCCTCTACATCTCCGATGAGGTGGTGACAGGCTTCGGCCGGCTTGGCCATGTCTTCGCCTCGGGCGAGGTGTTCGGCATCGATCCCGACATGATCACCTTCGCCAAAGGCGTCACCTCAGGCTATTTCCCGCTCGGCGGCGTCATCATCTCGGAACGGCTGCTGGAAGAGTTGCGCCGCTCGAACCATCCAGACGCAATGTTCGGCCATGGCCTGACCTACACCAGCCATCCGGTCGGCTGTGCCGTGGCGCTGAAAAATCTCGACCTGCTGGAAGAGGGCGTGCTCGCTCACACGCAAGCGGTCGCGCCCTATTTCCAGGCGCAGCTCAAGACGCTGGAAGAACTGCCGTTGGTCGGCGAGGTGCGCGGCGCCGGGCTGATGGGCTGCGTCGAATGTGTCGCCGACCGCGAAAGCAAGGACCCGCTGCAACTCGACAAGGATGTCGGCAAGCGCATCGACGCCCACTGCCATGAACTCGGCCTGCTGGTGCGGCCGCTGATCAACATGTGCGTGATGTCGCCGCCGCTGATCATCACGCGCGAGCAGATCGACGACATGGTCGGCATTTTGCGCGAGGGCATTTCGCGGACCATGGATGATCTGCGCCGTGAAGGTGTGTGGCGAGGGTGAGGTTTCTTCCTTCTCCCGTAGAACGGGGAGAAGGAAGCTACGACCGCGACCTCAGCGCGTCGTTCAGATTCCACATGTCCTTCTCCTCCGGCGCGGTCTCCAAGCCTAGAACGGGCAGCATCTTGCGCAGATGGTCGTGGTGGGTGCGCACGCCATATTCGAGGTCGGAGAGATAGAAGCCCTCAAAGGCTTCGGACAGCATGGATTCGTTCGACCACACCGACAGCTGGACATCTTCCGACATGGTGTCACGGTCGATGCGGAAGGACAGGTAGCGGGCGGCGGCCTGCTCGCGGCTTTCGTCGCGGTAGCGGTAGATGGCGCCGCGCAAAAGGGTTTCACCCGTCGAGAGCGGAAACTCCTGATAGAACTGCACGGATTCCGGCATCACCGAAATAACGGCATTGGGGAAGATACCGTAATAGACCCAGGCCTTCTTCAGATGGTCCGGCAGATGCGTCGGCTCGGGCGCGATCTTGACGTAGTTCTTGACGCTCCAGCGGCGGCCGGCATGCGGATTGTAAGTGGCGAAGGAGCGCGACACGCCGTTGATGAAGGGCTCGTCGAAATAGGTCGCGCCATAGAGATCCTGCAGGGCGGGATGCGCCATGGCGACGTGATAGCCCTCATTGTCGACATCGCGCACCGACTTCCAGTTGACGGGAGTCTTCTGGGTCCAGATGCCCCAGGACGGCACCATGTCGGCAGCCTTGTAATGCGCGAATTCAGGCTCGATCGGCTTCATCAGCTCGGCGACCGAAGGCTGCGGCCCGCCATTGCGGAAGCGGATGAAGATGAAGCCCATCCAGACTTCCAGGTCGAGTTGCATCAGGCCGAACTCGGTCTTGTCGAGATCGGGGAAGGAGCGCGGGCGCGCGGCGCCCCGCAGCGTGCCGTCAAGATTGTAGACCCAACCGTGGAACGGGCACACCAGCGCGTTCTTGCAATTGCCCTGGCTGTCGGCGACGACACGGCTGCCGCGGTGGCGGCACATATTGTTGAAGCCGCGCACGACGCCGTCCTTGCCGCGCACGATCAGGGCGCGTTCGCCGACCACGTCCATGGTCAGATAGTCGCCGGCGTTCGGGACGTCGGAAACATGACCGACGATCTGCCAGTGGTTTCGGAAAACATGTTCCTTCTCGAGCTCGAGAAGGGCATCGGAATGGTAACTCCAGCCCGGTAGTCCCCGCCGGTCCCAATCGTTGGGGATCGCCACGTCACGGAGGTGCGGGTTCATAAAACGTCTCTTCTTTTTGTTGAATAATCATTCAATAAAATCATATTTTGCATTGAAATGCAATGGCTTGTGAAAAACGGAATGATTCTTGGCCTGAGTCTAGGCGTCGCTCGCAACTGAATTCGAGGCGGCGTCTGCCCGAGAAAATCTCGGAGAATCCGGGCGTTAGCTCCGGTTCCGAAATGCTGTTCTCACGTCATTTCACGAAGCGCGGAAGCTGACGAACACGATGCCTTGCCAACGGCAAAAAGCTCGCCGCGCTCTGGCCAATCTGCTGTTCGGCAGGCGCTTGGGTTGGGGCCGCCCGGCGGAGTCGGGCTGAGGTTGGCTTGTATCGGCGAAGGCGAGCCGGCTGACCGATCATGACCGGTTTTGCCCGATAGCGCCGTTTCAATCTCGTTACATTGCCAGAGCTACGCCAATTTTGTGCTGTTACAAAGTGCGAATAAGTTCGTTTCATCATCAAAAAGAAACGCAGCGAAGGGGAAGGCAATGCATGCGAAAATCGAGACCATCAGCAGCGACCACCGCCTCCAGGCTCCAGAGCGCGCTGACCGCCGCCCGAAACTGGCGCTACGCCAACGCGCCAGCGACCACCCCATGGCCATGTTCATGGGGCTGGCTGCTTGCGCCTTCATCGGCATGGCGCTCACGCCGACAGTCGGGCCGGCCTTCGCCTCGCTGAATCCGCCGGCCAATGTGGTCGACGGTGCGCCGACGACAACCAAGGCCGCTCGCCTGCCGGTGCCGACGCTCGATTTCGCCTGCAAGGGGCAGGCATGGGGTGCTGAAAGCATCGATTGCCTGCGCGCCATCGCCGAACAGTCCGGGACGCACAAGGCCCGGGCGATCCGCATGATCGCCAATGCCGCGCCGCTGACCAACACACCAAACGTTTTCTAGATTTCCGTCGAAGCGTGGTCCCGAAACCGTTCCCTTTCGGGATCCTGCTCTGACCTCCCCGAGCGCTCCCTCCAGCGCTCCTTTCAGCTCCCGCCGCAAGTCGGCCGGGAGCTTCTTTTTTAGCCCTTCAACGCAGCTTGCTCGGCGATGGATGAAAGCACGCTGCGCACGTCCAGCGTGCTAAACGGCTTTTCCAGGATCTGCGGCCGCTGCGGTGCCGGCAAGGCTTCAATCTCCGCCTTGGCGCCGATCAGATCGCCGGTAACCAGCACGAAACGCCGTGCCAGTTCGGGCCGCTCGGCAAGCAACTCGCGGTAGATGGCCATGCCTGATGTGCCAGGCATGCGCAGGTCCGAAAAGACGATGTCGGGCGGCATGTGGCCGCTCAAGGTGGCGGCGCCCGATTCCCAAACCGGCGCGATCCGTGACTTGATGCCCATCAATTCGAGAATGTCGGACAAGGAGCCCGCGACATCAGGCTCGTCGTCGATGATCAAGGCATGACGCAGGCCGCTCGAGCGCGGCTGGCTCTCGCCGGCAGCGGCGATGCCCGCCGAAATGGCCGGCAACTGGACAACGAAACGCGCGCCTCGGGGCTGCACTTCCTCGAACCAGACATTGCCATTGTGCCGTTCGATGATCGATTTCGAGATCGACAGGCCAATGCCGGTGCCCACACCGACCGGCTTGGTGGTGAAATAGGATTCGAAGATGCGGTTGCGGATCGCTTCGGGAATGCCCGGCCCGTTGTCCTCGACCGAGAAGCCGGGATTGCCGCGCTCGCCGCGGAAGGTCCGCACCTTGATCAGCCGGTCGCCGGCAATGCCGGCCAGCGCATGCTGGCTGTTGATGAGGAAATTGGCCGCCACCTGCGTCACGTGGTCGGCGTCCGCCATGGCCAGCAGCGGACCGGACGCGAAATCGGTGTCGATGATGATGCCGCTCGAGCGTGCGCCATAGGCGGTCACTTCGAGGGCCGCGCGGATCACCTGGTTGAGATCGGTCTCGGCCTGCGCCGCCGGATGCAGACGCACCATCGACAGGAAGCTCTTGACGATGCGGCCGCAGCGCTCGGCCGCGGCACGCACCTTCTCGGCGCGGACCTTGGTCTGCGGGTCGGAGGCGAATTCGTGCAGCAGCGTCGATTGGGCGACCACCACCGCCAGCGGATTGTTGAGCTCATGAGAAACGCCCGCAAGCAGCGAGCCCATCGCCGCCATCTTCTCGTTCTGGTGCAGCTTCTCGCGCTGCCGGTTGATCTCTTCCTCGGCGCGCAGCCTGTCGCGCAGGTCGCGGATCGAGCCGAAGATCAGGCGGCGGTCGGCGACCCGCATCTCGGTCGCCGTCAGCTCGATCGGAAACACCTCGCCGGCGGCATTCTGCGTCACGGTCTCGAGCCGCTGGCCGACCATCGGCGCGCCGCGGCCCGACATGTAGTCGGCGCCCGAGGAATAGCCCTTGCGGTAGTATTCCGGAACGACCGTGTCGAGCAGGTCCTTGCCGAGGATGTCGCTGCGCTGGAAGCCGAACATCTTTTCGGCGGCAGGATTGAATTCGATGATCGATCCGGCCTCGTCGATGACGATGATGGCATCGAGCGAAGCCTGCAGCATGGTGCGGCGGATCACCTCGCTGGCATGGGCGTCGGAGGGCGAGTGTTCGATGGCGTCGCCGATGGCGAGCGCGATGATGTGCAGCGTCGCCTCTTCCTCGTCGGTCCACTCGCGCTCGTCGACGCAGTCATTGACGGCAAGCGTGCCCCACAGATGGCCATGGGCGAAGACCGACACCGACAGGAACGATTTGATGTTCTGCTTTTCGAAATCGGTTCTCAGGAACCCTTCGAGATTGCGCGTATGCCCGGCAAAGATCTTGCCCTGCCGTTCGTCCTCGGCGACGCGCTCCAGCAGCGGGTCCGAATTGACGATAGACTGCATGATGACGGTCGGCGAGGCCAGTTCGCCGCCGAAGTCGGGGTCGATCCAGTAGGCGGATACCGACTGGGCAAAGCCCTGGCCCGGCAGTTCGCGCAAGCGGAACAGGATGCCGCGCTGGCACTCGATGGCCCGGCAAAGGGTTTCCAGTATGCCGTCCATCTCGCGCTGCCAGTCGCCGGCCTCGCGCAGCCGGCGAACGACGCGCACGGCCGCCATTGCCGCGCCCTGCCTGAAACCCTGCATGTCCGCGCTTGTTGCTTCGCCCGTCATTTTCAGCCGCTATTCCAAAATCTTGCCAGTTCGGTCGGGCCAATCCGATCGGCCCCATTCGACCGGCGAGCAACGGCTGTGAACCTGAGGCCCTTCAGGCCCTGGCGCTCAGTTGCTGTCGCCGGTCGGCAGCGAGAAGATATAGCCTTCGCCGCGCACCGTGCGCAGAAATTTCGGGTTGGCCGGATCCGCCTCGATCTTCTTGCGCAGGCGCATGATGCGGATGTCGACGGCGCGCGATGATTCCGGATCCTCGGTGAAGCCGATCGCCTCCGAGATCGCGGCGCGGGTCAGCAGCCGGTTGGCGCGGGTCAGGAAAACCTCCAGCACGTCGAATTCGCTCTTGGCCATGTCGATCACGGTGCCGTTGGCGCCCGTGACCAGCCTGCCGTCAAGATCAGCCTGGAACGGGCCGAAGGCGACGGAACGGCGGTCCGTCCTGGTCTTCCTGTCGAGGGGTTCCGTCGGCTGCGGCACGCGGCGCAGCACGCTGCGGACCCTGGCCAGCACTTCGCGCAGTTCGTATGGCTTGACGATATAGTCGTCGGCGCCGAGCTCCAGGCCGACGATGCGGTCGAGCGCCGTGCCGGCGGCGGTCGCGTAAATGATTCCGATCGGCATTCTCGAGCGCAGCCAGCGGCCGAGCGACAGCCCGTCCTCGCCGGGCATGGCGATGTCGAGAATGGCCAGATGAAAGGCCTGGGTCTCGATCAGGCTGCGCGCGGCGGCGGCGGTTTCGGCGGTCGCCACATCATAGCCGGCGGCGCCGAGATATTCGGCAACCGCGTCCCTCAGGTCGGGCTCGTCCTCGACGATCACTATTCTTGCCCGCACGATGCTCTCGCTCCCACTTTCAGTGGAAAGTAGATTGGGTATAAACATCATGTCCAGCACTCATATCGGGTTGCAAGGGAACGGTTGGAAAACATGGCTGCACGAGCCGTCATTGCACTTGTTTCCGTCGCCGACGTGGTCGCGACCGAACTTGCCGACCATCTCGAGCGGCGTGGCCATGATGTGCGCCAGGCGCGACAGCCCTGGGAGGCGGAATCGCTGCTGGCGGGCGCAGGCATCGATGTCGTCGTCGTCGGTGACAGTCTCAGCCAGGCGGAAGGGCGGGACCTGCTCAGGCGTTATGGCGGCCAGGGCGAGGGCGGCCGGGACGGGCCCGATTTCATCCTGATCTGCCGGCCGTCCGATCTCGTCGACAAGGTGCTGGCGCTCGAACTGGGTGCGGCCGACGTCGTCGAAAGCCCGCTCAATGTCAGGGAATTGGCTGCCCGGGTCGGCGGCCTGCTGTCGCGTCGGGGCAGGGGCACGCAGGAACTGATCGTGCTGGAGAACGCAACCGTCGATCTGAGATCGGCCATCGTCATGCACCGTTCCGGTACGGAGGAACAGCTTTCGCCCGGTCAGGTGGCGTTGCTCAGGCTGTTCCTGGCGAGCCCCCGCAAGGTGCTGACGCGAGACGACATCATCGCAGCCGCACCGGCCGAGAACGCCGACGCCTTCGATCGTTCGATCGATTCGCGCATCGTGCGGCTGCGCCGCAAGCTCGACACAGAGACCATCACCACCATACGTGGCGCGGGCTACAGGTTCGATCCGCCGCAGCAATTCGCCGACTGACTTTAGCGTAACCGGGCTGTCTTTCTGGCTGAGCATCGGATTTTCCTCCTGCCGATGCTCCCGCGGTCAGCGCACCACCAGCAGCGACGGACCGGATGGCATGTCGCTGCTCACGACGAATTCGTTTGCGTGGGCACGCTCCTTGAGGAGCACGGTGGCCAGGGCGGCAAAGCCAAGCAGGCCCTGCGCGTAAAGCAGGGCGGAAAGTACAGAGGCGGCGAATTTCGTCTTCATCGTTCCAACTCCCCAGAAATGCCAATTCTTCAAAATGAGTAGTATGTCGCGGGTCGCTTCAGGAAACTCCCGAAGTGCCCGCGCCGCCCACGGAGCCCCCCGCTGCGGCGCGGGCCTTCGGTCCTCTCGGCAGCAAGTTGCCGGAGGGGCCGCGCAATGCCAGCAACCGAAGGCCAACCCGCCAGAGGGCCTTGAGCCGGGTGATGCGCAGGCTGGAAACAATCCAGACCGAGGCGGAAAACAGGGCGACGTGCAGGGTAGAGATTTCGCTCGAACTCATCGCCGCCAGCCTTGCCACCGGACCGCCGGCAACCGTGCCGACACCACCTGTGACTGCCGCCGCGATGCTGATCCTGAAGAGCCAGGACCGCGTGTTCGTTTTCGTTCCCATGGTCGTTGCCGTCTGCTTTCGTTACGTCAACCTTGCGGGTGGCCGGTATCCGGATCATGCCGCCTGAAGCCGCGCTTTGTTGCCGGTTGGTTTCGGGATTGCCCTTTGATCTTTCATATTGAAACAATTCGAACTTTCGTTTTGCGGGGAATACCTATGTGCGGCATCTCACCACCGTCTGCCGGCGTGATCGTCGTCGCCGTGGTCGCCTGGCTTGTTAACCAGAGGAAACAGATTCGAAACAGAAACGAGCATTTCGCGAAATCTCCCCGAAACACGCCGCATCGATAAGCCGCTCATCGAATTGGAGCCGGCCTGACCGGCAGAGAGAGGGGACGTCATGCACACCACCATTTCCGCCAAGCTCATCAACATCACCGCAGCCGCGCTCACGGGTGCTGCACTTCTGTTCGGCGCCAACGCAGCGCACGCCGCCAACAAGATCGTGGCGCGGGTCTCGCTTTCGCAGCAGATCATGGAAGTCTCGGTCGACGGCCGGCCGACCTTTGCCTGGAAGGTTTCCACCGGCGACCGGGCGCATGTAACGCCGACGGGCTCGTTCAAGCCGACGCGCATGCATGAGATGTGGTATTCGAAGAAGTACGACAACGCGCCGATGCCGCACTCGGTGTTCTTCAGCGGCGGCTACGCGGTGCACGCCACCTATGCCATCAAGCGCCTCGGCCAGCCGGCCTCGCATGGCTGCGTGCGGCTGCACCCGGACAATGCGGCCGATTTCTACCAGCTGGTCGAGACCTTCGGGCCGGCCAACACCAGCATCGTAATCGTCAAGTAGCAGGCTGCGGGCAGGCCGGCGGACTGCCGCGCCCGCTCAGGACTCCCTCCGGAACATCCCGGCGGTATAGAGCGCAGCCAAAAAAAAGAGGCCGGGATTTTCCCGGCCTCTTTTTTGTTCAGTCCGGCAATGCCGGCATCAGCTTCGGATCCGGCTTTTCCGCAAGATGCGGCAGGTCCTTGCTGGCGATGAAGGTATAGAACATCGGCACGACGAACAGCGTGAACATGGTGCCGACGAGGATGCCGGTGAAGATGACCAGGCCCATCGAATAACGGGCCGCGGCACCGGCGCCGCTCGACGTGATCAGCGGTACGACGCCCAGCGCCATCGCCGCCGTCGTCATCAGGATCGGCCGCAGGCGCACCTTGGCCGAGGCGATGATGGCGTCGCGCCGCCGCATGCCATGCGCCTCGCGCTGCTGGTTGGCGAATTCGACCAGCAGGATGCCGTGCTTGGTGATCAGGCCGATCAGCGTGATCAGACCCACCTGCGTGTAGATGTTGAGCGTGCCGAGGCCGAGATTGAGCGGCACGATGGCGCCAAAGATCGACAGCGGCACCGCCATCATGATGATCAGCGGATCGCGGAAGCTTTCAAACTGAGCCGCCAGCACCAGGTAGATGACGATGACGGCCGCTCCGAAAGCGATCAAAATGGTGTTGCCCTGTTCCTTCTCCTGCCGGGACTGACCGGAATAGTCGATGAAGAAGGTGTCGGGCAGGCTCTCCCTGGCAATATCCTCGAGGACCTTCAGCCCGTCGCCGGTGGTGACGCCGGGCAGCGGCAGCGCGGAGATGGTCGACGAATTCAGCTGGTTGAACTGTTCGATCGCCGCCGGCGAGGCATTGTTGGAAATCTTCACAACGGCCGATAGCGGCACCATCTCGCCCGTCACGCTGCGCACGAAATACTCGCCGAGCTTGTCGGGATTGTCGCGGAATTGCTGCGGCACCTGCGGGATGATGTCATAGCTGTTGGAGTCGCGGTCGAACTGCGCCACTTCGGCGCCGCCGACCAGCAGCGTCAGCGTGCGGCCGATGTCGGCGATCGGCAGGTTCAGCGCGGCGGCGCGGTCGCGGTCGATGGTCACCGTCACCTGCGGCGAGTCATAAGACATCGAGTTCTGCACGACGATGAAGCGGCCGGAGGCCTGTGCCTTGTTCTTGATCTGCTCGGCCGCCTTGTACACTTCCGCGGAATCTCCGGTCGAGCGCACCACAAGGGCGATCGGCAGGCCGCCCCCGGAGCCCGGCAGCGTCGGCGGTGCGAAGACGAAGGCCTGCACGCCCGCCACCTTGGCGAGACGAGCCGTGATGTCGGCCTGCAGTTCCTTGGAATTGCGCTTGCGCTCCGACCAATCCTTGAAGGCAAAACCGACGAAAGCGCTGTTCGTCGAGCCGCCGAAGGCGACCGCCGAGAACTGCGCCCGCGTTTCCGGAATATCCCTCACCAGGCCGAGCATCTGGTTCACATAGGTTTCGGTGTAATCCGATGTCGCATAGGTCGGCGCGGTCACCAGCGAGAGCAGGAAGCCCTGATCCTCTTCCGGCGCCAGTTCGCTCGAGGTCTTGGTGAACATGAAACCGGTCACGCCGACAAGCGCCAGCACGATGATCAGCGTCAAAGGACGATAGTTCAGAGAGCCGGTGACGGCCCGCTCATAGACGTGCTCGACCCGCGCGAAAATGCCGTCGACAATGCGCTGGAAACGGCCGGGCGTGCCGGACTTCAGGAGGCGCGCCGACATCATCGGGGTGATGGTGACGGCGATGACGCCCGACAGCACGACCGAGCCGGCGAGCGTCACCGCGAATTCGCGGAACAGCGCGCCGGTCAGGCCGCCGGTGAAGGCCAGCGGCGCGAACACGGCCGCCAGCGTCATGGTCATGGCGACGATGGCCGAGGCGATTTCGCGCATGCCGCTGAACGCGGCCTGCATTGGCGACATGTGGTCTTCTTCCATGTGGCGGTGAATGTTCTCCACCACCACGATGGCGTCGTCGACGACAAGACCGATCGCCAGCACCATGGCCAGCAGCGACAGGAGGTTGATCGAATAGCCCACCGAAAACAACAGGAAGCAGACGCCGATCAGCGACAGCGGAATGGTGATGATCGGCATCATCACCGAACGGAATGAACCAAGGAACAGAAGGATGACCACGACGACGATGGCAACCGCCTCGCCGATGGTCTTGAACACCTCCTCGATCGAGGCGCTGATCTGCCCGGTCGCGTCGTAGACGACCTCGATCGTCATGCCTTTCGGCAGGGTTTCCTGGATCTGCGGCACGAGCTTGGTGAGCGCTGCCGCCGTGGTCAGCGGGTTGGCCGCCGGGGTCGGGAAGATGGCGAGGAAGGTTCCGGGCTTGCCGTTGAAGGAGACCCTGGTGTCGGTATTCTCCGCGCCGAGTTCGACGCGCGCCACGTCGCGCAGCCTCACCACATTGCCGTCGGTCGAGCGCAGGGGCAGTTCGGCGAAGGCTTCCGGCGTCTGCAGCGTCGAGCGCACGGTGATCGACGAGACGACATATTCGTTCTGGGTGTTGCCGGGCGCCGACAGGAAGTTGGAATTGTTGATCGCCGTCAGCACTTCCGCCGCCGTCACGCCGCGCGCGGCAAGTCGGATCGGGTCGATCCAGACGCGCATCGAGTATTGCTGGGCGCCGAAGATTTGCACGTCGGCGACACCTTCGACCGTCGACATGCGGGGCCGGATGACGCGCTCGATATATTCGGTCAACTGCTCCTTCGTCATGTTCGGATTCTGCATCGAGATGTACATCATCGCGAACTGCTGGCCGGTGCCCTTGACGATGACCGGATCCTTGGACGCGTCCGGCAAGGTGCCGCGCACGCCCTGGACCTTGGACAGTACTTCGGTCAGAGCCACGTCCGGATTGGAGCCGAGCTTCATCTGCACCGTCACGGTGCTGGATGACGGGCGGCTGGACGAGGTGACGTAGTCGATGTTCTCGGTCGAGGCGACGGCGCGTGCGATCGGGGCGGAAATGAAGCCCTGGATCAGGTCGGCGCTGGCGCCCGGATAGGCCGTCGTGATGGTGATCGCGGTTTCGTCAACCTTCGGATACTGCCGGATCGACAGGTTGAAGATGCCCTGGAAACCCAGGAGCAGGATCATGCAGCCAAGGACCGTCGACAGGACGGGCCGGCGAATGAAGAGATCGGAAAAGCTCATTGCTGGTCGGCCTGCTTGTTCGCCGATTTGGTCGGGTCGATCGTGTTGTCGACGTTGACGGACATGCCATTGAAGAGGCGGTTCTGACCCGCGGTGACGACCTCGTCGCCGGCCTTCAGCCCTTCGACGATCTCGACCATGCCCTGATTGCGGCGGCCGGGCTTGACGAAGACCTGAGACAGCACCAGCGCGGGCTTGTCGCCTTCCGCCGCCGGCTTGGCCGGGTCGGCAGCCGGCTTGGTGGCATCGGAAGCGGCCTTGTCGGCTGGCTTTGCAGCATCGGCTGCAGGTTTCATGGCGTCAGCCGCCGGCTTCATCGCATCGGCTGCCGGTTTCATCGCATCCGCCGGCTTGGTGTCCGCCGGTTTGGGGCTTGCAGCAGCAGCGGGCTTTTCCTCCGGCTTGGCGGGCTGCGCCGGGGCCGCGTCGGCAGGCTTGGCCGGCTGCACCACGAAGATATAGTCGCCATAGAGGCTGGTGGTCAGTGCCGTCTGCGGCAGCGACAGCACGTTCTGCTCCTCGGGCAGTTCGACACGCACCTGCACGAACTGGCCAGGGGTCAGCTTGCCGTCGGGATTGGCGACTTCCGCCCGGATGTTCACCAGCCGGCTGGACGGGTCGATCTTGGGGTCGATGCCCCGGATTTCGCCGGCAAACGGCATGTCCGCGCCGCTCAGGCCCAGTCGGACCGTCTGGCCGATCTTGAGCAGCGGGAGCTGCTGTTCGGGTACCGAGAAATCGACCCGCATCGTGTCGAGATCCTGCAATGTCACCACGGCGGTGCCGGGCGCCATATACTGGCCGATATCGATCTTCGGAATACCGACCGTGCCGCCGAAAGGCGCCGTCAGTTGCTTCTGGTCGAGCACGGCCTGCAGCTTGGTGACCTGGGACGCCGAAGCCGAGGCCGCCGCACGTGCGGTGTCCAGCGTCGAGTCGGAGCCGACGCCACGCCTGGTCAGTTCGATGGCGCGGGTCAGCGATACCTGATCGAGGGCGGCCTGCGCCTTCTGTGCGTCGAGATCGGCGCGCTCGACGGCATCGTCGAGCTGCAGCAGCACCGCATTGGCCGCCACTTTCTGGTTGGCGTGGAAAAGGATGTCCTTGACGATGCCGGTAGTCTCGACCGTCAGGTCGACACCGCGCACGGCGCGCACCGTACCGATCGCCTCGACGCCCGGCGTCCAGCTCGACGGCTTGGCGATGGTCGTTGAAACGGTCGCCGCCGGCGGCTTCATCGTGGCGAAATACTGCTTGATGCCGTTGTCGCGCAGGAAGTTGAAGCCGACGATGCCGCCGACCACGATGACCAGCACAGCCAGAACGACGATGACGAGAAAGATACGAAGTATGCGCTTGAACAAGGAATTCCCCTCAGTCGAAATCCGGCGCGAAGCTCGGACATCGGGACACATATCGACTGCGGGTCCCGATTTCAAATAGTGGCGGCTTTACTGTACCGTCTGGACGGTCTTGTCAATTGGGCCTAAGCTTGCCACGGGAGGCGCCATGAAAGTCCAACGACCGAACTCGCGCGAGAAGATCCTCGCGGCGGCGGCTGATGTTGCCCGCGAATCCGGGCCTGGCAGCCTGTCGCTGGAAGCGGTGGCCAGTCGCGCCGGCGTGTCGAAGGGCGGGTTGCTCTACAATTTCCCAACCAAGGCCAAATTGATGCAGGGGCTGGTCGAAGGCTATCTGCGCGATTTCGAGCAGGCGCTGGAAACCGCCAACAGCAACGACGATGGCAAAAATCCGCTCGCCGTCTATATCAGGCTGTCGGCCGATGATTGCGAGGAAAAGCGACCCTCGGCCTCGTGGATCTTTTCGGCGATCGCCGAGGATCCCGATTTCATGACGCCGATAAAGACATACAAGCGGCAGCTTTTCGAACGGCTGAAGGGCGAAACATCAGACCTCAAATCGCTGCTGGTCTGTTATCTCGCCATCGAGGGGCTGCGCAGCATGAACCTCTTCGATTCCGACGTGTTGTCGAAGGACGAACGGCAATTGCTGGTGGCGTCCCTGCTGGAAATCGCGGGATCACCCGATGCCGAGCATGCCTCCGGGACGCAATCCTGAAGGCCTTCAGCCGGCAGGCGCCGTTTTTGCACTCAAAAAGCCTTGCCCGTGTCGGGGTCGAAGAGCCGCAGCGCGTCCTCGCTGAAGGTGAAGCTGCTTGCCTGGCCTTTCGCGACGCGGGACGCCGGCGGCAGGCAGGCCGTCAGCCGCTGTGTGCCGATCCGCGCGGTGGTGACCAGTTCGGGACCGGTCAGTTCGACGACTTCTATTTCCACCGGCAGTGACGGCGCGGCTGCATCCGCCGCGACCCGCAGTGCTTCGGGCCTGATGCCGACCACGACCCGCGCTCCGTCCCGCACCGCGTTGCGGAACCGGGTGGGCAAGGGCAGGCTCGCATTGGCGCCATCGATGGCCAGCATGGCCCCTTGAACCGTCGCCTGCAGCATGTTCATCGACGGCGCACCGACAAAGCCGGCGACATAGAGCGTTGCCGGCTCGTTGTAGATTTCCTCGGGCGTGCCGAGCTGTTCGATCCTACCGTCGCGCATGACCGCGATGCGGCTCGCCAGCGTCATCGCCTCGATCTGGTCGTGGGTGACGTAGACGACGGTGGTCTGCAGCATCTGGTGCAGGCGCTTCAACTCGGTGCGCATTTCCAGGCGCAGCTTGGCGTCGAGGTTGGAGAGCGGCTCGTCGAAGAGGAAGACCTGCGGCTTGCGCACCAGCGCCCTGCCGATGGCGACCCGCTGGCGCTGCCCGCCGGAAAGCTGGCTCGGCTTGCGGTCGAGCAAGGCTTCGATCTGCAGCAGCCTTGCCGCTTCGTTCACCGCTTTTTCGCGTTCGTCGGCGGCAACGCCGCGCATCTCCAGGCCGAAGCCGATGTTGCGGCGCACGGTCAGGTTCGGATAGAGCGCGTAGGACTGGAAGACCATGGCGATGTCGCGGTTCTTGGGATGGACGCCGAGGATCGAGCGGCCGCCGATCAGCACGTCGCCGCTCGTCGCTTCGGCAAGGCCGGCGATGATGTTGAGAAGCGTCGACTTTCCGCAACCCGACGAGCCGAGCAGCACCAGGAACTCGCCGCTCTGCAGCGCGATGTCGATGCCTTTCAGCGTTTCGACGCTGCCGTAATTCTTGCGGACGTTGCGGATTTCAAGCGCGCTCATGCGTGGCTTCCCTTGGATGCATCGGTTCGCCGTAGTGACGGGGCAAGGTTGATATGGCGCGCGACGCCACCTGCGTCGCGGCCGCGAGCGAGGCGGTCAGCGTCTGGTCCTGCGCCAGTGCGGCCAGGAAGGCCGCATTGAAGACATCGCCGGCGCCGATCGTGTCGATGACCTTGACGTCGGGCGCGGTCGCCGTGACCAGCGCTCCGCCCGGGCCGATGGCGATCGCCCCCTCGGGGCCGCGCTTGACGACGGCGGTCGCGCCCTTCTTCATAGTGGACTGGATTTGCCGCGCGGCTTCGACCGGATCGGGCAGGCCGGCCAGGGTCACTGTCTCCACCTCGTTGAACAAGGCAAGGTCGCAACGCGCGAGCCACATACGGGCCGCCTTGCAGTTCGCCGGGGTCCAACCCTCCATCGGCCAACCGGTGTCCAGCGCCACTGCTATGTCGTGCCCGTTCGCCCAGTCGAAGAAAGCCTCGTAGTCGTGGGTGAGATCGTCGGTGAGGAAGGAGCCGCACAGCAGCGCATAGCCGCCGGCGAGCCGCTTGCCGTCGAGCACCGAAAGTACGTCGGCAAGGCTGAAGCGGGGCAGGTGGCCGCGCGTGGTGAAAAACGTCCTCTCGCCGTCGGGATGGGTCATGCCGACCGAAAGCGTCGTGCTCTCCGGGCGCACAGGCCATTTGTCGGCGCGCGCACCGAACGCCTCACGCAGCCAGCGGCCGAACTGGTCGTCGCCGACATTGGCGGCGATCTCGAAATCGATGCCCAACGCCTGCCAGGCGAGCCCGGTGTTGCCGGCCTGTCCGCCAACGCGCAGATCGTCATGGTCGACGACGGTTTCCGTTCCGGCCTTCGGCCAAGGCGCGACCGGGCCCACGATCAGGTCGACATTGACATTGCCGATCACCGCGAGCGGACGCATCACTCGCTCCTGGTGATCTTGGTGGAGCGCACGGGCGTGCCGGCATTGTCGACGCGGCTGTCGGCGAAGGCGATCATCAGGCGCTGCGCCACCGGCAGCATGGCGAAGACCGCGGCCAGACCCGTAGCCGGCTTGAAGGAGAGCGTGACCGCGCCAGCGATCGGCGATTGCCCGGAAGCGTCGAAGATCAGGAGCGGCGCGCCGGCCTCGACCACGGAAAGGGCCATCGCTGTCACCAGCTCCGTGGTCGGATCGTTGCCGCGAAACAGGATGACGCCGATTTTCGGCCCGAGCATCTCCATCGGTCCGTGGCGCAACTGGCCGCCCTCGAGGGAAAAACACGGCAGCCGCGACAGTTCCGTCAGGCCGAGCGCCAGCGCTTCGGCCACGCCTTGCAGCCGGCGCCCCGAGGTGACGATGCTTGTCACCTTTTCCAGCGCGGCGAGTGCCAGCGTGATGTCGTTGTCCTGTGGCTGATCCAGCGCGCCAAGAGCGGCGCCTGGGTCCTCACCCAATGCAGCAAGCATGGCCAGATGCAAGGCGAAGCTCACCGTCAGGCTGCGGGTGGCGGCGAAGGCCTGTTCGGTGCCGCCGGCGCCGACAAGGCAAGGCGCGGTGCGGGCGAGGAAAGAGCCGCCTTCCAGCGTCAGGCCGAAGACATCGGCGGCTGTGCTGCCGGCCTCCGCAAACCACCTGACGACCTCTGCGCTCTCGCCGGATTGCGAGGTGATGAGCACCGTCCTGCCGTCCAGCCGCACCGGCTGGCCGAGCTGTTCCGAGAGCGGCATCGCCAGCGCATCGATGCCGAGCGCGCGGTAGAGCGGCTCGACGGCGCGCCCGACGGCGTGCGAGCCGCCCATGCCGAGCAGCAGCAGGCGCCCGGTCTTCCGGATCGAGGCGGCGACGTCTGCCGCCATGGCAGCGTTGTTCTCGAACGACGCACGCGCATCCGCATGCTGGCGCGCCATCTCGCGGTCGATGGCGACCAGTCCGGCGGGCCGAGGTTTTTCTGCAGTCATCGTCATCCTTTCACACCGCCGCTGGTCAGGCCCGAAATCAGCGCGCGCTGCATGACCAGGCCGATCAGCACCGGCGGCAGAGCGGCCAGCACGCCGGCGGTGGCGATCAGCCCGTAGTCGGAAACACGGCCGCCCGCCAAATCGGCGATGGCGACGGTCAAGGTCTTGGCGCGCTGGTCGGAGGTGAACAGCAACGCGTAGAAGAATTCATCCCATGCGAGGAGCACGGCAAACAGCGCCGATGTCGCCATCACGGGTGCCGCGAGCGGCAGCGTGATGATGCGCAGCGTCTGGAACAGGCCGGCGCCGTCGATCATCGCCGCAGCCTCGATCTCGCGCGGGATGGAATCGAAGCCCGATTTCATCAGCCATGTGGTGAAGGGTGCCAGGATGGTCAGGTAGACCAGCGCCAGGCCGAAGACATTGTTGAGCAGGCCAAGGTGCGACAGGCCCATATAGAGGGGCACGGCGAGCGCCACCGGCGGCAGCATGTAGGTGGCGATGACCATCGACAGCGACCAGCCGATCGCAGGCGTGCGCGACACCGCCCAGCCGGCTGGGATGGCCAGGGCCAACGCTGCCAGCGTCGCCATGCCTGCGATCTCCAGACTGTTGCGAAGCGACGAGGTGAAGGCGGCGCCGGCGCTGTTTTCGACGGTCGACAGCAATGTCTGGTAGCGGGAGAAGTCGGCGGCCTGCGGCCACCAGCGCAGCGGCTTGGCGGCGAGATCGGCGGCCGGCGAAATGCTCATGATGAACAGCCAGGCGATGGGCGCCAGGATGACGGCGGCGAGCAGCAGCGCGCAGGCATAGACGAAGACGGTGAAGGCGGGGCTTCTGCGTTCCATCAGGCGGCACTCCCGGCGGTTTTTCTCACCAGCGCCGCATAGGCGACGGCGAGCACCGTGACGAGCAAGGTGACGATCAGCGCCAGCGACGCGCCGGAGCCGGCGCGCTGGAACGAAAAGGCTTCCTGGTAGACGAGGATCGACAGCGTGCGCGTGCTGTTGGCCGGGCCGCCGCGGGTCATCACCCAGATGATATCGAAGACCTTGAAGGCCTCGATGGTGCGCAGCACCAGCGCCACCATCAGCGGGCCGGCGAGATAGGGCAGGATGACAAAGCGGAAGCGGTTGAACGGTCCCGCGCCATCGACGAGCGAGGCGGCGGTGATATCGCGCGGCACCGCCTGCAAGGCGGCGAGAGCGATCAGCGCCACCAGCGGAAAGTTCTTCCAGCAGTCGGCGACGATCAGGGCGGCCAGCGCCGTCCCCGGCTCCCCCAGCCATGAGCGGTAGGCGTCGATGAGATTGAGTTGCGTCAGGGCGGCATTGAGCGCGCCATATTCGGGATTGTAGATCAACCGCCACAGCGTCGCGTTGACCACCGTCGGCAGCGCCCAGGGCAGGATCATCAGGGCGCGCAGGATGGCGCGGCCGTGGAACTGCTGATTGAGGAGCAGGGCGGCGAGAACGCCGATCACCATTTCGGCGGCAACGGAAATCACCGCGAACAATGTCGTGGTGACCAGCGTGCGCGAGAAATTCGAGCTCGACAGCATGTTGGTGTAATTGTCGAAGCCGACGTAATTGCCGCCGGTGCCGACCAGCTTGGCGTCGGTGAAGGAAAGACCGACCGTATCGACCAGCGGCCAGCCGATGACGGCGACCATGACCACGAGCAGCGGCAGGATCAGCAACCAGGCACGAGTCGTCATCCAGGTGCTCGACATCAGAGCAGCCTCTCCCTAGCGATCTTGGTTTCAGACATAGCACGGGCGGCACAAGGCCGCCCGTAACTGGAGAAAAGTGCTCAGAGGCCGCTGTTTTTGGCAGCGGTGTTCAGGGCGTCTTCCGGCGAGGACTGGCCGAGCAGCGATTCCTGGATGGCCTGCTGCAGCGCGGTCGACAGTTCCTGGTATTTCGGCGTGGTCGGACGCGGATACATGGCTGCCAGGCCGAGCTTGGCGGCGGCGATCAGCTCTTCCTGACCCTTGGTGACGGCCGGGTCGTCATAGGACGAGGCCCAGATCGGCAGCGACAGCTTGGCATATTGGTTCTGCGTCGCCTGCGAGGTCATGTATTCGATGTATTTCCAGGCTTCGTCCGGATGCTTGGAGACCGCGGTGACGCCGAGGCCCATCGAGCCGTTGACGGCCGAAACTTCGCTGATGCCGGTGACGCCCGGCGCCGGCACGACGCCGACTTTGCCCGAGACCTTCGAGTCCTTCGGATCGTTGGCCATGTTGTACATGTAGGTCCAGTTCAGCGCGAAGGCGGCGTCGCCGTTTTCGAAGACCTTGCGCACGTCCTCTTCCAGGAATTCCTTGGAATTCGGGTTGGTGAGGCCGGACTTGTAGCTGTCGACCATGTATTTCAGCGCCGAGAGGCCGCCGCCATTCTGGAAGTCCGGCTTGCCGTCCTTGAGGAAGTCGCCGCCATAGGCGCTGACCAGCGTGGTGTAGTCGCAGATCGCGGCCTCGGCCTGCGACCAGCTCCAGGCGATCGGCGTCTTCAAGAGGCCCTTGTCCTGGATGATCTTGGCCTGCGCGCCAAGCTCTTCCCAGGTCTTCGGCGGCGTCTTGATGCCGGCCTTCTCCAGGATGTCCTTGTTGTAGAACAGATATTTGGTGTCGAGGATCCACGGCATGCCGTAGTATTTGCCGTCGTACTGGACCGTGGTCCAGGCGCCGGGCAGCACGCCCTTCTTCATGTCGTCGGTGATCTTCGACGAGACGTCGACCAGCACCTTGTTGGTGGCGTATTCGGCCGGCCAGATGACGTCGAACAGCACGACGTCATAGCCGCCGCCAGAACCCTGAGCGAGCACCGTCTTGTCGTGCAGGCCTTCATAGGGGACGAATTCGAGATTGACCTTGACGTCGGGATTGGCCTTGGTGAAGGCGTCCGTCATGGCGCGCACATCGGCTTCGCTATAGGCGGCCTGCGCCATGAACAGCGCGTTGAGCGTCGTTTCGGCGAAAGCGTGAGGGACGAGCAGTCCGCCGGCGAAGACCGCGCCGACCAGTGTTTTGGTGATTGTCCTAAGCATCTTCTTCTCCCATTTCCGGTGTTGACGGGTCGGCGATGCGGGCGTTGCGCATCGTCTTCCCGGATCCATGTCGCGTGACCCGATGCTTTATCCGGCTGACCAGTGGCGACAGGCGGAGCGCCTTGGCCATCTTGTTTTGGGACATTCGGTTTGCATTAAGTCAACTCGCTTGACTTAATTACTCGATCAATATTCTAATGGAGTCAAGAGGGGAAAAGCCGGTGGACGACATCAGCCCGATCCGCGCCAAAAGCGGCACCAACCAGGAAGGCACCAGCGCACACAACCGCCGGGTCATGATCGAGGCGCTGCGCCTCAATGGCGCCCTGTCGCGGGCCGATCTGGCGCGGGCGACGCAGCTCACCAAGCAGGCTGTCTCCAACATCATCGAGGATCTCGAAAGCGATGGCCTGGTCGTCGCACTCGATGCGGTGCGCAAGGGCAGGGGACAACCCTCGACCCCCTACCGGCTGGTGCCCGAGGGCGCCTTCGCCATCGGCCTGCATATCGACCGCCATCTGACGCGCGCCGTGGCCGTCAACCTGATGGGCAGTGTGCTGGCGCGGGCCGAGGCGAACCTGCCTTTCGATGAGCCGTCGAAGGGCGTCGAGATCATTCTGGAGCTGATCGCTGGTGTGCGCCACGACCTGGCCGGCATTTCGGCCCAGTCGGAAAAGCGGCTGGTCGGCCTCGGCATTGCCATGCCCGGTCCTTTCGGCCTGAAGGATTCGGACGACAAATGGATGATGCCGGCCTGGCAGAAATTTCCGCTGCTGGAGACGCTGGCCAAAGGCACGGGGCTGAATGTCGGCCTGCAGAACGATGCCGCCGCCTGCGCCACGGCGGAGCGCATCGTCGGCGCGGCGCACGGCGTCGACCACGCGGTCTGCCTCTATGTCGGCTACGGCATCGGCGCCGGGCTGATCCTCAATGGCGAGCTCTATAGCGGCGGCCATGGCAATGCCGGCGAAATCGGCATGGCGCTGCTGGCGCCGGCCGGTCCGGGCTCGACGCCGCTCGAGCACCGCGCCTCGCTGGCCTCGCTCTACCAGCATCTCGGCCTCAATCCGGCGGACAGCGATATCTACGAACAGATGAACGCCCTGGTGCTGGCCGGGGATGCGAAGATGATGGCCTGGATCGACGGGGCAGCGCATGATTTGCGCTGGAGCGTGCATCTCATCGAGACGATCTTCGATCCGCAGACCGTGATCCTGACCAGCGGCGCGCCGGAGGCGCTGGCGCGCCGGCTTGTCGAGGCGATGCATCCGCTGCTGCCGTCGATCGCCGACCGGCCAGGTCGGCACCTGCCGCGCCTTCAGCTTGGCACCACCGACCCCTGGTCCATCGCGTTGGGTGCCGCCGCGGCGCCGATCAGCCGCGCCTTCGATCCGCTGTTCTCGGCGATCCTGAAGACACGCTCCGCTCCGGCATAGGAGTTTCCAAGGCCGAAGCCCCCCTGTCTCTGCGTCACACAGGGTTCATCGTGCGGACATAGCGTCTTTCCCAGTTCTTTGCTGCAATGCAATAGGAGTGGGACATGGTGGACATAGTTTCTAGTGAGGCGGGCATTCCGAGACCGGATCATCCGCTGGACAGTTCGGGCGGCGCGATGTGGTTTCTGCCGGCCTTCGGCGTGCTGGTGCTGGTCGGCGTGGTCTATGTCGGCTACGCGCTCAGCCAGGATCTGGCGGTGGCCAAGACCGTGCCGTGGATCCTGCTCGGCATCGCCTTGCTGATCGCGCTCGGCTTCGAATTCGTCAACGGCTTCCACGATACCGCCAATGCGGTGGCGACCGTCATCTACACGCGCTCCCTGCCGGCCGAATTCGCTGTCATGTGGTCGGGCGTCTTCAACTTCCTCGGCGTTCTCACCTCCAGCGGCGCGGTCGCCTTCGGCATCCTGTCGCTGCTGCCGGTCGAGCTGATCCTGCAGGTCGGTTCCTCCTCCGGCTTCGCCATGGTGTTCGCGCTGCTCGTCGCGGCCATCCTGTGGAACCTCGGCACCTGGTTCCTCGGCCTGCCGGCATCGAGTTCGCACACGATGGTCGGTTCGATCATAGGCGTCGGCCTCGCCAACCAGTTCATGGCGCCCGCTGGCAGCGCCACCAGCGGCGTCGACTGGTCGCAGGCGACCAATGTCGGCATAACCTTGCTGGTGTCGCCGATCATCGGCTTCTTCGCCGCCGCCATACTGCTCTATGCGATGAAGCTTCTGGTGCGCAATCCGGCGCTCTACGAGGCACCGAAGGGCAACACGCCGCCGCCATGGTGGATCCGCGGCCTGCTGATCTTCACCTGCACCGGCGTCAGCTTCGCGCACGGTTCCAATGACGGGCAGAAGGGCATGGGCTTGATCATGCTGATCCTGATCGGCGTCGTGCCGACGGCCTATGCGCTGAACCGCACGCCGGACATCAACTATCTCGAAGCCTACAAGTCGGCTTCGGCCAATGTCGAAACGGCGCTGGGCAAATATGTGAAGCCCGGCGTCACCGTGACCGATGCCAAGGACGCCAAGGCGGCCGTCCAGGACGCCGTGCGCACCCGGAGCTGGAGCGACAAGACGACTGTCGCCTTGCAGACCTACATCCACAACACGACGGCTGGACTGCAGCCCTATGCGTCGGTCGACACCGTGCCGACCGACCTGGTCAGCAACGCCCGCAACGACATCTATCTGATCGGCGAGGCGCTCAAGCTGATCGACAAGAAGCAGCTGCTGCCGATGCAGGCCGCCGATCTCAAGGCGGTGACCGACTACCACAAGGCCGTCGACAATGCGACGAAGTTCATCCCGCTCTGGGTGAAGATCGCAGTGGCACTGGCGCTGGGTCTTGGCACCATGGTCGGCTGGAAACGCATCGTCGTCACGGTCGGCGAGAAGATCGGCAAGAGCCATCTGACCTATGGCCAGGGCGCGGCGGCCGAACTCATTGCGATGGTGACCATCGGCATGGCCGACCGGCTCGGCCTGCCGGTCTCGACCACCCATGTCCTGTCGTCGGGCGTTGCCGGAACGATGGCCGCCAACGGCTCGGGCCTCCAATGGTCGACGGTACGCAACCTGCTGCTGGCCTGGGTGCTGACCCTGCAGGCTGCCATGCTCGATCGCGCTGGCCTTCGTGCTGTTCATTGTCTTCCGCCAGGTGTTCTGAGCGGGCGCAGTCCACTACGCAGAAACGGCGCCGCTTGCGGCGCCGTTTTCTTTTGGGTCTTAGGAATCGAGGAAATGTCGCGGCCCACGCTAGCCTGTCGATTTCAGGTCGGATCTTCTCTGTGCAGATCGTGGATGGTAACGCCGTCGGCATTGGCCGGCAGCGTCAGCCATTTGCGATGGCGCAAGGTGCGCTGCGTGTCTTCCAGGCCGGTTTCCCAATGCTCGCGCATCGAGGTGCCGGAGAACTCGTAGTCCTTGGCGTGACCTTCATAGCCCTTGTGCTGGTAGATCAGGTGCACGATGTTGACCAGGCCGGCGTCCGAATAGTCGGCGATCAGCGCTTCTTCCGCCGGCGTCAGCTGGTCCTTGGGCACGCGCTTGAGCGCGTCGAGCAGGCGCATCTTCAGGCCATGGATGCGCTTGAAATTGTCGGTGTTCTGGCGCGTGCGGCTGGAATACATGATGTCCTTGTGGCGCGACAACACGTCCGGCATGCTGCGCGGCAGCACGCCGCGGGCGCTGAACAGGTCGACCTGGAACACCAGCGACGAGCGGTCCTCCTCCTGGTCGAGCAGATACTGTAGCGGCGTGTTGGAGACGATGCCGCCGTCCCAATAATACTCGCCTTCGATGCGGACCGATGGAAAGGCCGGCGGCAGCGCGCCGCTGGCCATGATGTGCTCCGGACCGATGCGCACTTTCTCCGTGTCGAAGTAGACGAAGTTGCCGGTCCGGACATTGACCGCGCCGACGCTCAGCCGCTTCTTGCCGTCGTTCAGCACTTCGAAGTCGATCAGGCTCTCCAGCGTGTCTTTCAGTTCTGCGGTGTCGTAGAAGCTGGTCGCACCCTCGGCGCCCTGCGGCTCGAACCAGGGATTGGGGTTGCGCGGCTTGAAGAAGCCGGGCTGGCCCATGGTCATCGTCATCCAGGACGAGGTGCGGTTGCGGATGTCGCGGTAGATGTCGCCTTCCGGCGTGTAGGACCAGATCTTGCGGCCCGAGATCGTCTGCCAGAACTGTTCAAGCCGCTGCAGGCGGCGGCTGGGTTCGTTGCCGGCGATGATCGAGGCGTTGATGGCGCCGATCGAGACGCCGGACAGCCAGCTCGGCTCGCAGCCGGCATCGGCCAGCGCCTGATAGACGCCGGCCTGGTAGGCGCCGAGCGCGCCGCCGCCCTGGAACACCAAAGCGATGCGGTCATACTGAGCCGAGATCTCCGCGATCGTGGCGGCGGCTTCCTTGTTTCGGTGGCGTTCAAGCACGAATTTTCTCCGGCTGGGTTGTGCTGGTTGCGAGCCGGCTGTGATCACTGAGATAGTCGTGGACGACCTCGCCCAACCCAAGCGTCAGATCGGCCTTGAAGTGGACGGCGGACACGATGTCGAGCACCGGCAGCTTGGCTACGTCGGCCATGACATGGGGCCTGAGATCAAGCGCCGCCGGCGCCGTCCAGGCTTCCTTCAGCGTGATGTCGGTGAGGTAGTAGCGCACGAGTTCGCAGATGCGCGGCGTACCGTCGACATGCGGGATGATCTTGATCAGGAAATTGGGAGCGGCGAGCGCTGCCAGCACGGAATCATGATCGGCTTCCCGATGCTTGTAGCCCATCGTGCCGGTGGCGCACAGGACGCTGCCATAGTGCAGCGTGCCGACGATCACCTCGCCTTCATGGACGATCTTGGGGTTGGCCAGCTTCTTGGGAAAACCCCAGAGCTCGCGGCCACCGGCGATCGGCGCGTCGTCGTCGAGGTACATGGAATGGACGTAGCCGCCATGCTGGCCCTTGTACTTCACCGGGATGACCTGGCCGGTCTCGGTGTAGTCGCCGAAGCCGGTGGAGTCAGGCATGCGGATGAATTCGTACTTGACCAGCGGCTCGTCGATTTCCAGCGGCGCCGGCACGACTGCTTCGAGCGCCTCACGCGTCGTGCGGTAGGTGATGATGATGTATTCGCGGTCGAAAAAACGGTAGGGCCCGGGCGGGAAGGACGGATTGGTCAGCGGCATCGCGTAGGCGCGCTTCACGACATCGGCGATTTCCAAGCTGCACCCCCAAGGTTCTGTCGGACGGATTTCGTTCAGGAATGACCGCGCGAATGCGCAGCCGATTATGTTGCACGGCACCATGACAGTGCCGTGTCAGCCAAACGACCATGGTTTCGCAGCGGGCGAGGCCGTGCCGGCGCTGTCGTCTGGCCGTAATCGCACCGACATATGGCTCTGTCATAGTCATGTTGCGACGCACAATTATACGCTCCCATTCCCCTCCCACTTCTCGCGAGATCATCATGGGTTCCCTGTCTTCGAAGAATGCCCTCGTCACCGGCTCGACCAGCGGTATCGGCCTGGCCATCGCCCGCGCCTTTGCCGCCGAGGGCGCCAATGTCACCATCAACGGTCTCGGCGATCCTGCGGCCATCGAACAGGAGCGCGCGGGCATCGAGAAGGACTTCGGCGTCAAGTGCCGCTATTCCGACGCCAACATGATGGATGGCGCCGCGGTGAGCGCCATGGTGCATGACGCCGAGGCGGCGTTCGGCAGCCTCGACATTCTGGTCAACAATGCCGGCATCCAGCATGTCGCGCCGATTGAGGACTTTCCCGACGACAAGTGGGAGGCCATCATCCGCATCAATCTTCTGGCGGCCTTCTATGCCATCAAGGCAGTGGTGCCGGGCATGAAGGCGCGCAAATGGGGCCGCATCATCAACACCGCGTCGGCGCATGCGCTGGTCGCTTCGCCGTTCAAGTCGGCCTATGTTTCGGCCAAGCACGGCATTGCAGGGCTGACCAAGACAGTGGCGCTGGAAGTGGCGCAGGACGGCATCACCGTCAACGCCATCGCGCCCGGCTATGTCTGGACGCCGCTGGTCGAAAAGCAGATTCCCGACACGATGAAGGCGCGCGGCATGACCGAGGAACAGGTCAAGCACGATGTGCTGCTCGCCGCACAGCCGACGAAGGAATTCGTCACCGTGGAGGAACTGGCGGCGTTGGCCCTGTTCCTGTGCTCGGATGCGGCCAGGCAGATCACCGGCACGACCTTGCCGATGGACGGCGGCTGGACGGCACAGTAGAGGGTCAGTCGAGGCGTTGCGTTTCCGGCTGGCACCACGCGGTGCCGGCGGGAAGGGGTACGGTCAGGTCCATGAAAATCATCCAGCTCTCCGATCCGCATCTGATGGCGCCGGGCGGCCTTCTCTATGGCTCCGATCCGCTGGCGAGGCTTGAGGCCTGCCTTGCCGACATCGGCGAGAACCATGCCGATGCCGATCTGGTGGTGATCTCAGGCGACCTGACCAATGACGGCGAGCGGGCCGCCTATGCGGCGTTGCGGGAGAGGCTGGCGCGATTTTCGCCACCCTGTCGACTGATGCTCGGCAACCATGACGACCGGGCGTTGTTTTTCGAGATGTTCCCCGAGGCTGCCAAAGAGCGCGGGTTCGTGCAGAGCGTCTTCGACGGCAGCGAGGGGCGCCTGATCCTGCTCGACACGCTGGACAGCGGCCATGTCGAGGGCAAGCTGTGCGCCGCACGGCTCGACTGGCTGGACGAAAAGCTCAGCGAGGCGCGCGGCCCGGCCTTCCTGTTCATGCACCACCCGCCGTTCCGGATCCACATGCCGGTGCTCGATGAGGTCAGGCTTGGCGACGCCGATGCCTTCCATGACGTCCTGTCGCGCCACGGCAATGTCCGCCACATCTTCGCCGGCCATGTCCACCGGCCGATCGCCGGCAGCTGGCGCGGCATCCCCGTCAGCACGCTACGCAGCACCAACCATCAGACCGCGCTCGATTTTTCGCAGAGCTGGAGCCTGGGCCACGAGCCGCCGGCCTATGCCGTGATCTTCATCGACGCGGATGGGGTCATCGTGCATTTCCATGATTTTCCCGTGCCGCCGGTGTCGGATCGAGTCCCGTAGAGGCCTCCACTCCGGACGCGACGCGGCGGTCGCCGCGACCCATTCACGGCGCCAGCTCCCCGTGCATTCCCCTTGCGCCGAGGATCATGTCCGGGCGATCGCCTGCCCGCGCATCGTCCTGCACGGTTGCCGTCCCTCATAGAGCTTTTTGGGCTCACACGCGGTCTCCGCGAAAGGTGCCAAAAAGTGTATGAAATTGGACATTAGTCTTGACAGAAATACAGATGTTCAATACCCGTCAAGCGAATGAACAAGCCTGCAATGTGGGAGGAATGAGCGGTATGGCTTCCAATGTTTCGTTGACGGGCCTTGCCCGCGATCTCGAGGAACGCGGCAAGTCGGGCAAGCCCATCCGCATCGGCCTGATCGGCTCCGGCGAGATGGGAACCGACATCGTCACCCGCGTTGCCCATATGTCTGGCATCGAGATCGGTGCGATCTCGGAACTGAACCTGCCGGCCGCCAGCAGGGCTGTTGATATCGCCTTCCAGGAAACCGGCCATGCGCGTGAAGTGTCGAGCGCTTCGGCGATGACGGCCGCCATGGAGGCCGGCAAGGTCGCGGTCACCAACGACGCCAGCCTGGTCATCAACAATGACCTGATCGACGTGGTGATCGACGCGACCGGCGTTCCCGCCGTCGGCGCCGAAATCGGCCTGCGCGCCATGGAACATGGCAAGCACCTGGTGATGATGAATGTCGAGGCCGACGTCACCATCGGCGCCTATCTCAAGAGCGAGGCCGACCGGCTCGGCGTCACCTATTCGCTCGGCGCCGGCGATGAGCCGTCCTCCTGCATGGAACTGATCGAATTCGTCTCGGCGATGGGCCATCCGATCGTCGCCGCCGGCAAGGGAAAGAACAATCCGCTCAACATCGACGCCACGCCGCCCGCCTATGAGGACGAGGCCAGGCGCCGGCACATGAATGTGCGCATGCTGGTCGAATTCGTCGACGGCTCCAAGACCATGGTCGAGATGGCGGCGATCGCCAATGCCACCGGGCTGGTGCCGGACAAGGCCGGCATGCATGGCCCGGCGGCGACGCTCGGCGAACTCTCGAAAGTGCTGGTGCCGGAAAAGGATGGCGGCGTGCTGTCCAGGGTCGGCGTCGTCGACTACTCGATCGGCAAGGGTGTGGCGCCCGGCGTCTTCGTCGTTGCCGACATGTCGCATCCGCGCATTTCGGAACGCATGGAAGATCTGAAGATGGGCAAGGGCCCATATTTCACCTTCCACCGCCCCTATCACCTGACGTCTTTGGAAGTGCCGCTGACCTGCGCCCGCGTCGTGCTCTACGGCAAGGCCGACATGGTGCCGCTGGCGAAGCCCGTGGCCGAAGTCGCCGCCGTGGCCAAGAAGGACATGCAGCCCGGCGAGAAGCTCGATGCGATCGGCGAATATTGCTACCGCGCCTGGATCATGACGGCGCCGGAAGCGCATGCCGCCAAGGCCATTCCCTGCGGCCTGCTGCAGGGCGGCTCGGTCACCGCGCCGATCAAGAAGGGCGAGCTCATCACCTACGCCAATGCGGCGCCTGCCCCGGGCTCCAAGATCGCCGAACTGCGTGCCCGCCAGGACAAGCTCGTCTACGGAACCGTGGGAGCCTGATCATGGCCGGAGCCAGCAAAGCCGTCGCGGACAGTCGCGCCAACCTGCCTTTCGTCTATCGCCAGTACAGCGCCGAGCAGCTCAAGCAGGTGCTCTACAAGATGTACCTCATCCGCCGCTTCGAGGAGGGCGCGGAGGAAAGCTACGTGCGCGGCCTGATCCACGGCACCATGCACCTGTCGATCGGCCAGGAAGCCAGCGCCATGGGCATCTGCATGCCGCTTGGCGAGGATGACCAGATCACCTCGACCCATCGCGGCCATGGCCATTGCATAGCCAAGGGCGCCGAGGTGAAGCGTATGTTCGCCGAGTTCTTCGGCAAGACCACGGGCTACTGCAAGGGCCGTGGCGGCTCGATGCACATTGCCGATGTCGCCAAGGGCAATCTCGGCGCCAACGGCATCGTCGGCGGCGGCATCCCAATCGCCGTCGGTGCGGCACTTTCCTCCAAGATGATGAAGACCGGCAAGGTCGTCGTCTCCTTCTTCGGCGACGGCGCCAACAATGAGGGCGCCTTCCACGAGGCGCTCAACATGGCTGCGGTCTGGAAGCTGCCGGTCATTTTCGTCTGCGAGAACAATGGTTACGGCATGTCGACATCGACCGCCCGTTCGACCGCGGTGAAGAACATCGCCGACCGTGCGGCCGCCTATTCGATGCCCGGCATCATCGTCAACGGCAATATCTTTTCGGAGGTCGCCGAGGCGTCATACAAGGCCGTCGAGCGCGCCCGTGCCGGCGAAGGGCCGACGCTGATCGAATCCAAGACCTACCGCCATCGCGGCCATTCCAAGAGCGACCGCAACCGCTATCGCACCAAGGAAGAGATCGAGGACTGGATGTCGAACCGCGACCCGATCACGCTGTTCGAAAACGAGTTGCGGGAGTTCGGATTCATCGACGACAAGGGCATCGAGGCCATCCGCGACGCGGTCGCACAGGAGATCGCCGACGGCATCGAGTTCGCCAAGGCAAGCCCGTCGCCTGACGTCAGCGAGACCGGGAATTACGTGTATACGGAGCAGGCGTGATGGACGCGTTGGTGCGTGAACTGAGCTACGCCCAGGCGATCCAGGAAGCCATGGCGATCGCCATGGACATGGACGAACGCGTCTTCCTGATGGGTGAGGATATCGGCGTCTATGGCGGCGCCTTCCAGGTGACCGGCGATCTGGTCGAGCGCTTCGGCACCGAACGGGTCATCGACACGCCGATTTCGGAACTGGGTGGAGCGGGCGTCGCCGTCGGTGCAGCCCTCACCGGCATGCGGCCGATCTTCGAGTTTCAGTTTTCCGATTTCGCCACGCTCGCCATGGAGCAGATCGTCAACCAGGCTGCCAAGATGCGCTTCATGCTGGGCGGCGAGGTTTCGGTTCCCGTGGTGATGCGCTTTCCCGCCGGTTCGGGCACCGGAGCGGCGGCGCAGCACAGCCAGAGCCTCGAGGCCTGGCTCGGCCATGTGCCGGGCCTGAAGGTCATCCAGCCGGCGACGCCCTATGATGCCAAGGGCATGCTTCTGGCGGCGGTCGCCGACCCCGATCCGGTGATGATCTTCGAGCACAAGCTGCTCTACAAGATGAAGGGCCGGGTGCCTGAAGGCTATTACACGGTGCCGATCGGCAAGGCCGATATCCGCCGCGAGGGCCGCGATCTCACCATCGTCGCGACCTCGATCATGGTGCAGAAGGCGCTCGACGCCGCCGCGACGCTGGAAGCCGAAGGCATCGACGTCGAAGTCGTCGACCTCCGGACCATCCGGCCGATGGACAAGCAGACCGTCATCGACAGCGTCAAGAAGACGTCGCGGCTGATGTGCGTCTACGAAGCGGTCAAGACGCTGGGCATCGGCGCCGAGGTCAGCGCGATGGTCGCCGAGAGCGAGGCGTTCGACTATCTCGATGCGCCGATCGTGCGGCTGGGCGGCGCCGAGACGCCGATCCCCTACAATCCGGAGCTGGAGAAGGCGACGGTGCCGCAGGTTCCCGACATCATCAGCGCCGCGCGCGACCTCGTAAAAGGGGTCCGCTGAAACATGCCGACTGAAGTCATTCTTCCCAAGGTCGACATGGACATGGCGACCGGACAGATCTCGCGCTGGTTCGCCGAGGAAGGCGCCCGGGTCAAGAAGGGCGACGTGCTGTTCGAGATCGAGACCGACAAGGCGGCGATGGAGATCGATGCACCGGCCAGCGGCGTCTTGCGCGACGTCACCGGCAAGGAAGGCGTCGATATTCCGGTCGGTGCGCCGGTGGCGTGGATCTATGCCGACGACGAGGCCTATGGGGCCAAGCAGGACGCGGCTCCAATCTCCCCACCCGTGGGGGAGATGTCGGCGAAGCCGACAGAGGGGCGCGCTGCCCTGCCGGACATCTCCCCCACAAGGGGGGAGATTGGCCAATCGCCGTCGGGCGCACGCGCGACACCGCTTGCCCGACGTTTGGCCCGTGAGGCAGGTCTTGCCCTTGCCAGCATCATCGGCACCGGCCCGCATGGCCGGGTGGTCAAGGCGGATGTTGACGCGGCGGTTGGCAAGGGCGCAGCCAAGGAAGTCCCCGCGGTGGCTCCTGAAGCTCCCGCTGCTTCCGCGCCGGCGGTCAAACCGATGTCGGACGATCAGGTGCTGAAGCTGTTCGAGCAGGGCTCCTACGACCTCATCCCGCACGACAATATGCGCAAGACCATTGCGCGCCGCCTGGTCGAGGCAAAATCCACCATTCCGCATTTTTATCTCACGCTCGACTGCGAGCTCGACGCGCTCCTGGCATTGCGCACGCAGATCAATGCCGCGGCACCCATGAAGAAGACCGACAAGGGCGAGGCGCCAGCCTACAAGCTGTCGGTCAACGATATGGTCATCAAGGCGATGGCTTTGGCATTGAAGGCGGTGCCGGATGCCAATGCCTCATGGACAGAAAGTGCCATGGTCAAGCACAAGCACGCCGATGTCGGTGTTGCCGTCTCGATCCCCGGTGGCCTGATCACGCCGATCATTCGGCATGCGGACGAAAAGACGCTGTCGACCATCTCCAACGAGATGAAGGATCTGGCCAGCCGCGCCCGCAGCCGCAAGCTGAAGCCAGAAGAATATCAGGGCGGTACGACAGCCGTCTCCAACCTCGGCATGTTCGGCATCAAGGATTTTGCCGCCGTCATCAACCCGCCGCATGCGACGATCCTGGCGGTCGGCGCCGGCGAGGAGCGGGCGGTGGTCAAGAATGGCGAGATCAAGATTGCCACCGTCATGTCGGTGACGCTGTCGACCGACCATCGCGCCGTCGACGGAGCACTCGGCGCGGAACTGCTGGCCGCCTTCAAGAACCTCATCGAAAACCCGATGGGCATGCTCGTCTAGCGCCAGTCGGGCGCCTTTGATGAGTGTTGGAACATAGCTCCTAGGTCTGGCGTCCAGTTGCGCCAACAGGCTCGCGGAAGGCCAGGTCCGCGGGCCCTCCTGTCGTGCCGTCAGGGCATCTCATGCCAAGCTGTCGCTTGATCCGATCGCGCATGTGCGCTGTCATCCACCAGTCATATGCGCCGTGCAGGGAGGAAGAGACGGGGAGCCGGCCAGGGCCGGACCGGTCATGCACAGACAAGACAGGAGGTCTCATGAAGACGCTATTCATCAAGCTGCTGGCCAGCCAGCTGGCGCTCGCGGCAACTTTGTTTGCCGGCGTGGCAAATGCCGAAACGCTGACGCTCTACACATCGCAGCCGGAAGCGGACGCAGCCAAGACCGTGGATGCCTTCAAGAAGGCGCAGCCCGGCATCGACGTGACCATCTATCGGTCCGGAACCAGCGATATCCTGACCAAGATGGCGGCCGAGTTTGCCGCCGGCAGCCCGCAGCCCGACGTGCTCTTGATCGCCGACGCGGTCTCGATGGAGCTGTTGAAGAAAGACGACCGGCTGCTGCCCTATGCCGAGGCCAAGCTCGACGGCATCGAGGCGGATGCCTATGACGCCGACAAGACCTATTTCGGCAGCAAGCTGATCACCACCGGCATCGTCTACAACACCGCGGCCGCCGAGAAGCCGGAGCATTGGGCCGATCTCGCCAAGCCCGCCTATGCCGATAGCCTGGTCATGCCGAGCCCGCTCTATTCGGGTGCGGCGGCCTATCTGCTTTCGGGCTTTGCCGGCGATACCAACTATGGCTGGGATTTCTTCCAGAAGCTGAAGGCCAACAACACCGTCAGCGTGCGCGGCAATGGCGCGGTGCTGAAGTCGGTGGCCTCGGGCGAGAAGCCCTATGGCATCCTCGTCGACTTCATGGCGATGAACGCCAAGAAGAAGGGTTCGCCGGTCGAGTTCGTGTTCCCGAGCGAAGGCGTGCCGGCGGTGACCGAGCCGGTCGCCATCATGAAGACCGCTAGGAATGTCGACGGCGCCAAGAAGTTCGTCGACTTCATTCTGTCGGATGAAGGCCAGAAGCTGGCGCTGTCCATGGGCTACCTGCCGGCGCGCGCCTCGGTCGGCCGTCCCGAATGGCTGCCGGAAGGCGTCAAGGTCAAGGTGATGCCGTTCGACACCAAGGCAATCGTCGCCAAGACCGACGCCGACAAGGCGAAGTTCCAGGAACTGTTCGGCGGCTGATCCGGCAGTCGTGGCGGGATGCCGTCCGGATGGCATCGCGTCTTCGACAAATTCCGGTCGCACCGGTGATCGATCTCGGGAAATCAATCATGTCGACACGCATCAGGGAAAGCCGGGGCCAGGAGATGGTCCTGACGGCGGCTGTGGCCGTCGTCATCGTGCTGCTTTCGCTGCTGCCCATGCTGCGCCTCGTCAAGGAGATCGTGGCACCTGGCGGCACCTTGTCGACCATGACCATTGAGGTCGGGTTGCGGAGCCCGGCGACATGGATCGCGACATGGCACACGCTGGTCGTCGGCATTGGCGGCACCTTGCTTGCGGTGCTGTCGGGAACGCTGGTGGCGGTGCTGGTCTCGCTGACCGACATACGCGGCCGCGGTGCCCTGGTGCTCTGCTACGTCATGCCGCTGATGATCGCGCCGCAGGTGACGGCGCTGGCCTGGCTGCAATTGTTCGGCCCGGCAAGCCCATTCCTCAAGCTGTTCGGCGCGGCACCGCCGCTCGGCACCAAGAACGCGCTCTATTCGACCTCGGGCATCATCCTGTTGCTTGGCGTGCAATATGGCCCGCTGGTGTTCCTGCTGGTGCGGGCCGGGCTGCGCAAGCTGCCGCGCGAACTGGTCGAGGCGGCACGCGCCGGCGGCGCCGGTTGGTGCACTGTGCTGGTCACCATCGTACTGCCTTTGATGACGCCCTCGATCATGGCGGCGGCCGCACTTGCCTTCGTCTCCTGCGTCGGCAATTTCGGCATCCCGGCCTTCCTCGGCATTCCCGCCAATTATCTGGTTCTGCCGACCTTGATCTATCAGAAGCTGGCCGGCGGCGGTCCGGCCGTGCTCGGCGAGACCGCGTTCCTGTCGGTGCTGATCGGCGTCATCGCCATGGCCGGCATCCTCGCCCAGGAAGTGATGAGCCGCCGCCGCGACTACCGCATCTCTTCGACATCGCTGGCGGCCGAACCCTACGAACTCGGCCGCTGGCGCCCCGCCGTCCAGGCCGGCATGTGGCTGCTGATCGTGCTGGTGCTGTTCCTGCCGCTGTTCGGGCTGGTGCTGACCTCGCTGGTGCCCGGCTACGGCATCGCGCTCACCGCCAAGACGGCGACGCTCGACAATTACCGCTTCGTGCTGTTCGAGCATGATGCCGCAAAGCGCGCCTTCTTCAACAGTTTCTGGCTGTCGATCGCCGCCGCCTTCTTCGCGGTCATGGTCGCCGTGCCCGTCGGCTATCTCATCGCCTGGGGCAAGCAGCGCTGGGTGCGGCTGCT
The DNA here is from genome assembly GCF_016756495.1 of Mesorhizobium sp. 113-3-3. Classification (NCBI taxonomy): domain Bacteria; kingdom Pseudomonadati; phylum Pseudomonadota; class Alphaproteobacteria; order Hyphomicrobiales; family Phyllobacteriaceae; genus Mesorhizobium; species Mesorhizobium sp. 113-3-3. Next base: position 1,610,126 of record NZ_AP023243.1, read on the forward strand.
CAATCTGTCGGTCGAGCTGCCCTATGCCTTGCCCGGCGTGGTGCTGGCGATCGCCTCGCTGCTGCTTTTCCTGCGACCGATCCCGATGACCGGCATCCAGCTCTACAACACGGTCTGGATCATCCTCTACGCCTATCTCGCCCGCTTCCTGGTGCTGGCGCTGCGGCCGACCATCAGCGGCTATCACCAGATCGACCGGGCGCTGGAAGAGGCCGCACAGGTGGCGGGCGCCGGGCTGTTCACGCGCCTGCGCACCATCGTCTTCCCGCTGGTCGCACCGGCGGCGATCGCCGGCGGTCTTTTGATCTTCATGACGGCGCTCAGCGAGCTCACCGTCTCGGCGCTGCTTTGGTCGTCGGGTTCCGAGACGATCGGCGTGGTGATGTTTTCCTTCGAGCAGGGCGGCGATTCCAACTACGCGGCGGCGATGTCCGTCATCACGGTCGCGGTCACCTTCGTGCTGATGCTGGTGACCAATCTGCTTGCCCCTCATCTTCCGAGTGGAGTTCTGCCATGGCGCGACTGAGCCTGGACCGTGTGACCAAGAGCTTCGCCGACTTCGATGCGGTCAAGGATGTCTCGATCGACGTCGCCGACGGCGAGTTCCTGGCGGTGCTTGGGCCTTCCGGTTGCGGCAAGACGACATTGCTGCGGCTCGTCGCCGGCTTCGAGAAAGTGAGTTCGGGCGAGATCCGCATCGGCAGCGATGTCGTGTCGAACAGCGGCGGCAGCGTCGCGCCGGAAAAGCGGCGCGTCGGCATCGTCTTCCAGAACTACGCGCTGTGGCCGCACATGACGGTTGCCGAGAATATCGGCTATTCGCTTAAGGTGGCGAAGCTCGACAAGGCGGTCGCGCGCCGGAAGGTCGAGGACGCGCTCGCCCTGGTCAATCTGCAGGGGCTGGGCGAGCGCAGGCCGGCCAATCTCTCCGGCGGCCAGCGCCAGCGCGTCGCACTCGCGCGCTGCCTCGTCGCCGCGCCGTCGCTGGTGTTGTTCGACGAGCCGCTTGCCAATCTCGATGTCCATCTGAGAGCCTCGATGGAGGATGAGTTCGCCGCCTTCCACAAGCGCACCGGCACGACCATCGTCTACATCACCCATGATCAGGCCGAGGCGATGGCGCTGGCCGACCGCATCGCGGTGATGGACCATGGCCGTCTTGCGCAGCTCGCGACGCCGCGCAAGCTATATCATGAGCCGGCAAATGAAATGGTCGCCTCCTTCATCTCGCAGGGCATCCTGCTGCCGGCGGATGTCCTGACGGACGAAGAAGGCGGCCATTGCAAGGTCAGGGTTCTGGGAACCGAACTGCTGGTCCGCTGCCGCCCCGGCGAGCGGCCACGTGCGGGTGCCAAGATCTGCTGCCGGTCGGCCGATCTCGACATGTCGCCGGACGGGGCCGGCTTCGACGGTCTCGTCAAACGGGTGATCTATCAGGGAGGGGCGGCCCGAATCGAATTCACGCCTTCCGCTGGCCCTGATCTCACCTTGCATTTCGAACAGCCAGATCCGGTTACGCTGGAGAGTGGGGTCCAGGCACGGCTGCGCATAAAATCCGGCTGGCTGATCCCGGCTGCGGCCGCGGAACAGAGCCTTGGGGCTTGATAAATATCGGCTTGTCGTGAATGTCAGGACGGACGCTGCTCATTGAGGCGCGTCAGCGGCCCGTGCAGGTGCGCCTGTGTCGACCATACCGATCACCGAGCTGTCAGCGGCAAAACCGCGCCAATCCGATGCCTGTGCTTGAAGCCGCCGCTATTTCATTCCACATCGGGCGTAATGAACGGCAAGATACGAGAGTGGGTTCGCAATTGGCGATGGGCCTTGGCCGCATCGCTGATCCTGCATGCCTTGATCGGAGCGTTCTTGTTCTTTGGCGTGCCGAGATCCGAGCAGCAGCCGGATCAGCAGGAACAGCCCGTCAATGTCACGATTGTGCCGCCGCCCGAGAAGCCCAAGCCGAAACCTGCTCCAGAGCCACCGGAGCCTAAGGCTGAAAAGAAGGCTGAAAAGCCGCCTGAACAAAAGCCCCCTCCGGAGCCACCGAAAACGCCAGACGACCATGTTCTGAAGCGGGTCTTCCAGTACGGCCAGAAAGATACGGGCCCGGAGAAATCGCTCGACGGAAGCAGCGCCAAACCCAACACGCCGTCACCGGCCAAGGATGAGCCGGCGAAGCCGCCGGTAGTACCGACACCCGCGCCGACCCAGCCCGCCCCGGCTGCAACGCCACAGCAGAAGGCAGAGCCCAGCAAGCCTGACGAGAAGCCGGCAACCGCCGCGCCGGACGAAAAACCTGCGCAAAGCGAGGAAAAGCAGGCGACCGAGGATACTGACAAACAGCAGCCCGACAAACAGGAGGCGGCGCCGCAAACCGACGAGGAGCAAGCCGTCGTGGCGCCAAAGCCATTGGCGGCCGAGGCCGGCAACAAGCCAGCGCCCGCGGCCGGAAAGGCAAAACCCAAACCTGCAAAGACGATGAGTTTCAAATCGGCGCGAGCCTTCAAAGCCCCAGGCGGCAAAGCAGCGAAGTCAAGTCCCGCGAACACTGCCGCTGCAGGATCGCCGATCTATTCCGGCCTTCCGGGTGTTCGAAAGCTCTTCTCGCAGGGGGCAACCGGCGATGCATTCGCCACAAGCTCCATGGAGAACGTGCCGCGCGGTCAGCGCGTGGCCACCCTTTGCGGCAATGTTCTGAGCCAGGAACTGCAAAGTGCCGACTATTCGATCAAATGGGTGCCAACCATTCAGCTGGACAAAGGCAATGTCCTCAATCCTCCGCTGGCCGCCTTCAGCACGAGAAACACCTGGTACAATCTGAACTTCCGGTGCGAGGTCGACGCCGATGCGACGAGGGTGCTGTCGTTCAACTTCCGTGTGGGGTCAATAGTCCCGCCCGGCGAATGGGCCAGCCGTGGATTCACCAAGTATCCGCTGAATTAGGCCGGCACGCCGATCCCGGCCAATTGCCGGCTAACTTCTTGCCAGTCGGCGCAGACGAAATCGGCGCCGGCCGCCGTCAGCCGCGCGCCATGCTCGGCATAGGTGTGGCCACCACCGGTGTAGCCGATCGCCGTCATGCCGGCGGCGACCGCGCCCTGGATGCCGAAGGGCGAATCCTCGATGACGATGCAGTCGGCCGGATCGGCGCCCATCCTGAGGGCGGCGAACAGGAAGATGTCGGGCGCCGGCTTGCCGTTCTTGACCATGGAGGAGCTGTAGATCGCCTCGCCGAAGAAATGCGCCAGACCGGTGACGGCAAGGCTGTGGTTTATCCGCTCGACGGAGGATGATGAGGCAACGCAGCGGTCGCCCTCGAGCGTTTGCAGAAATGCCGCGATTCCCGGCGTAGGCCTCAATTCCTCGGTGAACAGCACCTTGGTCTCGGCCCAGATGTCGCCATCCGCGGCAGCGGGAAACTGATGGCCGGTCAATTCCTTGATCCGCACGATGATGTCGGACTGCTTCATGCCGACGCACTGGGCGATGATGCCGCCATGGACGCCGGGCATGCCGTGCTTTTCATAGACGCGCTCATAGGCCCTGGCGGCCAGCGGCTCGCTGTCGACGAGAACACCGTCGCAATCGAAAATGATAGGCCTTCCTCGCGCCACGCGCATGTCTCCTCACGTCAAATCTCGCACATCGCTATCGTCAAAAAGTCAAATGTTCAATAGTGCGATGTCTCGGCGCGTTTTGAGCCTGAAAGGGTGGGCAGTCAAAGCTGGCGCAGAGCATCGCTTGCGCGGCCGGATCCGAGCGCCCGTTGCATGGCTTGCCGGGACTGCGCGCGGTCCGGCGTGATCCAGTTCGGTTCGGCTCCGAGGAAGCGGTCGAGGAAAGCCACTGCGTAGGCCGGCATCTCGGTCACGTTCTCGCGATAGGACCACCAGGTGCGCAGATCGTCGGCGCATTTGTCGATGCTGGGCGCCTTGCCGAACTCCTGCTCGTAGATCGCCGATATCACCGAGACGCAGTAGTTGGTGTAAAGGAAGCCTTCCGGCCAGAAGCGGATGATTTCCAGCGTGCCGGCATTCTGCTCCGTCTCGATGAGATCGGCGAGGCCGGAGATTTCCCGGGCCGGCGCCTGCTTGATCAGTTCGCGCAGCACGAGGCCGGCGGCAAAGACGATGAAGTCGGCGCGGTCGATCGCGGCGAAGCGCTTCTGCGCCTCCATGATCTCGACCCAGTCGAGAAAGGCCCGCGTCAGCTTCGCCTCGTCGATCTCGAAACGCACGCCAAACGTGTCCGCGACCACCTTGGCGCTGCCGCGGAAGGTGGCGCGGAACCAGCGCAGCTGCCGCAACCGGTGGCGCAGGTCGGGCATAAGGGCCAGTTCGTCCCTGAAGGGCAGTTCCATTTCATGCATCCCGTTTGACGACAGGCTAGCACAGCCACGCCGCCGCCGAAATCGGCAGACGGCTCTGTGGATGGCGTTGTGGAGGTCAATATCATACATATTGACATTCGCGGAAACAAATGTTCTCACTTTGCTGTTGTCGCGCGCCGGTCCAAGGTGCGGCTCAACATAGGCTTCGGGAGGAGAACCGAATGGCGATTTGGCAGTGGGGACTGCTTCTGCTGGTTATTGTGTGGGCGCTGCAGTCGCTCGGCGTCTGGCTGCAGATGCGGCACTATTCGGATGTCTTCCGGGGTGTCACCGACCAGTACAAGGACGGCTTCGTCGGGGCCGGCAATTTTCGCGGCCGGCTGGCCAAGGGCACTATCGCGCTCGTCGTGGTGACGCCTGACCTGATCGTGCGCCGCCTGATGGTGATGAGCGGCCGCTCCGTCTTCACCAAGTTCAAGAGACATGAAGAATTCGAGGGTGTTCCCCTCGATCGACTCCGGTCCAACCCTGCGATCATGGGGGAGGGGGAACCCGGTGTGGCCGAGGCCGTGAAGCGGGCGATCGAACAGATCGACAAAACACGGTCGGAGCCGGGGAAGAAGCCGGGCCTGGCCGGCTTGAACGTAGCAAGGGCTTAGAGGACGCCGCGCACCGACTGGGATAACCGGCGGGCGGCATAAGGAGGAGAAATGTCTGTATTTTCGTTGTTGGCGCAGCATGCCGACATGGCCGTGCACAATCTGCATGTCGCAGGTGCCATGGTCTCGGATGCTGCTTTGCATGGCAAGCTCGCCGTCGAGCATGCTTCCGACCATCTCGTTGTCCTTGCGCAGGCAGACAGCGGACCCATCACCGTCGATCAGTTCAAGGAAAAACTGAAGGACGTCCAGCAGGAAGAGCAGCTCGGCTGGCTGACCGCCATCGGCAAGTACTTCATCGGCATCTTCCAGAAGGGCGGTGAAGTGTTCGCCGGCTTCGTCACCGGCATCATTCCGACGCTGGTCGTGCTGATGACCGCCTTCTACGCCGTCACCGAACTGGTCGGCGAAGAGCGCGTGCATGGCCTGGCGCGCGGCGCCGGCAGGATCGCCTTGACCCGTTACACGCTGCTGCCGCTGCTGGCGGTGTTCTTCCTCACCAATCCGATGGCCTACACGTTCGGATCGTTCCTGGAAGAAAAGCACAAGCCGGCCTTCTATGACGCGGCCGTCTCTTACGTGCATCCGCCGCTTGGCCTGTTCCCACACATCAATCCCGGCGAGTATTTCGTCTGGGGCGGCATTCTCGTGGCTCTGCTCGAGCTCGAGAAGAAGGGCGTTGTCGTCGCCGGTTACCACGTCAAGGTGGCGATCTGGTACGCCATTGTCGGCCTCGTCGTCATCCTGCTCAAGGGCATGCTGACCGAGCGCATCACCACCATCATGGCACGCCGCCAGGGCGTCGAGCTGTAAGGGCGGGGAGGACATCATGGCCAAGACATTCAAAGCCGTTAAGATCTCCCGGGGCAACACAGGCTGGGGCGGCCCGCTCGTCATCGAGCCGACCAGCCAGCGCGACAAGGTCGTCTCCGTCACCGGCGGCGGCATCCATCCCGTGGCCCAGCTTATCGCCGACATGACCGGCGCCACGGCCGTCGACGGTTTCAAGGCGCCGCCGGTCGAAGGCGAGATGGCGGTGGTCGTCGTCGACTGCGGCGGCACCGCACGCTGCGGCGTCTATCCGCGCAAGCGCATCCCGACCGTCAATCTGACGCCGGTCGGCCAGGCTGGGCCGCTCGCCCAGTTCATCACCGAGGACATCTACGTTTCGGGCGTGAAGCCGGCCAACGTCACAATGGCGGACGGATCCGAGGCGGTCACCACTGCGGGGGGAGCAGCATCGATGAGTTCAAACAACAACACCGCAGCCGCTGCACCACAGCCGCTGCCGAGCGAAGGCGGGCTGATCGGCCTGATCAGCTCGATCGGCCGCGTCATGGGCCGGGTGGTTGGCATCTTCTTCAATGCCGGCCGCCGCACGATCGACCAGGTGGTGCGCAACGTGCTGCCGTTCATGGCCTTCGTGACCATGCTCATCGGCCTGATCCTCTATACCGGCATCGGTGACGTGCTCGCCCAGCCGATGGGACCGCTGGCCAACAACATTGTCGGCCTGCTGATCATCTCGGCCATTTGCGGCCTGCCGTTCCTGTCGCCTATCCTCGGGCCAGGCGCCGTCATCGCGCAGGTCATCGGCGTGGCCATCATCGGTCCGCAGATCGCCAATGGCACGATTTCGCCGGCAATGGCCCTGCCGGCGCTGTTTGCCTACAATACCCAGGTGGGCTGCGACTTCGTCCCCGTCGGCCTGGCGCTCGGTGAAGCCAAGCCGAAGACGATCGAAATCGGCGTTCCGGCGGTGCTCATCAGCCGCCAGATCATGGGCCCGGTCTCGGTGCTGATCGCCTGGGTCGTCAGCCTGATCGTGTTTTAAGGAAAGTTGAAAATGAGGTTCGCCACATGACGGTTCTGTTGAGAACACGGGTCACTTCCATCGGGCCCGAAGTGGCGGATCTTGCCGAAGGGGGCGTGGTCATCCTGTTTGCGGATGGCTCGCCGCCGGAGCTTGCCGAGGTTTCGGTGCTCCACAAGACGGAGCTCGGACCCAGCGACGGCGCGCCCCAGAAAGGCGCGTCGATCACCCTTGGTCCGGTTTCCGCTGTCATAACCGCCGTCGGCTCCAACGCGTGGAGCAAGGTGCTCGAGATGGGCCACGTCGTCATCTCGTTCAACGGCGCCACCGAGGCCGAGAGGCCGGGCGAAATATGTGCGTCGCAGGTCGATGCCCAGGCGCTCGTGGCCGCCCTGAAGACGGATGCGATCATCACCATCGCCGGCTGAAGCATCCGCGCCGCAACCATCTGGTTTTGGCTCCAGAGCAATTCCAGGAAAAGTGTGAAACGGTTTTCCGTCCGGAATTGCGTTAGAACAAAGAGTTAGAGCAATTCGTCGTTTCCGAGAAACGACGAATTGCTCTAGAAAAAGCAGAGTATTTGCCATGGAACGCTCGACCATCGTCAGAGTGCATGAAGGTTTGCACGCCCGTCCCGCCACGCGGTTCGTCAAGCTCGCCAAGGGCTTCGAATCCGATGTCGAGCTGGTCAAGGACGGCAAGGCGGTCAGCGCCAAGAGTTCCGTCAAGCTGATGCTGCTGGCGGTCAAGGAAAACCAGGAAGTCACCGTGCGGGCCAACGGCGCCGACGCCATCGAGGCGATCGAAGCGCTGATCGGCTATCTGGAAAACCCCAAGGCGGGTCTCGACGACGAAGCCGAGCCGCAGAGCCCGGCCAATGATGCCGGCCAGGCGGCACCCGCACCGGCGTCTGTGCCGGCCGCGCCAGGCGAAGCGAACGGCTTGCGCGGTGTCGCCGCAAGCGAGGGCGTCGCGATCGGGCCGGCCTTCGCGCATTTCCCGCCTGACATCGCCGGGCAGGGCCGCATGCTGCAGGCCGAAGAAATCGCTGGCGAGATCGATAGGTTCCGCGCCGCCGTTGCTGCCGTCCAGGCGCGCATGGACCGGGCCTTGGCGCAGGACAGCCTGTCGGCCGGCGACCGAGGCATCGTCGCGGCCCTCAGGGATATCGCCGCCGACGACAGCCTGACCGGCGAGGCCGAGAAGGCGATCAAGGGCGGCAACGATGCGGTCTCGGCCGTCATCACCGCAGCCGCCACCATCGCCGCCGATTTCAGCGCCGTCGACGATCACTATCTCAATGCGCGGGCGGATGATGTCCATGCCGTCGGCCGGCAGATCTGCCTGGTGCTGCTCGGCCAGGACGACGTCAGCCTCGAAAGCATTCCCGAAGGGGCCATTCTGATCGCCGACGATATCGGCGCCTGGGATCTGGCGCGTGCGCCGCTGAAGCGCATTGGCGGGGTGATCTGCGGCCATGGCGGCGCCACCTCGCACATTGCCATCATCGCCCGCTCGCACGGCATTCCGGCGGTGCTGGGCCTTGGCGAGCAGATCAACGCCTTGCGTGCCGCGCGCGACGTGGCGCTCGACGGCAACAGCGGTCATGTGATCATCGACCCGGACGAGGCGACGCGTGCCGAATACGCCGGCCGCGTCGAGGCGGCCGCCAAGGAGCGCGCCGGCCTGACCGCCTTCAAGACAGTGACGCCGAAACGCGCCGACGGCAAGCTGATCGAGGTTGCGGCCAATATCGGCTCACTGGAAGAAATCGAGGCGGCGCAGGAAGCGGGCGCCATGGGCGTCGGCCTGTTCCGCACCGAGCTCCTGTTCATGCGCCATATGCATCTTCCCTCGGAGGACATGCAGGCCGAGACCTATGCGGCGCTGGCCAAGGCCTTCGCGCCCTATCCGGTCATTGTGCGCACGCTCGACATCGGCGGCGACAAGCCGATCGCCGGGATCGAGTTTCCCGACGAGGAGAACCCCTTTCTCGGCTGGCGCGGCATCCGCATGTGCCTCGACCGGCCCGATATCTTCAAGCGCCAGCTCAGGGCGCTGCTGAGGGCGGCCGTGCACGGCAACATCAAGGTGATGCTGCCGATGGTGTCCGATATTTCCGAAGTCACGCGCACCCGCGCACTGGTCGATGAATGCGCCGCCGAACTCAAGGCCGAAGGCGTGCCTTACGCGACATTCGATCTCGGCGTGATGATCGAAACGCCGGCTGCCGTGCTGATCGCCCCGGCATTGGCGAAAGAGGTGGCCTTCTTCTCGATCGGCACCAACGACCTGACCCAGTACATCATGGCCGCCGACCGGCTCAACCCGACCGTGGCCAAGCTCAACGACGTCACCAATCCGGCGGTCATGTCGGCGATCGAGATGACCGCCAAAGCCGGCGTCGCCGCCGGCATCATGGTGGGCATGTGCGGTGAGGCTGCCGGACGCCCGGAGCTGATCCCGGCCTTCATCGAGATGGGACTGACCGAGCTTTCGATGAGCCCGGCCTCGATCCAGCGCGCCAAAAAAACGATCACAGCCATGACGGCCGGAGACTAGATCCCCGCGACAGCTGCTGGAGCTTACGGCAAGTGGGCAAGCAAGGTGGCAAAGACTGGCGTCAGTTCCTCGACCGGGCTTGCCTTGGCGCAGGCCTGCACGATGCGGTCGTGACGGATATCGGCAGCCAGGATCGCGATCTCCAGCATGTCCGGCTCCGGCGCGCCGTCGCGGCCGGTTGTCGCCAGGCCGCAGGCCAGAACCACCGGCGCCAGGCAGCTTACGTCGAGCGCTCTCTCGCCGGCCATTTCCGGCGCGGCTTCGCCAAAGCGCACCGGACGCTGGCTGAGCAACTCGACCAGCAGCGCCGCGCAGGTGGCCGCGATTGCCTGCAGTCCAGTATCCGGGGCGGTCAGCGCGGCCAGCAGGTCGCCATGGCGCTTGCGCATCGTGGCATGCGCGGCGGCGAAATCGGCCTCATGAATGCGGGCATTGTCGATCTTCAGCCCGGCGAGAACCGCCTTCGTCAGATAGTACATGTCGCGCCGGAACAGGCGCTCGGCACTCAACTGCTGGTCTTCGTTTCCGGCCGGGAAATAGGTGCCGAGGCCTTTCACGGTCGTGCCGTCCACCTTGATCGGGCGCTCGTGCGGGACAAAGGATTCGGCGATCGACAGCGCTTCATCGACGGCGCTGGCGGCATGGCTGAGCAGGCCTTCGATGCCCTTGCCCGGAAACGGCGGCAGATGGCTGGTCGCTTCGCGCAACACGCTGGCGTCACCGGTGCCGTCATGACGGCTTTGCCGGATGATGTCGCGGACTTCCCGCAACCGGTCCTTCAAATTGACGCGCACGTCTTCGGAGATTTGTCGGAGCATCGCGGTCTGCCTCGAAAGTGGCTTGCAGGGCGGCCGGCAAGGGCCCGTCGCCGACTCTACATTGTTCCTATCGATTGGTAGATCAATAGGCGATACTAGACCAGCATGCAGAATCGGCGACGGCGCGCTCGTCCGTCGCCGCGGGGGAGGGATGACTTGGCCAGGCGACGACAAACCGAAGAGGGGCGGGCCGAAGGGGGGCGTGCAGGAGCCGAGGCGACCGAGCAGGTCGCCAGTGAAAGCCGGACGGACCGCCTCCGGATTCGCGCTGCCTGGATGTATTTCGTCGAGCAGATGACGCAGAACGAGATCGCCGACGTGCTCGGCGTCGGCCGCGTCACCATCGTGCGCATGCTGGCCGAGGCGCGCTCGCGCAACGAAGTGAAGATCACCATCGAGAGCGAATTGTCGGAGATCGTGCGGCTGGAGCGCGCGCTGGAGCGGACGTTCGGCCTGCAGCAGGCGCTGGTCGCCCCGCTCACCGCGCCCAATGCCGATCCGATCCCGGCAATCAGCGCCAAGACCGGGGCTTTCCTGTCCGACACGATGAAGTCAGGCATGCGCGTCGGCGTCGGCTGGGGCCGGACGCTGTTCTCCAGCCTGCCCTTCATCAGCGCCAAGTCGCTCTCCGATTTCAAGGTCATTTCGCTGCTGGGCGGCGTCGGCGTCGTGCGGCGATACAACCCGGCCGAGTTCGCCTGGCGCTTCGCCCAGATCTTCCAGGGCGACGGCTATCTGATCCCGACGCCGGCCGTCGTCGACAGCGTCGAGACCAAGATCGCGCTGGTCGAGCGCTGCGGCCTGCAGGAGGTTTTCGAAATGGCCAACGTGCTCGATGCGGTTCTGCTGAGCGTCGGCGGCATCGCTTCGGCCACCACCTTCTCTCGCGGAGGGTTCCTCAAGGAAGCGGATCGGGAGGCGCTGCTCGAGCGCGGCGCCGTCGGCGACCTTCTGTTCCATTTCTTCGACCGCAATGGCGATCTGGTCGACCATCCCGTCAACAGCCACGTGATGTCGGTCGAAGTCGACCGCCTGCGCGCGGCCCCGATCCGCATCCTCACCTCGGGCGGCGAGGAGAAGACCGAGGCGCTGCTCGGCGCGATGAGCCTGATCGCGCCGACGATCCTGATCACCGATGAGGAAAGCGCCAAGCGCATGCTCGAGGCGTTCAGCGCAAGCTGAAGGATCCCGTGATGTAGTTGGGCCAGGCCCGGTGCTCGTCGAAAACGGCGGCGAGATCCGGTGTGTCCGCCAATATCCCGCCGAGCACCAGCGCCGTGGCGATGCCGGCGCCGTTGCCGCCCGCTACGTCGTGCTCGACGCTGTCGCCGACGCAGACGACGCTGCCGCGCTCAGGCTCGCCGGCCAGCGCCAGGGCCGCATCGAAGATCGCCGGATAGGGTTTGCCGATGCGCGTGACGCTGCCGCCCAAGCTTTCGTAGAGATCTGCGATCTCGCCGGCGCCGAAGCGGGGGCCGACCGCCGTCAGCATGATCCTGTCGGGATTGGTGCAGAAGCCCGGCACTTTTCGCGCCGCCGCCGGGGCGAGCAGGCGGCGATAGTGGTCAAGGTCGTGGCGGTCGCCTTCGCTGGCCGAGATCAGCACCAGTTCGGCGTCTTCGCCGGCCTGCGTCAGCACGAAAGGCAGGCACTCGATCGCCGTACGGTCGTTGTCGCGGCTGATCAGCAGGCACTTTGTCCCCGGACGCAGCTTTCCCGATTCGGCCATGTCGTTGAAGGATCGCCACGCCACCTCCCCGGAGGAGACAAAATGGTCCCAGCTTCCGGCGGCGAAGCCGAGTTTCAGCAGGCGGTCCTCATTGGGCCTGGCGCGCTTGCCGGAATTGGAGATCAGAACGACTGTCTTGCCGGCACGCTTGAGTGCCGACAAGGCCTCCACCGCGCCGGGATAAGGCGCCTGGCCGTCATGCAGCACGCCGAACTGGTCGAGCAGGAAAACCTGGTAGCGCTCGGCCAGCGGTCCGATGCCGTCGAGGCGTTCGATTGTTTTCGCGCTCATAGCAATCCCGCCTTGCTTGCGCCCTTCAGCGCCAGCCGCGCTGTGCCGGCAGCCGCCTCGTCGGAAAGAGTGGGCAGGAAATCGACGCCGAGCTTGCGTTTCCGGATCGCCGTCCAGGCCGCGTTTGCCGCGCCGCCGCCGACGCTGCGGACCGAAGTCAGCCCAGGCGCGCCGAGTTCGGCCAGCCTGCGGTAGCCGAGCGCCTCGATCGCGGCCATGCCTTCGAACATCGCCTTGAGATAATCGGCATCGTCAGCCGGTCGCGGCGAAAGGCGCGGCGGCAAGGCGGGATCGGCGATCGGGAAGCGTTCGCCTGATGTGCCGAGCGGATAATAGTCGAGCCCGGTCTCTGTCGTGGGGTCGATTGTCGCGCTGAGTTCGATGATCCGCGCCAGTGGAAAATGCTGTGCCAGCACCTTGCCACCCGAATTGGATGCACCGCCGGCCAGCCATGTGTCGCCGAGGCGATGGCTGTAGATGCCGAAGCGTGGCGCGGAAATCGGCCGGTCGGACAGGATCTTGATGGTGAGCGAAGATCCCAGCGCCGTGACGCCGTCGCCGGCTGATGTGGCGCCGGTCGCCAGGAACGAGGCGCAGCCATCCGTGGTGCCGGCGACCACCACCACATCGGGCGATAGGCCGAACAACTCAGCGGCGGCCGCGGTGAGCGTGCCGGTGACATCGCCTGGCTCGACGACATCAGGCAGCAGGTCCATGTTCATGCCGGTGGCCGCGATCCAGTCCGGCCAGCGGCGGGCCTCGACGTCATAGCCTGTCTTCAGCGCATTGTTCTCGTCGCTGACGTGGAAGCGGCCGGTAAGATTTCCAGCAATCCAGTCGGCCTGGTGCAGCACGGCTGCGATGCCGGGCAGATGCTGGAACCGCAACGCCTTGGCGAGGCCTGATGTCGCGCCGTGCGCTGCGCTCGCTTCCGGCGCCTCGCGGGCGATGGCGGCCAGGATGCCGGCGTCGTCGACCTTGTCGTTGTACATCAGCGGTTCGGCCAGCGGCCGCCCGGCGGCGTCGATCGGCAGCAGCGTGCCGGACGTGCCGTCGACGGCGATGGCGCGGACAGCAGTGCGGTCGATGCCCGAAAGCAGTTCCGTCAGAGCTGCCTCGACCGATTGCCGCCATACCGAGGGGGCGCGTGGATCTTGGCCGAATCTGTCGAGCCGAACGGCGGACTGGCCGGCGATCGAAAAATCCGGGCGCATGGCCACGGCGCGCGCGCCCGACGTGCCGATGTCGATGCCGATGACAAGGGGCATCATGTCTTCTGTCCTTTGCTAGCCGCCGGAGGCATTGAGCTTCTGGCGATACTGCTCGGCGTCCCAATTGACCAGTTCGTCGTTCTCGGCGGCGGTGAGATAATTGAGCCGCGCCGCGACATCGACGCGTGCCGTCACATCGGCGAGGCAGCGCTGCATGGCGTCGGCGCCGGCACTGGCGTCGCCGCGCATCAGCACGCCGGCGCCGGGAAACAGGATCGCCATGGGGGCCGCACCGAGGCGCGCGGTGACGCCCGCCGCGTTCTCGCCCGGCTTGGCCACCACCGAGCCCTGGCCGAGGAAGATGACATGGTCGGGATAGAGGCTGCCGGCCCCGGCCATGCGGCGGCTTTGCGGATCGAGCGCGACCGCATGGGCTTCGACATCCACCGGCAATCGGTAGACGCTGCCGTCGGCGAGCGCCGTCAGGGCCGTGATATCGGGCGCTGCAGTCTCGCGCGCCGGCCGTGCCAGCAGCGAGCGGACGCGATGGAGCAGCCGCTCCGCCTCGGCGACGGTCTCGGCGGCGACGACCAGCCCGTGATTGCCAAGGATCAGCACGTCGACACCAGGCCGCAGTTTCTCGGAAATGCCACGGGCGAGCGGCAGGCCCGGCCGGCAATAGGGCACATAGGCCCATTCGATGCCGCCGAGCCGCCTGGCGACCTCGGCTTCGCCGTCGGCCTGCACGGCCAGCGAGATCGTGTCGACGCAGTGCACATGGAGAACCACGCGTTGCGGCATCAAGGCGTGTACCGTGGTTTCGATTGACGGGCGCAGGCCGCGCGGATTGAGTTCGTCGATGGCGAAGGCCTGCGGCTTGTCGGCGGCCGGATCGCGTTGTTCGACCGCCTCGAGCAGCGGCGCCATCGCCACCGGCACCATGATGTCGTCGCTCAGCGCATCCTTCAGCCAGGTGCCGGAGGCCTTGATCCACAGCGTGTCGCCGGCCTTGAGCGAGGTGTTGCCGCCCGCCGCCTGAGTCATATGCGGGTTGAGACCGATGCTGGCTGAAAGCGCCCGCAAGGCTGCCAGTTCCTGCGCGTCAGCTTGGGTTGCCATGGCGCCTTTCCCTCAACGCTTGCCCAAGATCCCGCCTTCGGGACCGGTGTTGGCGCTGATATCGCAGATGCGAGCGACTTACGTCAACAGTGATCTACTATCATCAAAACTGGCTTGCAATCTGACTAATGTTGAGTAAGTTGCACCAACTGCCGTGGAAAATGGCACTTGGGAGGAAAGAGTTGAGCGACTCCGGCCGCCAGCGTCAGATCGTCGAACTGCTGCGGGACCGTCCGTTCGCCTCGGTGCGCGAGCTGCAGGAACGGCTTGGCGTTTCGGCGGCGACGGTCAGGCGCGACATCGACCGGATCGATGAAGCCGGCGAGGCGCGCAAGGTCTATGGCGGCATCTCGGCGCTCGACGGCGCCTCGCATGCCGGTGTCGCCTACGCCCGGCCCTATGACGAGAACCGCGACCTCGCGGTCGAAGCCAAGCGGCAGATCGCGACCATCGCCGCGACCATGGTGCGCGATGGCGATGCGGTCATCGTGCATGGCGGCTCGACCTGCTTTCATCTCGGCGTCAAGCTCGCCGAGCGCAACATCCGGCTCTACACCAATTCGATGCCGCTCGCGGCCTATCTCAGCGACCATGGCCATTGCAGCCTGACCGTTGCCGGCGGCGACCTGCATCGCGAGCCCGGCATCATCCATTCGTCGGCCCAGGCGACGCCCTTCTACGCCTCGAAATTCTTTCTCGGCGCGCAGGGCCTCAATCAGGAAGGCGTGCTGGAATCGCATCCGCTTTTGGTGCGCTCCATTGTCGATCTCAGCCTCTGCGCGGATCAGATCGTGGTGCTGGCCGACAGCCGCAAACTGTCGATCCACGCTCGCAATGTCGCGCTGCCGCTGTCGCGCATCGGCACGCTGATCACCGATGACGGCCTTTCGGATGCCGATGCACGCATGCTCGAGGATGCCGGCGTCATGGTGCGGATCGCGTCCACTTCGGGAGCCGTCCCGTGAAAGTGGCGGTCCTCGATTTCGGCAAGACCAATTCGAAGCTGTTCGTCTTCGGCCAGGACGGACGCATCCTCGACGAGCGCCGCACCCAGCCGAGATGGACGCGCCAGGGCGGCTTCAGCGTGCTCGACGAGGCCGCACTGCATGGCTGGGCGCTCGGTGCCGTCACCGAGGTGGTCGAAAGCCATGGCGTGGAAGGGGTGATGGTGTCGGGCCATGGCTGCACCTTCGCCCTGGTGGACGACGCGGCGCTGACGCATCCGATCCTCGATTACGAGCAGGAGCCGCCGGCCGAAATCGCCGCCCGGATCGATCGCCGCATTCCGGATTTTGCCGAGACGTTCTCGCCGCGCCTGCCGCTCGGCTTCAACTATGGGCGTCACATGCTGTGGCTGCAGGAAGTCGATCCCGACGCGTTCGCGGCGGCGAAATCGATCCTCGGCTATCCCCAGTACTGGAGCTGGCGCCTCGGTGGCCGACCCGTCTCGGAAGTATCCTACCTCGGCTGCCATTCGCATTTGTGGGCGCCGCGCAAACGCGACTTTTCCTCGTTGGTCGATGCCGAGGGGTGGCGCGGCCAGATGCCGGCCTTCGCGCGCGCCGGCACCGTGATCGGCGAGCGGCAACTTGGCGGCGCGGCGCGGCCGATCGCCATCCACAATGGCGTCCACGACTCCAATGCGGCGCTCCATGCCTATCGCCGCCAGGAGCTTGGCCGGCTGACCGTGGTGTCGACCGGCACGTGGGTCGTCGTGCTCAATCCCGATTGCCCGCTGGACGTGCTCGACCGTGACCGCGACATGCTGGTCAATGTCGATGTCGATGGCGGCCCGGTACCGACCATCCGCTTCATGGGCGGGCGCGAATTCGCCGCCATCAGCGGCGGCTGGCAAGGCGCGATCCCGCATGGCGCGGTCCAGCAAGCGATCGACGCCGGCATCATGGCGCTGCCGAGCTTCGCGCCGGGCGGACCGATGCCGGACCGTCCCGGCCAGCTGGTCGGGCGCACGCCAGATGCCGCAGAACGCGCCGCGGCAGCGCTGCTCTATGTGGCGCTGATGGTCGATCTCTGCCTTGACCTCATCCATTCGCAAGACACCGTCATCGTCGATGGCGGGCTGAACACTGGCGGCCTGCTTGCCGGGCTGCTGGCTGAGCTGCGTCCGGGCCAGGCCTTCCTGCAAGGCGCCACGCTGGAGGGCAGCGCCACGGGGGCGGCGGCGCTCGCCTTCGAGAGCGTCGGGCGCGACTTCGCCGCCGAGACGCCGGAGCCGGTACAGGCGACGCGCTTCACTGGTTTCGCCGGCTATCGCAACGTCTGGCGCGATCGCGTTGCCGGGCAGGACGCCGCCGTCAAAACGGCAAGAGGTGCGCGATGACCGCGACCGCTGAGACGCAGAGGGCGGGCCAGCCGGTGCTGGAGATGCGTCACATCTCCAAGACGTTCGGGGCGATCCGCGCGTTGCAGGATGTCTCACTCACCGTCCATGCCGGCGAGCTGCACGCGCTGATGGGCGAGAACGGCGCCGGCAAGTCGACGCTGATGAAGGTCCTGTCGGGCGCCTATCGGCCGGATACCGGCGGCGAAATCCTGATCGACGGCGTGCCCGCCGCGACCGGTGATCCGATCAAGGCGCGCGCCGCAGGCATCGCGGTTATCTATCAGGAGCTGTCGCTGGCGCCCAATCTGACGGTGGCGCAGAACATCTTCCTTGGCAACGAACCGCGCCGCTTCGGTATTGTCGACCGCGATCAGTGCAATCGGCGGGCGAACGAAATCATTGCGCGGCTCGGTGTCTCCTTCTCGGCACGTGCGCTGGTCTCCAGCCTGTCGCTCGGCGAGCGCCAGCTGGTCGAGATTGCGCGCGCGCTGTCGACCAATGCGCGCATCATCGTCATGGACGAGCCGACGACGTCGCTGACGTCGCGCGAGACCGACAGCCTGTTCGAGGTGATCGCGACGCTGAAGGCGCAAGGCATCGCCATCATCTACATCAGCCATCGCATGGAAGAGGTCTACCAGCTCGCCGACCGGGTCAGCGTGCTGCGCGACAGCGGCTATGTCGGCACGCTGGAGCGCGCCGACCTCAACGCCTCGCGGCTGGTTTCGATGATGGTCGGCCGCGATCTCTCCGCCTTCTACAAGAAGGATCATCGTCCGCCGGACGCCAAGCGCGCCATCGCACTCTCGGTGCGCGGCATGTCCGACGGACGCCTGCTGAAAAACTGCTCGTTCGACCTGCACAAGGGCGAGGTGCTGGCCCTCTCTGGTCTCGTCGGTTCAGGCCGCACCGAGCTTGCCCGACTGATCTTCGGCGCTGACAGGCGCAGCGCCGGCACGCTGGAACTCGACGGCAAACCGATTTCCATTGGCTCGCCGCGCGAGGCGCTCGACGCGGGCATCGCCTACCTGACCGAGGATCGCAAGGAACTCGGCCTGTTCCTCGACATGTCGATTTCCGACAACATCAGCATGGGCGTGCTGGCCAGGGACGCGCGGACCGGTGGATTGCGCGACTTCAGCGCCGCCGAAAGGCGTGCGGCAAAGGCGATCGCGGACCTGTCTATCCGCACCCGCTCGGCGCAGGCCAATGCCGGCTCGCTGTCGGGCGGCAACCAGCAGAAGGTGCTGCTCGCCCGGCTGCTGGAGACGGAGCCGAAGGTCGTCATCCTCGACGAGCCGACGCGCGGCGTCGATGTCGGCGCCAAGTCGGAAATCTACCGGCTGATCGACAACCTCGCCAACCGGGGCATCGCCATCCTGATGATCTCCAGCGAATTGCCCGAGGTGATCGGCGTAGCCGACCGCGTGCTGGTCATGCGCGACGGCACTATCGCGGGCGAGGTGACGGCATCCGGAGGCGAGCCGCTGCGGCAGGAGGCGATCATGGAACTTGCGACGGGAGCGGCCCAGGGATGACCGACAGAACGACGACGAGCGTGGATCAGGCGACGGTCAGGAGCCGGCGGCTGCGCACAGCCTTCGCCGCACTTGGCATGCTGCCGGTGCTGGTGCTGCTGGCGGCGGGCTTCCAGTTCATCAATCCCCGCTTCCTCACCGAGACCAACCTGCTCATCGTCACGCAGCAATCGTCGATCAACATCGTGCTCGCCGCCGGCATGACCTTCGTCATCCTGACGGGCGGCATCGACCTGTCGGTCGGCTCCATCCTCGCCGCCTCGGCGATGGTGGCGGTAATGGTGTCTCTGGTGCCGGACTGGGGCCTGCTCGGCGTGCCGGCAGCCATCCTCGTCGGCCTCGGCTTCGGTCTCGTGAACGGGCTCCTCGTCGCCTATATCAGGTTGCCGCCCTTCATCGTCACCCTGGGGTCGCTGACGGCCGTGCGCGGCATTGCCCGCCTGCTCGGCCAGGACACCACCGTGTTCAATTCGGACCTGCCGTTCGACTTCATCGGCAATGGCTCGCTGTTCGGGATTCCCTGGCTGGTCGTCATCGCGCTGTCGGTGGTCGTTTTGTCCTGGCTGGTGCTCAAGCGCACGGTGCTCGGCACCTGGATCTACGCCGTCGGCGGCAATGCCGAGGCGGCGCGGCTGACCGGCATCAAGGTGCCGCTGGTGCTGCTTTTCGTCTATGGCGTGTCCGGCCTGCTCGCCGGCCTCGGCGGCGCCATGTCGGCGGCAAGGCTATACGCCGCCAACGGCCTGCAGCTCGGCCAGTCCTACGAGCTCGACGCCATCGCCGCCGTCATCCTCGGCGGCACCAGCTTCGTCGGCGGCGTCGGCTCGATCTGGGGCACGCTGATCGGCGGCCTGATCATCGCGGTTCTGTCCAACGGGCTCATCTTGGCCGGCGTTTCGGACATCTGGCAGTACATCATCAAGGGATTGGTCATCATCGTGGCGGTCGCCCTCGACCGCTACCGGCTCCAGGCAGGGGCGAGAACGTGAGTGACCTGGTCGCCGGCATCAAAGACCGGCTTGTGTAACGCACCGTGAGAGGCTCGGTGCATCAGGAGGAAGTAAGCGTAATGAAGACCATCGCCAAACTGCTCTGCGGCGCCGCTTTCGCGGCCGTCGCCATCGCGCCGGCATCGGCCAAGGACCTCAACAAGGTCGGCATCTCGGTCGGCCTGCTCGGCAACCCCTTCTTCGTCGCCACCATCAAGGGCATCGAGGACGCGGCCAAGAAGATCAATCCGAAGGTCGAGGTGACGTCGGTGTCCGCCGACTATGACCTCAACAAGCAGGTTTCGCAGGTCGATTCCTTCATCGCCGCGGGCGTCGACGTGATCATGCTCAATGCGGTCGACGCCAAGGCGATCGCGCCGGCGGTGAAGAAGGCACAGGCTGCCGGCATCATCGTTGCCGCCTTCGACGTCTCGGCGCCGGGCGCCGACGTCACCGTGATGACCAACAACGTCAAGGCCGGCGAAGAGGCGTGCCAGTACCTGGTCGACCACACCGGCGGCAAGGGCGACTACGTCATCCTCAACGGTCCGGCATCGTCGTCGATCCTTGAGCGGGTCAAGGGCTGCAAGAACGTGCTTTCGCAGCATCCCGACATCAAGATCCTCTCCGACGACCAGAACGCCGAAGGCTCGCGCGACGGCGGCCTGAAAGTGTTCCAGTCGCTGCTCACCCGCTTCGACAAGATCGATGCGGTGTTCGCCATCAACGATCCGACGGCGATCGGCGCCCAGCTTGCCGCCAAGCAGCTCAACCGCTCGGAGTTCATCTTCACCGCGGTCGACGGCGCGCCGGATATCGAGAAGGAGCTCTCTTCCGGCACCTCGATGATCAAGGCCTCGGCCTCGCAGGATCCCTATGTGATGGCCGGCCAGTCGCTGACGATGGCCGCCGAGCTGCTCGCCGGCAAGAAGCCGGCGGAGGCCACCGTGCTGCTCGATCCCAAGCTGATCACCGCCGAGAACCTGAAGGACTACAAGGGCTGGACCGCGGCCCGCTGATCCCTCCAACACGCGCGGCCGGATCGATCCGGCCGCGCCTTTCCTCATCGCGACACACCGGAGACGATCATGGCGCGCATCGGAATCCATTCTTTCGTCTGGTCGGCGAGTTCGGCGCAAAGCGCGCTCGAACGCACGCTGGCCAACACCAGGGAGGCCGGTTTCGACCTGATCGAATTCTCCTATCTCGACCCGGCCGATGTCGACATTGCCGCGCTTGCCAAACGCATCGCCGATCTCGGCCTCGGCGTGGCGATCAGCATCGGCCTGCCTGGTGACGGCGACATATCGAGCGCCGACAAGGCGGTTGCGGCGCGCGGCGTCGAGATCCTCAACCAGACTATTGCGCTGACGCGCGATCTCGGCGGCAGCAAGGTCGCCGGCATCCTGTCGGCCAGCCACGGCCTGCAGGTAGAAGCGCCGACGCGCGATCAATGGAACCGCAGCACTGCTGCGCTGGCCAAGGTCGCCGAGACGGCCAAGGCTGCCGGCGTCACGCTCAATCTCGAAATCGTCAACCGCTTCGAAAGCAACCTGCTCAACACCGCCGCGCAAGGTCTTGCCTTCATCGAAGACACCGGCTCGGACAACATCTTCCTGCATCTCGACACGTTCCACATGAACATCGAGGAGGCCGATGTCGGGCTGGCCATCCGCCACGCCGCGGGCAAGATCGGCTATGTCCATATCGGCGAGAGCCATCGCGGCTTCCTTGGCACCGGCAATATCGACTTCGCGGCGATTTTCGACGCGCTGACCGCCATCGGCTATGCCGACGATCTCAGCTTCGAGTCCTTCTCGTCGGAGATCGTCGACGAGAACCTGTCGAAGAAGACCGCGATCTGGCGCAATCTGTGGACCGACAATATGGCGCTCGCCAAGCACGCGCGCGCCTTCATCGGCCTCGGGCTGGAGACGGCGCGGCGCAAGGCGGAACTGGTTTCGGCCCGTCAGAAGCCGTAGGACAGCCGCGGGCGGCAGGACGTCCTAGGCTGTGCGCAAAAGCTTCTGGCCTCATGGCGCGTGCATTGCTCCCGTGCCATGCATCGGCTATCCGACCTCTGCGACACATGAAGCGGAAGGAACCCGGCATGACGAACAAGACGATCCTCAAATTCGGCCCCGTCGAGCACGCGGAAGCCGGCGACCTGCCCGGCTGGATCGTGGTCGAGGGTCACCCGACCATGCAGACCGCCGTCCAGCACACCACGGAGGACGGCAAGGTGATGTCGGGGACCTGGCGGGCGTCGCCCGGCACCTATCACGCGACCTACACCGATTATGAGTTCGTGCACATGATCGCCGGCCGCATCATCATCACGCCCGACGGCGGCACGCCTGGCGAAGTCGGCCCCGGCGACG
This sequence comes from Mesorhizobium sp. 113-3-3, assembly GCF_016756495.1. Lineage (NCBI taxonomy): Bacteria > Pseudomonadati > Pseudomonadota > Alphaproteobacteria > Hyphomicrobiales > Phyllobacteriaceae > Mesorhizobium > Mesorhizobium sp. 113-3-3. The sequence continues at coordinate 1,631,910 of NZ_AP023243.1, forward strand.
CTTTCGTGGTGGAAGCCGATTTTAAGGGCACGTGGAAGATCGTCGAGCCGGTGACCAAGCATTTCGTGGTCAGGGTGGCCTGATCACCCCGACCGTAGAAGCAGGCAGGTCGGCAATGTGCCGACCTGCACGTGGCGGGGACCACGCGGTTCGATTTGTAACGCCCCCGCTTTATTTGTATCTGATCTGCTGATACATAGCCCGTGTGACGAGCGCGGGCCATATGTCGAATGAAATCATGGTTGTCGATCCGCTTGAGCGGCTCGACCTGTTGAAGAGCCTCGCGAGCGAGGTCCGGGTCCGGATTCTCGACCTGCTGCACCGCAAGGGGCCGAAAAACGTCAATCAAGTGGCCGAGGAACTGGGTCTTCCGCAATCGACAATTTCGGCAAACATCCAGGTTCTTGTCGATGTCGGTTTGATCGAGACGAAATCACAGAAGGCGCGCAAGGGAAGCCAGAAGGTCTGCTATTCGACCTTCTCCGAACTGGTTGTCGTCTTCAAGGACCGCACCCCCGCGCAAGACCTCGGCGTCATAGAAGTGGCGATGCCGCTTGGACTCTACACAAGATGCGAGGTTTCCGCTCCCTGCGGCCTGTGTTCAAAGGACGGCGTTATCGGACTTCTCGATGTGCCCGATACCTTCCTCGATCCCGACCGTATGCGGGCCGGGCTGCTGTGGTTCACGCGCGGCTTCGTCGAATACCAGTTTCCCAACAATGCGACGCTTGCCAATGCCAAAGTCGGCGGGCTGGAGCTGGCGATGGAGCTTTCGTCCGAGGTGCCGGGCACGTCGAAGGATTGGCCATCGGACATCACGGTCGCGATCAACGGACATGAGATCGATACCTGGACGGCGCCGGCCGATTATGGCGACAAGCGGGGCAAGCATACGCCCGGCTGGTGGAAGCTGGCTGGATCGCAGTATGGCGATCTCGTGCACTGGCGCGTCACGAACAACGGTACCTATCGCGGTAACGACAAGGTTTCCAAATGCTCGCTGGCTGACCTGGAGCTTGAGCGGCACCGCTCGATCCGGATACGAATCGGCGTGAAGGAAGATGCGCGTCACCCTGGCGGCATAAACATCTTCGGCAACGGCTTCGGCAATTACAGCAACGACATCGTTCTGCGCCTGCTGAAGGCTTGAGGGCATACTGGATCGGTTTACGGTCTCACGGAAACGGCGAACTGCTCTAACTCTTTGTTTTGACGCAATTCCCAAAGGAAAGCGCACCGCGCTTTTCCCGGGAAAACCGCACACACCTTTCCTGGAATCGCGTCAGGCCCTTGACGGGCGGACGAACTCCGCCCTTAACTGACCCATGACCCGGATATAAATCGGAAAGTCGGATTGATAATCCGCAGTGGGAGGGATCATGAAGGCCAGAGTCACGGCGAACGCGGCTTATGCCGTCGCGGATATCGACAAACGCCTCTACGGCTCGTTTCTCGAACATCTCGGCCGGGCGGTCTATACGGGCATCTACGAGCCCGGACATCCGCAAGCCGACGCACAGGGGATGCGCAAGGACGTCATTGAGCTGGTGCGTGCGCTCGACACGCCGATCTGCCGTTACCCCGGTGGCAACTTCGTGTCCGCCTACAATTGGGAAGACGGCATCGGTCCGAAGGAGAACCGCCCGCGGCGGCTCGATCTTGCCTGGCGTACCACCGAGCCGAACCTGGTTGGCATCCACGAATTCGCCGACTGGGCCGAAAAAGCCGGCACCGAGATGATGCTTGCCGTCAATCTCGGCTCCCGCGGCCTCGACGAGGCACGGGCCTTCGTCGAGTATGTCAACCACCCGGGCGGCAGCTACTGGTCCGACCTCAGGGCCAAGAACGGACGCGCGCAACCCTGGAACTGCCGCCTCTGGTGTCTCGGCAATGAAATGGACGGCCCCTGGCAGGTCGGCCACAAGTCGGCGAGCGAATACGGCCATCTCGCCAACGAGACCGCCAAGGCGCTGCGCGGCCTCGACCCCACGGTGGAACTGGTCGTCTGCGGCTCGTCGCATTCCAACATGCCGACCTATCCGCAGTGGGAAGCAACCGTGCTGGAAGCGACCTACGAGCAGGTCGACTACATCTCCCTCCACATGTATTTCGAGAATTACGAGAAGAATACGGCCGAGTATCTGGCTCTTCCGGCCAAGCTCGACCGCTACATCGGCACGGTCGCCGGCATTATCGACTACGTTAAGGCCAAGACCCGCTCGAAGCGGGACGTGAAGATCTCCTTCGACGAGTGGAACGTCTGGTACCACCAGCGCAAGCAGGACGCCGAGCGCATGCGCGGCTGGGACTGGCCGGAAGCGCCCAGGCTCCTGGAAGACATCTACAATTTCGAGGACGTGCTGCAGGTCGGCTGCATCATCAACACCTTCATCCGCCGGTCGGATGTTGTTCGCATCGCCTGCATTGCACAGCTGGTGAACGTGATCGCGCCGATCATGACCGATCCCGGCGGCAGCGCCTGGCGGCAGACGATCTACTGGCCCTTCATGCTGGCCTCCAGGCACGGCCGTGGCACCGCGCTGCAGCTCGCGGTCGAGGTACCCACCTATGACGCGGCCGCGGCCGACAAGGTGCCGTGGCTCGACATTGCAGGCGTGCACGATTCGAACGCCGGCACGCTGACCTTCTTTGCAATCAACCGGCACGGGTCCGAGACGATAGAGGCCGAAATCGCCCTCGAGCGGTTCGCCGCCAAGTCCATCGAGCACACGATCATCCGTCATGACGATCTCGAGGCCTGCAACACGAAGGATGCGCCGGACAACGTATCGCCGGTCAAAGGCAACGGGGCGGCGCTCAGTAGCAAGGGAATGACGCTGAACTTGCCGCCGCACTCCTACTCGATGGTGCGCGTGACGCTCTGAGTTAATATCCTGACATCGGATATGTATCGCAAAATCCGTTGCAGGTGGTTCGGTTTGGTGTAGCATTGAAATGTTCAAGGCGGATCTAACCGCCGTACTCGGGAGGAAGCTGAGATGAACTTTCGCAGGATGATGGCTATAGCGGTGGTAGCGGCCGGAGGATTTTGGGCCGTCGCGGCCCAGGCCGAAGAAACCGTCGCATGGTGGGATTTCCTCGGCGGCGGTGACGGTGTGCGCATGAAGCAGATGATCTCCGACTTCAACGCCGCCCATGCCGGCAAGATCAAGATCGACGCCACGACGCTGGAGTGGGGCACGCCCTTCTACGCCAAGGTGCAGACCTCGGCCGCGGTCGGTGAGGCGCCTGACGTCATGACCTATCACGCCAGCCGCATCCCCTTGGCGGTGAGCCAGGACATTCTCGAAGAAATCACCGCCGACGACATGAGCAAGATGGGTCTCTCGGCCGCGGACTTCGCCCAGACGACGATGGGCGCCGTGACGGTCGACGGCAAGCAATACGCAGTGCCGCTCGATACCCATCCGATCGTCCTGTACTACAATCGCGTCCTCCTGAAGAAGGCAGGCGTGCTCGGCGACGACGGCCGTCCCTTGGGTATGAAAAACAAGGAGGAATTCACCGCGACACTGCAGAAGTTGAAGGATGCCGGCGTCGAGTTCCCGTTGGGGAGCGTCACCGCCGACGGCAACTTCATGTACCGCACCATTTATTCGCTGGTGTGCCAGCAGGGCGGAGAACTTCTGACGGGCAAGGAGTTCCTCGCGGGCGACAATGCCGAAAAGCTGGCGAAAGCCTTGACGGTTCTGCAAGGCTGGACGAAGGCCGGGCTGCAGTCGACCTATACGGACTATCCTGCGACCGTCGCCCTGTTCACCTCGGGCAAGGCAGCGATGATGATCAACGGCGTCTGGGAAGTTCCCACGATGACCGACCTCGCCAAGCAGGGCAAGCTGTTCGACTGGGGCGCCGTCGAGATCCCGGTGATCTTCGACAAGCCATGCACCTATGCGGACAGCCATTCTTTCGCGATCCCGAAGAACAAGGGCAAGGAGATCAGCCCGCAAAAGCGTGCCGCCGTCCTCGAGGTGATCTCATGGATGGACAAGCACTCGCTGTTCTGGGCCACGGCAGGCCACATCCCGGCATACAAGCCGGTCACCGAGTCGGCCGAATACAAGGCAATGGAGCCCAATGCGACCTACTCGACGCTGACGGCCAACATGATCTTCGATCCGAAGTCGCCCAAAGCCGGTGTCGCCGGGCCGATCTTCGACATCATGTCCAACTATTTCGTGCCGACCCTCAACGGAGAGATGGATCCGGCCGAGGCGGTGAAATCCATCAAGGAAGAGCTGAACGGCATGTAGAGCTCAAAGACTGGGACCGCCCTGCCCAGAACGGTCCCAGCCATCCTTGAGGAAGAGCCATGCTTCGCAACTCCCGCACTGAACGTCTTGTCGCGCTGGTGCTGGTCGCTCCCTTCCTGGCGATCTACCTGCTGGCGTTCGTCTATCCGACGGTCCAGATGTTCCGCATCTCCTTCACCGATGCGCCGCTGATCGGCGCGGGCCGGTGGGTAGGTTTCGACAACTATTTACGGCTCGACAACGACCCGATGTTCCGGCGCGCGCTCTGGAACACCGCTTACTTCGTGCTGATGACGGTCGTCCCCGGGACATTCATCGCCCTGCTGATCGCGCTTGGCGTGTCGCGGCTCAAGGGAAGGTTCCAGTCGATCGTGCTGGCGCTGTTCTTCCTGCCCTACATCCTGCCGGTGTCCGTCGTCTATCTGATCTGGGACTGGACGCTGAATTTCCAGTTCGGGATCGCGATGCATGTGCTGGACTGGCTGGGAATCCCGCGCGTACCGGTCTTCAAGTCGCGCGTCTGGTTCCTGCCGGCGGTGGCCGGGGTGACGATCTGGTGGACCGCGGGCTTCTCGATCCTCCTCTTCCTCGCCGGACTGCGGTCCATACCGGCGGAAATCTACGAAGCCGCGGCGCTCGACAACGCGACGCGATGGACCACGTTCCGGCGTATCACCTGGCCGCTGCTGTGGCCGATCACCTCGCTGGTGTTCACCATCCAGCTCATCCTGCAGCTCAAGATCTTCGACCAGGTCTATCTGTTCTCGATCGGCGGCCGGCCGAACGACAATATGGTGCTCGTCTATTACGTCTTCCAGAAGGCCTTCCAGCAGAACCAGGGAGGCAGGGCGGCGGCTGTCGCCGTCACCCTCTTCGTGCTTGTGGTCGTCGTCTCGGTCCTGCAATTCCAACTGCTCCGGTTCGCCGAAAGGCGGCGCCGATGAATGCCATGGCCGCGCGACGCTGGAACTTCTGGGGCGGGATAATCACGGCACTGACGGTCGTCTGGGCCCTCCTTTGGGCATTCCCGCTCTATTGGGGGGTGATCTCATCGCTCAAACCGGACGACGAGGTCATTCGGCCCTACATCGAACTCTGGCCCGAGACGCCGACGCTGGAGAACTACGTTAGCGCCCTGACCACCACGCAGATCGGCATCTGGTACGTCAACTCGGTGGCGGTCGCGGTGGGCGTAACGGTCATCACCATCTTCATCTCGATGCTGTGCGGCTATGCAATCTCGCAATTGCGGTTCCCGGGGCGGATCGCGCTGTGGTGGCTGATCCTCGCCTCCTTCATGGTTCCGATCTCGGCGCTGATCATCAATCACTTCGTGCTGGTTGCCAACCTTGGCCTGCTCAACAGCTGGGCCGGAATCATGTTGCCGCAGCTCATCCACCCCGTCATCATCATCGTGTACAAGCAGTTCTTCGATCAGGTCCCGAAGGATTTTCGCGAGGCCGCGGTCATGGACAATGCGTCCGAATTCGGGATCCTCTTCAAGATCTACATGCCGATGAACTGGGGGGTGACGACGGCGCTGTCGATCGTCTGCTTCATCTGGACATGGAACGCTTTCTTGTGGCCGTTCCTCTCGGTGACCCGCACCGAGATGATGACCATCACTGTCGGCATCACGCAGGTCAACGACGCCTTCGGCGTCTACTACGCGCGCCAGCTGTCGGCAGCCGTACTGGCCGGCCTGCCGGTGGCACTGGCCTACCTCTTCTTCCAGCGCCGGGTAACCGAAGCGATAACGCTGTCGGCAGGTATCAAGGGCTAAGGCGCCGGCAAGTGCACCGCAATGCCGGAGGGCACGGGTTCAGGCCCCGTCGGCGCCCGCGTGCCAGGCCGATCCATCCGCGGCGAAGAGGTGCAGGCCTGCGGTGTCGAACTTCAGCCGAACGGTGTCGCCCGGTTTGACGCTCGAAAGCCCGCGATCCTGTGCCGTCACCTGCGTCCCATCCGCGAGCCGCGCATAGACGAGCGTTCGCTCGCCAAGGCGCTCGACGACAGTGGCCGTGGCGGATGTTTCATTGCCATCGGAGACGACAGTCAGCGATTCCGGCCGCACGCCGAGTTCGCGCCAATCCATGTTGGCCGGCGCGCCGGGAAGTCCGACGAGTGATCCGTCCGTCAAGCGCGCATTGAGCCTGTCGCCCGAGCCCGAAACCGTGACAGGCAGGATGTTCATCGCCGGAGACCCGACGAAGGTCGCGACGAATCGCGACGCCGGACGTGCATAGACATCGACGGGCCTTCCCATCTGCTCGATCCGGCAATTGTTGAGGATCACGATACGGTCGGCGAGCGTCATCGCTTCCACCTGGTCGTGGGTGACGTAGATCATCGTCGACTTCAAACGCTGATGCAGCTCGGCAAGCTCGACGCGTGTACGGGCTCGGAGTGCCGCGTCCAGATTGGAGAGCGGCTCGTCGAACAGGAATGCCTTGGGCTCCTTGACGATCGCACGCCCGATGGCCACGCGCTGGCGCTGCCCGCCGGAGAGCTGCGACGGCCGCCGATGAAGCAGCGCTTCGATCTCCAGGATACGCGCAGCCTCGGCGATCCGGTGGCGGATGACATCCGGCGCGACCCGAATATTCTTCAGCCCAAAGGCCATGTTCTCCGCGACGGTCATATGCGGGTAAAGCGCATAGTTCTGGAAGACCATCGCAACGTTGCGCCTGCCCGGCGCGAGGTTCTCCGAGCGCACCCCGTCGATCGTCAGCGTGCCCACGTCAATGCTTTCGAGGCCGGCGATCATCCGCAGCAGCGTCGTCTTGCCGGAACCGGACGGACCGAGAAACACGACCAGTTCTCCCGGCTCGATGTCCAGGCTCACGTCGCGGATCACTTCGACTGCGCCGAAGTGCTTCGATACACCCGAAAGCGTGATTCCCGTCATGCCTGCGATCCTTCTTTCCTACATAATTTCGGATAAATACCCGATGTCAAGGAACTATGGGCGGCGAACCGATCAGGCGGCCCAACGCCGCATTGACCTGGCGGGGCGTCGGCAGTCTCCTAGGGGCGCCCTTCGGTGTTCAACGTCTGATCGAGGAAATGAAAGATGCATCGGCGCGGTTTTCTGGCGGCAGGTCTTGCGGCGGTTCTTGTGAGCGAGCGCGCCGTTGCCCAGATGAAGATGGACGACATGCCCGGCATGGAGATGGGCGGTCACGCGGGCCACGATATGGGCACCGCGCCGCAAGGTACGGTCGTTCTGCCCGAGGGCGAGGCGTTGCGCGAATTGCCCCTGCTGGCGAACGAGGCAAGCGCGCCCGGCCTGTTCAAGGCGACGCTGACGGCGGGATCCGCCACGGCGCGTTTTGCGCAGGGACTGGACACGCCGATCCTCGCCTACAATGGCACTAGCCCCGGGCCGCTGATCGAGGCAGTCGAGGGCGATCGCGTCGAGATCACCTTCGCCAACCGGATCGCGGACGAGGCAAGCACCATCCACTGGCACGGCATGCCGGTGCCGGCCGATCAGGACGGCAACCCGATGAACCCGGTCGCCACCGGTACCGATCGAACCTATAGTTTCGATCTGCCGGAAGGCAGTGCCGGCTCTTATTGGTATCACCCGCATCCGCACGGCAAGACCGCCGAGCAGGTCTATCGCGGCCTTGCCGGCGCGTTCGTGGTCAAGCCGAAGGCCGATCCGGTCCCGGCCGCCTATGGCGATACGGTGCTGGTGTTCACCGACCTGCGCCTTGCGGCCGATGGCACCTTGCCCGGCAACACGATGACAGACCTGATGAACGGGCGCGTCGGCGACCATGTGCTGGTCAACGGGCAGAAGAATCCCACACTGACGGTGCCTTCTGGCGCGAAGCGGCGCTTCCGGCTCTACAATGCCACCAACGCGCGCTTTCTGCGGCTCTCCTTCGACGGCGCGGCGATGACGATCATCGGAACGGACGGCGGTCTGCTGGAGGCCCCGGTCGCCGCCGGCGACATCCTGCTCAGCCCGGCGGAACGGCTTGAACTGGTGGTCTCTTTCGACAAGCCCGGCGCGGCGACGCTTACCACGCTCGACTATGACCGCGGCTGGATGGGTCCCGGACGCCCTGCCGATGCCGGGCTGACGCTGCTGACGGTCAGTGTCTCGGAGACGCCTGCCGAGTCGGTCCCGCCACTGCCCGACAGGCTGCGGCCGATCGCGCAGCTCGGCGCCCCGGCGGTCAGCCGCCGCTTTGTCTTCACCGAAACCATGGCCATGAACGCCAGCGGCATGGAGATGGGGTTCCTGATCAACGGCGCCGCTTTCGACATGCAGCGCATCGACGTCGTCGCCAGGGCTGGGCAGGTCGAACTCTGGGAGATCGTCAACGAGGCGGACATGGATCATCCATTCCATGTGCATGGGACGCAGTTCCAGGTGATCGAGCACGAACGCGGCGGCAACGTGTCAAAGCCGGCCTATCGCGCCTGGAAAGACACCGTCAATGTCGCGCGCGGTGAGACGGTGCGGCTGCTGCTGCGGCAGGATCGGCCGGGGCCGAGGATGTATCACTGCCACATCCTCGAGCATGAGCAGCTCGGCATGATGGGCGTCGTCGACGTGCAGGCCTAGTCCGGCGTGGTGGCGCTCTATGGCGTACTGTTCCTCAGTGCCTTCCTCGCCGCAACCATCCTGCCGGTTTCGTCGGAAGCTGTGCTCGCCGGCCTGATCGTCTCCGGCCGCGGTGACCCTTGGCTGCTCCTTGTGGTGGCGACCATCGGCAACACGCTCGGCTCCGTGGTGAACTGGGGTCTGGGGCGTGGCATCGAGACACTGCGCAACAGGCGCTGGTTTCCTGTCACCGCGGATCGCTATGAACAGGCATGCAGGACCTTCCGGCGCTTTGGCCAATGGACGCTGTTGTTTGCCTGGCTGCCGGTCGTCGGCGATGCTTTCACCCTCGCCGCGGGCGCCGCACGCGTAAACCTTGGCGTGTTCGTCGCTCTTGTCGCAACAGGCAAGGCTGCACGCTATGCGGCGATCGTCGCGGGAGGGTTGTGGGCGACGGCTTGAGCCATCGTCCGCATCGTCGACCGCACCAGCATTTTCATTCGCGCGAGGCCGTGTTCGGCCGGCCGAGAACCATGCTTCGCATGACACCATCGCGCAACAGCACCAGATGCACCATGGCAGCCAGGACGTGAATGCCGACAAGCCCAAGCATCATCCAGACCAGCTTCTGATGGACGAACGCGAAACCCCTTGCCGACAGCGCGCCAACGTATGGCGCCAGCGGCACAGGCAAGGTTCCAAAAAGTCGTGCGGGGGGCATGAAGGGCATAGGCCGGTAGCCCAGCCATCCCGTTATCACGACGGCTAGGATCGTGACGTAGAGAACCATTTGGAAGAAAGCCGTCGCCAGCCGCACGAACCGTGAAGTCGGCCTGACGGGGGCCTGGGTGAAACCGCGCCAGCAAAGCCTTAGGACGATGATGGCCAGGATCGTCACGCCGATCGACATGTGAAGCGGCAGCCAGTTCATCATCGTCATGCCGGGCCCCCGCATCGGCCCGAAGGCAATGGCGATTTGCGCCGCGAGCGCGGCCACGGTCAGCCAATGCAGCAGACGAATGCCGAAATGCCAATGCAAGCGAGGTTTCCCGCTCACTCTCGCGGCCCGACGTTTATCAAGGGTGTGCATGAGGGCGTGATGTCTTCGTCCCCTTCAACGGGCTGATTTCGTCCAGAGGTACGGCACTTCCAGGCTCTTGAAACCTGGTGGTCCCGACAGGAATCGAACAAGCCGTCTTTACAGGGTTTTCAAATACTCGATCAACGCGGAACGTTCGCGGTTGAGCAGTTGGCGGCCAAGAACACCAGGTGGTGGTGAGCGATTCGGCAGACCTTCGAAGGAATGGCCGAGATTGGAGTTGCCCCGTTGCCGCACGTCGAACCGGGTCAACCCAGCCTCACATTCAGTGGTCGTCAGTTTGGTGGCGACAGGGACGGGCAGGCCCACTCTTTCCGGGTCGAATTCCACCGGGCCGACACAGAAGACCTGTGGCCGGTCGGCCTGCGGCCTGAGCAAATCGTCAAGAGTTGGAACCGAACCATTGTGCAGATAGGGCGCCGTCGCCCAGACGCCGTCGAGCGGCCGGGCGCGATAATGCGGCGTGGCAAGATAGGTGACTTCGGTCGAATCGCTTGCTGCTTGCGCCGTATCCTTGTCGCTGGCCGGCCGCATGGGCTTGAAGACCTTCGGGTTTGGGCAATTCGGTCTTTCGCTGCGGAGCGCAGCGGCTTCTTGCCCTGACATCGCGCTGCCGTCGGCACGCCTGGGGTCCTTGTCCCATTGCTTCTCGGTCCTGCTGACCGCCGCCATCAGATTGACGACATAGGATTTTTTCAAGACCGCGCTGGCCTTCAAAGAGCAGTCGTTGAAAACCTCCGCGTTGAGATCCAAGCCGAGATATTTCGGAACGTTCACCTGCCGTTCGGTGAGCACGCGGCCCTGTTCGGGATCGGTACCCATATGAGCAACCGGCTTCTGCACCACATTGAACAGCCATTCCTTGGGGCCTGCGTTGGGCGGCCATTCCTTGCCGACGCGAACCCAGTTGTTGTCGTTCGCAGGGCCGTCGGTCTGGTCGCTGTTTTTCTCCCGCCAGAACGAGTCCGGGTCGTCAGCCGAAATCCCGGGGTCGCGCAACGGCGCGCGATGGCATTCGAAGCAGAATTGGCGATAGAGCTTGCGGCCTTCGGCCACCACTTCGGGGTGGGTACGCCACTTTTCATCGTCTCCGGCATCCCAGCCCTTCATGGCTTTGAGCTTGCTCGCAGCATCATCCCACCGCGGCGCTGCCAGCGGCTCGGGTGGGCCATCGAAGCTGGTTGGCATCCCATCCATGTGCTTGCGGCCCTGCAGCATGCTCTCGATCCTTGCGATCTCGGCGACATGGACCGTCGACGCAAACAGCGGGCGCTCCGGGTTGGTCATATTGATCTTGGCGGTGACACCCATGGCTTCGCCGATGTTGCGGATGTTGGGATTGAGGATCGAGGCGTCGTACTGCGCCCAGGAGAAATTGGGGACGTCCCAGATCGGCGGGAAGCTGACGGGCGCGGTATGGGCGGAAAAATTGGCGTCCAACGCGGCCTGCGACAGGCCGCCTTCACTCTCCGGTACAGCCGGCTCTTCCGGCTTCAGCGGGTTGACGAGGTTGTCGTGGAACACCTGGTTGCCGATACGGTTGAGCGCGTCGAGCCGGCCGAAACCTTCCTCCGTATGGACCATATGCTGGCGGGCAAGGATGTTCCTTTCGGCGGTGACCTTGCCGAAGACCTCGTTGTCGCAGATTCTTTTGATCTCCGTCGCGACCTTATCCCTTGCCGGATAATCCTGCCCACTGCCCGCAGAAGCAACGACAGCATCGACGAAGCGGTCTTTGCGCCAGGGGGCTTTGGCCGTGTAGCAGATCGACAGACCGATGATCCGCTCCAGGTTCTGCAGGTCGATCATCGCCTGCGCCCCATCGATGCGCAGCTCGAATCCCTTGTAGAAGATGTGGCCAGTGTGACATGCCGCGCAGGTCAGCCCCAGCCCGGCTTCGAATCCTTCGCCGGTTGTTGGATCGGTACCGGCCTTGAGCACGGCGAAACCGACCGGAAGCGTGCCATAACCCTGCGGCTTGTCGCTGCCCGCTTTTGGATCGCAATCGCGCGGCGCCATGAAGCCGAGCCGGCCCAGATAGTCGGGGTCGCTGATCAGGCCGCGGCGCGCCACCAGGTCGAACGGACTGATTTCCGGGCGTTCGAGCTGCTGGAACCAGGGGTAGGGCACCGGGAAGGTCGCGGTGCCCTGCGAGACGTTGTGGAACCAGGCCCGGTCCTCGGCCGACCAGTTCTGGTCGAGCCAGGCGCAACCCTTCCGCGGCCGCTCGGCCACAAGCGGCGGTGGAAGCAGCGCTGAAGCGAATTCCACGATCCTGCCCCTGAAGGCCAGGAAGGACCGGGCACGGTCCGGGGCATAACTCAGGACCAGAACCGCTGCGGCGATCGCCACGATAGCGATCAGCCCCAGTTTGAGGACGCCCCGTCCGAGTTTTCGCAATGCCGACCGGAGTTTCATCGTCGCCTCTCGAACGCAATCTCCCGGCTCGCCGATTACTGCGCTTGCAGCAACGCGTTCGCAGCCTTCACCACCTCAGCGGTTTCGGTCGCGGTGCGCCGGGTGATCGTCGGCCTCATGTCGCCGCCGGCCTCACGCCCCCAGCCGAAGTTGCGCACGTTCCATCTGTCTTTCGGGAGCACCGTGTCCGCTACGCCTTCGATCTTGGTCGTCGGAGACTTGCTTCTCAGCAGCCGGGTCTCCGTATGGCAACTGACACAATCGGTGTTGAAGAAATGGCTCTTCGACGGATCGGCGATGATATTCGTCAGGGTTATCGTGTCCTGCTCGGTCGGTGACGCCTTGAGCAACGTCGCCGTGGAAACGCCTTTGCGATCGCTTGGCGGTCGAGAGCAAATCGTCATGGTCTCATTCAAATTGTCGGAGATGGGGGCCGGGATCACTTTGTCTCCGAAAAACCGTACCAATTCGGCAGTTGCGTTGCCATCGAGCGCCGGGCTTGGAACCGCCACCAATTTCCCCGTGCCGGGTTGCCTCTGCATGGCGATGAAAATCCATGGCTCGGGGTCGGATTTCGGCAATCCCATGGCTGCCATGGAGCCGAGTTGTCCAGCCGAAAGGTTCTTGTCCAGGATTTCCACCAGACGATCACGGAATGGTTTCCTCGCCTTGGGGTCCGCGAGCGCGGGATGGATATCGAGAAGACCCTGCGTGGTGATCGGCGTGGCTCCAAAGGTCCCTTTGGCCAGATCGTCGCGCAGCGACACGAAGGCGGCGAGCGTCGCTCGAAAATGAATGAAGTCGGGATCGACCTTAGGCAGCGGCTGCTTTATGCAAATCTCCTGTGGTTTCGGTATTCCTCCGATAAAACTGAAGATCATATGAGCGGCGCGGTCGTGGATTTTGAGCTTGCCGTCCTCAATAGTCACGGGCTGCAGGATCAGGCGGACCTGCGGAATCTGGCCGAACGCTGTCATGATGTTTTTCGACAGGCCTGGCGCGCCGACATCGACACGGATGCCGGCGATGAACCAGTTCTTGATATCCTCGACACCATCCGGGAGACCGATCTGTGCCGGTGGTCCGCCAGGGACAGCGATTTTGCTGGCATCACCGGCCGCGATCGCCAGAAACTCCTGGAACCGCGGGACAGAAACCAGTGGCGTGCCGCTGGCGTCGGCCAAGTCCGCGACGGAAATGAAATTGACAAGGTCGGCCGCGTCTTTCGGCGCCGGGAACAGGATCGACACGTCGAGGGGATGAAGCGGCGCGGGCGCGTCGGCGACCACTGCCGGCGAGGTAAAGCTCAGTATCGCGGCAAACGCCATCGCGCCGGCTGCCAGGATTGTCCTTCGATAGGCCCCTATAGATTTCGACATATTTTGCCCCCCGGCTATGTTGAAAGTGTTTCCTGCTCCGTTGTCCAAAGGCGTGGTCGAGAGCTATTCCGGGAAGAGCGTGAAATGGCTTTTCGCCAAGAATTGCGTGAGAACAAAGAGTTAGAGGAGTTTTTCGCACCCGAGAGGACGGTCAACTTCTCTACAAAGAATTGTCGAGCGTCGACGCATCCATCAACAGATGACAGATAAGGATCGACGTTATGCACGGGAATTCATATTTGTAGTTGTATAAGCATATTGATACATACGATGCACGCCTGATGTCAATTACCACGCTTTATTTGGCGCGATAATAAAGCCTAAATGCTTTTCGGCGGCCGTCGGCAAACGCCGACTGGGGACTCATGGTCAACGAGAGCCGCAACTCGCTCACAATCCAGCCCCGGGCTGTTCTTGCCCCAATCAGCGCGATCGCCGTCCTGTCCATCGGCGGCAACTTCTTCGCCGAGGGGATGGCGCGGGCTATCGGACGGACGGAAAAGACCGAACAATGACTGGTGTTTCCGTTAGCGGTTTGAACGTCGCACTCGACGATGGAACGCTCATCGTCAAGGACATCGGCTTTTCCATTGCTCCCGGCCAGGTGATGGGACTGGTCGGTGAAAGCGGTTCGGGCGAGAGCACCATTGCACGTGCCCTTCTGGCTTTTGCAAGCAAGGGATCCAGGATCACCGGCGGCCGCGTTTCCATCGGCGGGAAAGATGTTTTCGCTATGAGCGCCAGCCAGGCGCGCGCCTGCAGGGGGAGCCTTGTGAGCGGTCGCGTTCAGGCACTTCTTTCCCGAACGGAGGAAAGACACCTTCCGCGAGGTTCACGCCGCGATGGCATGGGCTGGTCTTGCGGCGGGCCTTGCCTCGAGATTTCCTAACGAACTTTCTGGAGGTGAAGGACAGCGAGTGGCGATAGCCCGGGCGCTGATCTGCAAACCGGACGTGCTTGTATGCGACGAGGCAACCTCGGCGCTGGACGTCTCCGTCCAGGCGACAATCGTCGAACTGCTCAGGCAGTTGATGTCCGAGGGCCTAGGGTTGCTTTTCGTGACCCATGACCTGGCTGTGGTGCGCAGCCTTGCAGATCGTGTGGTTGTCTTGGACAGAGGCAGGATCGCGGAAGCCGAGACTGTCGAGCGAATTTTCACCGAGCCGCAGGCGGAGACTACACGAAAACACTGCTGCGACAAACCATGGACGTGATAGCGCTGGTCGAATAACGATGCCGGGCGGCGGCGAGTGATCGCCGTGGGCGTTGTCAATTCGAAAGTCTTGCCACGTGAGCCGCGATCTCGGCGCGGTTGGAGCATTCGAGCTTCGACAGGCAATTGCCCAGATGCGTGCGGACCGTAGCGAAGCCGATGTTCAGCACGCGAGCAATATCCTTGTCGGAGCAGCCGCGCGCGACAAGCAATGCGACGTCGCGCTCCCTGTCCGTCAGCTGTTCCAGGCTAACTCCTGGCGCTATCGACAGGGCACGCCGCACGAAGGGCGCAAGGGCCGCGAGAAGATCGAGCTCCCGGTTGCCGAAATCGGGGCGGGACTTGGTCCGCCAAACCCTCAAATCAGCGAGTTCCCGACCGTCGCGATGCATGAACAGGTTGACGCCGTGCTGCATTCCATCGCGCGCGAGGAAATCGTTGTAGAATTCGGTCTTGTTCAGTTCGCGTTTTGAGATGACTTCCGCCACATGCGCCGGGCGCCGGAGATCGCGCAGCTTGTCCGTCATCGGATCGCGGTACTGAAACCACTTCTGGTACCGTGCGACGTTCTCGGGGGCCTGATTTATCATGAACGGCTTGCAATAGGATTTGCTGTGCTTGTCCCATTCGAAGGACGCCAGCACATCTGCTCGAAGCAAGGTCAGGATGTCAGGAAACACGACCTCGCGGACAGCGTCCTTCAAATTTTGAGCAGAAAGAGAACCGACGATGTTGGCAAAGATGCGCACTTCGTCCGACGTCATGTCGTATATAGGACCAACCACTCCCGCCTCGCAGTTACCGCAAGCCGTCGCTAATGAAGCAATAAACGCATACCCTGCCGCATGCGGACGTGCCGATCAATGCAATTTTTCAGGAAGTGGAGATCGAGGGGCTTCCAACAGACATTTGGCATCGTTTTTCCAGCGGAACCGACACCATCGCAGGCGACATCGCCTTTCGATCAGTTCGGCAAGGACGGTGTCAGCGCAGGGAAATGGGTCTCCAGTTCGATCGCGATGTCGAGCAGAAGCCGGTCCGCTCCTGCCGCGGCGTCGAGCCCCAGTCCGACGGGCAAGCCTCGCCTGGTCAATCCAACAGGGATGGTTATACCGGGAATGCCCGCGTTGCTGCCGATATCGGTGTTGTGAATTGCGGTCTGGAACAGCGGCTCCGGCTTGCCGTTCAACATCACCGTCTCATCCTCGCCTATGAGCGGCGCGGCGATCAGCGAGGTGGGAAATGCAAGCACGTCCAGAGAATTGTCACGAAAGAGGCGACGGTAGATTTCCTGTATCGCGGGGCGATGAACGCTGAGCGCCTCGGCATAGGTTGCGTCGGGTATCGCCGTTTCGGCACCCAATTGGCTCATCAGTATCGCGCGAACATCGCTTGCAGCTATGCCTTTGGCGACGGCCTCGAGCGATTGCCCCACCGCATGGGCATCAAGGAACTCCTGCAAGGTCACCTTTCCTTCGAAAACCGCGATCGTCGTTGTCGATGCGAGATGGTGCTGCAGCAACTGACTTGCCTTGACAGGCACCAGTTCGGCCCCAAGCTGCTCCAGGAGCCGCAACGCTCGCTCGCAGATAGCGGAAACCTCAAGATCGGCCATGCTCCAGAACAGATCGTTGGCAATCCCAATTCTCAGTCCGCTGAGTACCTGCGGCCTGGGAACCTGCGGTACACCGACCACAACGCTGTCGAGGAGAGCGAGATCGCTGGGTGAGCGGGTGATAGGGCCGGGCGTATCGCGTGTGATGGATATTGGAACGATGCCCGTTCGCGGCCAGCGACCCGGCGTCGGCCGGAAACCCCACAGCCCGCAGAAGGAGGCGGGTACTCTGACCGAACCGCCGGTGTCCGTGCCTATGCTTGCCGGCACCATCCGGGCGGCGACGGCGCAGGCGCTTCCTCCGCTCGATCCACCGCAGACGTGTCTGGTGTCGAAAGGATTGAGCGAGGGCCCGAAGAGAGCGTTGTTTGTTGTCGCGCCATAAGCCAGCTCGTGCATGTTGTTCTTGCCGAAAACGATTGCGCCGGCAAGCTTGAACGCCTTGGCGACTGGCGCATCCTCCTCGGGGCGAAAGTCACGCATGGCTGGTGTGCCAGCTGTCGTCGGATAGCCGCGTACGTTGATGTTGTCCTTGAACGATAATGGGACGCCATGAAGGGGACCGACTGCCTCTCCCGAGGCGGTGATGCGGTCGGCTTCGGCGGCCGCCGACAGCGCCGCCTCGGCATTCAGCGACGCGAAGGCATTGTAGCCCTGGAGCGTTTCTGCTCTGTCGATCAAGGCTCCCACGATCTCGACAGCTGTAACCTGCTTGGAAGAAACAAGTCTCGCGATATCGGTGCAATTCAAGTCTGAAGCAATCATCTTGCGCTTTCGGTTCGATGGCGATTGGGGCGCGAAAGGCGCTGGGATGCCTTGTTGCCTGAACTCAATCGCAAACTCAGCTTGTGCTTGCCGCTGGCCCGACCTTTGATGGCGCGAGGAAACGTTGCAATCCCCTTGCGCACTCATGAGCGTCAGGCACTGGTGGCCCCGTGGTGCTGGAAGTTCCTCAAGGCACGGGACTGTTTCGGCTGGCGCCGGGGTAGTTGTTCCGAAGTCTCGCTGCAGACATGCTGATGCCCGGTTTGGTTTCGGGAACTATCGACCGGGCCGCGTAGTATTCGCTATCCACATTATTGTGGACCAAACGAGATCAGGGTCTCTAGGCACGCGGACGGCGGCCCACCATCGCTTCGCCACCGCGGTCAAGCCAAACGGTGCCTTTCTCGCGCCGATACCACCCGGCGGCCTCTGCCTGCCGGATTTCGATCAAGGTATTGCAGGCGGCCGGGGGCGCGTTCGGTGCGCAGGCGCCATGAATGATGATCCGCTTGCCCACGGGCTCCGTGACAGTTGAGGACCAGACCCTTGCCGATCAGGGCCAATTCGGCGTTTCACGCCAATGGCAGCCCTACATAGTTCTCGGCGAGAGCTGTCGCGGCGGCCCGGGACGAAGTCACGAACTCGAGCTCTGCGATCTGGCGCTTCACGTCGAATTCGGGGCCCTCATGGAATCGGTGAAGCATCGACGTCATCCACCACGAGAAGTGCTGGGCTCGCCACACCCGCCGAAGCGCCGTGGGCGAATAAGCGTCCAGAAGCGCGGTTGATCGATTGGAATAGTACGAGGCCAGGGCCTGGGCGAGGACGTGCACGTCCGCGGCAGCCAGATTCAGGCCCTTGGCACCGGTCGGAGGGACGGAGTGTGCGGCGTCGCCTGCAAGAAATAGTCGGCCATGCCGCATCGGCTCGCAGACGAAGGAGCGGAGTGGAATGATTCCTTTTTGAAATATCGGGCCCGTCTTGAGTTCGAACCCGTCGCCGCCCACCCGCGTCTGCAACTCGTTCCATATCCGGTCATCGGACCAGCTATCGACACTGTCGGTGGGATCACACTGGAAATACATGCGCTGCACTTCCGGGGACCTCGTCGAGATCAGCGCAAAGCCGCGTTCATGATGGGCATAGATCAGTTCTTCGGATGATGGAGGCGCCTTGGCCAAGATGCCGAACCAGCCGAACGGATAGGCTCGGAAGTAGTCGTGGCGGACCAACTGCTCCGGAATCGCGGCGCGGCTTCCGCCGTAGCCGCCGTCACATCCGGCGACGAAGTCGCAGAACAGCTCTCGTGTCTCGCCGTCCTTGGTGGTGAAACGGACGACGGGTTGCTCGGCGGTCAGGCCTTCGATGCCGGTTGCCTTGGCTTCGAAATGAATAGGGCCGCCGGTACCCAACCGAAGCGCAATGAGGTCTTTCAGAACTTCATGCTGAGGATAAACGGTGATCCTGCGGCCATTCGTCAAGTCTTGAAGGTCGATGCGATGCCCCATGCCGGCAAAACGTAACTCGAAGCCGCCATGCACAAAACCCTCGCGCTTCAAACGATCGCCGGCGCCGATCTCCGTCATGAGATCCACCGTCGACTGCTCGAGCACGCCGGCCCGAATCGTCCTTTCAATTTCGTCTCGCGACCGGCTTTCGACGATGACCGATTCGATGCCGTTCAAATGCAATATTTGAGCAAGGAGCAATCCAGCGGGACCTGCTCCGATAATCCCCACTTGTGTTCGCATTGACGGTTCCTCTCTCAGTCCATTGGGTCGTCGACGGGTCCGGCGCGTTCGCTTGCTCGCGAGTGGTCGTCGCGATGAATGAATGAGTCGTTCAGGCGAGAGGCCGCGGCACAGCCGATGAGCGCCAGCGTTCGGTCGATCTCGTCGAAGAGAATACTCAGTGCCTTGGATGCTCCGGCCTCGCCGCCCACGGCCAATCCGTAAAGGACGGATCGACCGAGCAGCACCGCTTTCGCGCCTAGAGCAACGCCTTTGACGATATCGGAGCCACGACGCACGCCACCGTCGACCAGGACCGGTCCGAGATGGCGGACCTGGGACAGGATCTCCATGGGGGGAGCGGCATCGTCGAGCTGTCGCCCACCATGGTTCGATATCACCACCGCATCGGCGCCGATCGCGAAGCAACGCGCGATGTCTTCCGGATTGCAAACGCCCTTGACCAGTAAGCGTCGTGGCCAGCGATCGCGAAGGCGGGCAAGATCGTCCCAATCGAAGCTCGCGTCCATCTCGCGCCGCAAAAGAGCATTCTGCGCCTCAAGCGTATTTGCGTTGTCGCTGGCCAGATTTGCGAGCGTTGGCGAACCATTCATGAGTAGCCTGGCTGTCCATCGCGGATGCGTAAGAGCGTCAAAGACCGTGCGGGCCGAATAGCGAAACGGTATCTGAAACCCGTTGCGGAGATCTCGCTCGCGCTTTCCGTTGACGGGCACGTCGACAGTCAAGACCAACGCGCCGTAGCCCGCGTTCGCTGCGCGATCAACGAGACTTTCAGCGAGCTGCCGATGGACGACGTAGAGTTGGAACCAGAGTTCGCCTCCGACCTTTGCGACTGTCTCCAGCCGCTCGTTGGAGGCCGTCGAGAGGGCGAATGGAACGCCGGCCCGCTTGGCGGCCATTGCGAGCGCTGTGTCTCCGTTCGGCCAGATGGCTCCGTTCAGGCCCGTCGGTCCGACAACGAGCGGTGCGGCGATCCTGGTGCCCAGCAGATCGACGCCAGTTGTTCTCTTGCTGACGTCCCGCAGGCGTTGCGGCAGCAGCTTGATCTTACTGAAAGCCTCTACGTTTTCCGAGATGGTTCGCTCGTCCTCTGCGCCGCCTTCAACGTAATCGAACAACATTCTCGGGAGGCGGCGCTGGGCGAGCCGCCTCAAATCCCATATGGAAACGGGTGAGATCCTCGTCATGGTTTGCGCGCGGGGATGTGGTGGCCAACGAAAGCAAGCGAGAGGGCGAGACCGATCATGGCGAGCGCCAGCATCAGGAGATAGCCATCCTTCCCGCCGATCGTGATCACCGTTGCACCGGCAAAGGCACTGAGGATGGCCCCAAGCCGACCAAAGGCGAGGGCGGAGGCCGTGCCGGTGGCCCGGACCGTCGTCGGGTAGACGTACGCGCAGACGGCATACATGGTCGACTGCACGGCATTGGCGAAAAAGCCTTGCACGCCGAACCCGGCTATCAGGATGCCCGTCTCCAGCTTGGTGTTCACGCCGGTCAGGTAAAGCGCGGTGGCGGCACCCAGAAGGCTGCACAGCAGGAGCGGCCAGCGCGAACCATACCGCGTGATGGTCATGGCGCATATCAGTGCGCCGAACACGCCCCCGAAGTTGTAAGCCGTTAGACCGGATCCGGCGATCGCGACGTCGAGCCCTTCGGAAGTCAACATCGTCGGCAGCCAGGTGAAGGCGCTGTATACGGCAAGCAAATTGAGAAAGAAGGCGCACCAGAGCGCAATCGTGTCGCGCGCCCGGCCGTTTTCGAACAAGGCAAGCAGGCCCTCGCGCTTCCCGATCTGCTGCTCGCCCAAATCTGTGAAGACAATATCGGCCGGAACTGGTCGCGACATGCGTCCGACGAGCCGGCGCAGCTCTTCCCATCGTGCCGGCCGGCGCACCAGAAAGCGGGGCGTTTCTGGGAGAATGAACAGCAGAATGAAGCCCAGGAGCACGGCCAGAGCACCGCCAAGAAAGAACAGGGCCCTCCAACCGAGATTTGGCAGGACTACACCGGCGAACAGGCCGGCGAGCATGCCTCCAAGCGGGACGCAGACGATGGTCGCGGTAATGGCGAGCGTCCGACGCCGCGCGGGTGTGAATTCCGCCGCGACGGTGGTGGCGCTTGGCAAGGCGCCGCCGATGCCTAGCCCCGCGATAAATCGCAAGGCGCCGATCTGCCAGAGGTTTTCTGCGAAGCCGATGCAGAAGGTCGCCAGCCCGAAGACCATCACGCTGACGATCACGGCCCCGCGTCGTCCAAACCGGTCAGCGAGTAGACCGGCGAAGGCGCTTCCTATTCCCATTCCGACCAGCCCGGCCGCAAGTGCGGGAGCAAAGTCGCCGCGGGTAACGCCCCACTCCTTGATCAGAACCGGGACGGCGAAGCCAATCAGTTGCCCATCGAACCCGTCCATGATGATCGACATGGCGGCCATGAGGACGACGAGCTTCTGGACGACGGTCCAAGGGCCATTATCGAGAAGCTGCCCGATGTCCAAGGAGGGATTTGCGCTGCCGCCGCTACCGCCCACCTCACCGGGAAGGCGAACTGCACCGTTGCCGGTAGCCGGGATGGTCGGAGCGGACGTAGGGCCCTTTGGGTACGATCCTGTCACAACTTTCCTCCTGTTGCTTTGCGTCGTGTGGTCGACATGCCAGCACGATCATTCGTGTGCCTCATCAGCTGCGTAAGATGCTCTCCGCGTTCAGCAATTCCGGCGATCTTTGCCTCGCTGTGCCGGATCAGGGTGATGTCCGATCGGCCTTTGAAAAGACGAGCGCGGAACAAGGGCGGCTTCGCGCCGGAGCCGAGAAAGTCGATCCCATGGCGCTGTAGCTGGTGATCTGACACCCTGCTCCTCCCTTTGCGCGAACTCTCCCCGCGCCTCTCCAGCAATGCTGAGAGAGCAACGTCAATTCATTGGAGAATGAGATCGGGCTCGCGCCTGATCAGAACGGGTAATGTCGTTCGCTTGTCTGGATAGTGATCCAGCGGAGGTCGGTGAACTCAGCGATTCCTGCCTTGCCTCCGATCCGCCCGTATCCGCTATCCTTGACTCCTCCGAACGGCATCTGGGCTTCGTCATGCACGGTCGGGCCATTGATATGGCAGATCCCGGACTGGATGCGGGACGCGAGGAGCGCGACGCTCCGAGGGCCCTGTGGCAGCCCAGTTCGGGAAGGCTGTGGCGGCTGCTTCCACGGCCGCAACCGCATCGCCCGCCGTTGCTGCCGGCGCTCGCGTTGCGATCTGGCCATCGAGTGGATTTGCGCGCTCAAACGTGGCCTTACCGGTGGCCGCTTCTGGTTCGCCGTCGATCAGCATCGAAATTGTGTTCATGTCTTCCTCCCCTGGTTCTTGTTTATTGGTGCACGTCTCTGTCCTCGACCTCGACTTCAATCAGAGTTGGTCGCTCGGATGAAATTGCCTCGGCAAAAGCGTCATGCAGGCCTGTGGCATTCCTGACATGAACTGAGGAGCAACCCAGGCCCCTCGCAATCGAGACGAAATCGAGCCCGGGAAGGTCGGTGCCCTGGACATGCTCTTGCGAACTAAAGCCGAACACGGGTGCGAAATCCTGTAGCGCTGCGTAGCGCCCGTTCTTGAGAATGACGAACGTGACGGGCAGACCGAGTTGCACCGCGCTCCAGATTGCCTGGATCGAGTAGAGGCTCGAGCCATCGCCCACCAGTGCGACCACGCGGTGGCCGGGCTTGCCGAGCGCTACGCCCACGGCCGCCGGCATGCCGTAGCCGAGTCCGCCGCTGTCCATCGTGTAGAAGGCTCCGCTCTGCGTGATGGGCAAATGCGTCTGCATTACGGATCGGGCGCCTGGCGCCTCCTCGACGATAATGCCGTCCGCAGGTTTTGTGTCTGCAATGGTTTGCATGACATACGCAGTTGAGAGCGGCACCGTCGGCATTACCCTCGGCGCGATAGCGCGCGCCGGCGGCGCCCCGCGCTTCGTCGGTGTCGCGCGAGCAAGAAGATCCAGCAGCCCGAGTCGCACGCTGCCGATCGCGGCCATTCCCTGCGGCGTCCAGGCGGCGGTCTGGGGATCGTCGGTCAACTGGCAGAGTTCGGCTCCGGCCGGCAGATGCGGCCCGAACCCCTCGACATGATAAGAGAAAGCCGGCGCGCCGATAGCGAAGACGAGGTCGTGGCCCTGAAGCAGGCCGACGATCTTGTCGCGGATCGCAGGCAGGAATCCGGCGAACAGAGGATGATCCTCCGGGAAGCTGCAACGCCCGGACATGGGCGCAGCGAAGACTCTGGCGTTGTGTGCCTCGGCGAGCAGGCGCGTTTCGTCGAATGCCTCGTCGCGATCGACAGCCGCCCCGACGACGAACACGGGTCGTTTCGCATCGTCTAGCGCGTTTCCGATCTTTTCGAGGATGGCGGCATCGGGGCGGACCCGCTGGCTGACGATCCGCGATGGCACGTACTCCGCGGCGCGATCCCAGTCGTCGACGGGCACCGAGACCAAAACTGGACCGCAGGGCTGCGTCATCGCCACGTAGTAAGCGCGCGCGATGGCGAGGGGCACGTCCTCTGCGCGAGCGGGCTCGACGCTCCATTTCACATAGGGCTTGGGAAGCTCGGTTGCTTCCCGGGAGGCGAGAAACGGATCGAAAGGGAGGATGGAGCGGGCCTGCTGTCCGGCCGTGATCACGAGGGGCGTTCGGTTCTTGAACGCGGTGAAGACGTTTCCCATCGCATTGCCTACACCTGCCGCCGAATGCAGGTTGACAAAAGACGCGTTGCGGGTCGCTTGCGCGAACCCGTCGGCCATACCGACGACGACGGCCTCCTGGAGCCCGAGAATGTAGCGGAAGTCTTCGGGGAAGTTCCGGAACAACGGCAATTCCGTCGATCCGGGGTTGGCGAAGATCGACGTCATGTTGAGACGACGCAGCAGATCGATGGCGGCATCCCGCACGGTCGGCGCGCTCACGCGTCGCAACTCCGGCGCGTCGACAATACCCATGGTTCCTCCTGTCTCGGATTTCTATCGATCCTCATCCCAGACTAGAACCGCGAGCCCTTGCAAGGAATTGCATAAGAAGGGAGAAGTCATTACACTTGGTTATGGCATTGAGCGTCGAGCAACTGGCGACTTTCACGGCGATCGTCAAGGCGGGAAGCCTTGGCCGGGCGGCCATCGTGCTCAACATGACGCAGCCCGCACTCAGCCGAGCCATCAAGCGCCTTGAGGAGCAGCTTGGGACCGATCTCTTCGAGCGCCACTCAAAAGGCATGCAGCTGACCGAGATCGGGAAGGCCTTTCTGCCGCACGCCACTTCGCTGCATGCCGGGGCCGCACAGGCCCTGGAGGAGATTCAAGCCTTGCGTGGCGGGGGAAAGGGTACCGTTCGCGTTGGCGCGGTCGCAAGCATTGCCAGTTCGATCCTGCCGCCCGCCATCGAGCGCACGCTACGAAAATGGCCCGGGCTGCACTTCGATGTCGTGGAAGGCGTTTGGGATTTGTTGGCCGCGGGTCTTGCGAAACACGAGATCGATCTCGCCCTTGGCGCGGAATCGCCTGACACGGATGAAATTGTGGCGATTCGTGATTGCCGGTGGCAGGACACCAGTCATATCATCGTTGCTGCGGAGCATCCGCTCAGGCGCCGGCGCAAGCTGGCTCTCGGTGATACTCTCCAGGAGAGATGGACTATCCCGCCGGCCGGTACCGGTCCTCACCAGCATCTCGAACGCGTTTTCGCCGAGCAGGGTCTCGGGCTGCCTGATATCGTCGTCAGAACGCGCTCGATCACCGTGCTCAAGAGCCTTGTCGTCGACTCCGGCTTCCTGAGCTGGATGGCGGAGCCAATGTTCGAGCCCGAACGACGTGCGGGATTGGTCGCACCCCTCTCGATTGCGGGGGTGGATGGACGTCGTACCCTTGTGGCATTTCGTCGGCGCCGCGGCCTGCTTCCGGTTCCGTCTTTGAAACTGCTGGATGAACTAAGAGGACTGACGTCGAGCACAAATAGTAAGAGCTGAGCGTAAGGCGTTGGCGGTGGGGGAATGCATGGCGCTGTTGGTCGCGCCATCTTTCATGGATTGGCGGCAGCCGGTGAGGCGGGCGTTCGCACGGTGCTCGATCTGCCGACCTCTGAAATGAACACAACGCTTGCTGTTACGGATTGAGATGCCGCAGACGCGCTATGCGCGGATTGTCTGCATTCATCGCTCGCGATGTGACCCTCCACAAAATTGATGATACGATGAGCGGCCGCTCTAGAGCATATTGGTGACCAATCGATTTGTTGAATGGCGGGCGAGATGAGCCACCAAGATCATACCGTACCACCGTCCGATCCGGCGCTTAGGATCAAGGCGATTGAAACCTTGATGGTTGAAAAGGGGAAGATCGACCCCGGCGCCGTTGCAGAGATTGTGGACATTTTTCAGAACAAACTCGGCCCGCGTGTCGGTGCAAAGGTGGTCGCTCGTGCCTGGACCGACCCGGATTTTAAACAGCGACTTTTGGCAGATGGCACGGAGGCTCTGAAAGAGCTGAATGTGAGCGGTCTTCAGGGTGAAGCCATGGTGGTCCTGGAGACCACGCCGGAAGTTCACAACGTTATCGTCTGCACGCTCTGCTCCTGTTATCCATGGACGGTACTTGGTCTGCCGCCTACTTGGTACAAATCCGCGCCATATCGCAGCCGCATCGTCATCGAGCCGCGCGCGGTGCTTGCCGAGTTCGGCTTGAAGATATCGAGCGACTGCGAAGTAAGGGTGTACGACAGCAATGCGGAGATCCGCTACATGGTCCTGCCCATGCGACCTGACGCAACCGAGGACTGGAGTGAGGAGAGACTAGTCGAGCTCGTGACGCGAGATTCCATGATCGGAACCGGCATCCCCCTTTCCCCACATCGGTCTTGAAGGGAGAGCAACGATGCACTCCATAGCAGACATGGGTGGGATGCAGGGGTTTGGCCCTGTTGTGAGGAATGACGACGAGCCGCTTTTCAAGGCCGAATGGGAAGAGACGACTTTCGCGGTGAACCTTCTTTTACTTGCCGCCGGCTGCTTCAATATCGACGAAAGCCGCCATTCCATGGAACGCATGGCGCCGCTCGAATATCTCAAGACATCCTACTTCGAACACTGGCTACACTCACTTGAGGATCTTCTGATAGCGAAAGGCATCGTCACCAGGGAAGAGTATGATGCCCGGCTGGCCCAACTCGCTGTAAAAGGGAGCGATCTCTGATGCTGCCGAAAGAGATGGTCGCCACTGCAATCGCTACTGGCGCCTCGACATTGCGGGAAGTAGACACCAAGCCTTGTTTCAAGCCGGGTGACGAGGTCCGGACAGTTAACGACAGCCCGGCTACACACACGCGCTTGCCACGCTACGCAGCCGGCAAGAATGGAACGATCGTCGCCTGTGAAGGGGCGCATGTCTTTCCCGATAAACATGGTCATGGGCGAGGGGAGTGCCCGGAGCATCTTTATCGCGTGCGTTTTGACAGCGCCGCACTTTGGGGGAGCAGCAATGATGGCCCCGGCGCCGTCTATCTGAGCCTTTGGGAAAGTTACCTGCAGGCTGAGGAGTGAGTTCATGGTTGCAGATGAACGCGAAATTGGCCCCGAATGGCTCGAAAACGGTCCCGCCTTTTCCGAGCCGTGGCAGGCGGAAGCCTTTGCGGTCGCGGTGCAGCTGTCACGAGAAGGCCATTTCGGTTGGAACGAATGGGTGAACGTCTTCTCCGAAGAGATAAGGTCATCACCTCAACGGGAAGGTGAGGCAGTCAATGCCGCCTACTACCGCCAATGGATGCTGGCCCTGGAGAAGATCGCGACGAACGCAGGTTTTCTCACAATCAAGGAGATCCGCGAATATAGCGAACACTGGCGCCGATCCTATTACCATACTGCGCATGGCCAGCCGATAGATTTCCGCAAGGATCTCGAGCCCATCCCGGACGGTGCCCTTGAGGAGCTTGATCACGATCACTCCGAGGATCACGAACATGATCACCATGTCGGTCCGGTGGCGATCAGCCCTGCACTGGCTCGACCGTAACAACCGCCAGCCTGAAGCATCCTCCCGGATAGGCACAAAAGCGGAGCTTCGGCTCCGTTTTTGTTGATGGCGTCATTTCTCGCCAGCCTTCCATACCACCACAGTTATCCGCAATTCTGTTGATGCCGACGCTTGGAGGAACCTCTTACTATCACCTTACCGGCATGCACCAAATTGTCGGCAGCCAACAAGCCGAACGAACGGCGAATGCTTCAGAGGGATAGGACATGACTCTTTCAAAGAACACGCGGGGACTGACCCGCCGCAAGCTCCTTGAGGTGGTGGGGACTGGCGCAGTCGCGGGTGCCGTTTCATCCATTCTGCCTGCACCTGCCATCGCGTCGGCGCCCACACTGCGTATTGGGTACATCAGCCCGCAGACAGGAGCTCTCGCACCATTTGCCGAAGCCGATCCCTTCATGCTCGGCAAGGTTCGTGAAGTCCTGAAAGATGGACTCAAGGTCAACGGCACAAACTACAAGGTGGAAATCACCGCCATCGACGACCAATCGAACTCCGACCGCTCGGCAACATCCGCAAGCCAGCTCATCAATGGCAACGGCGTCAATTTGATGCTCGCTCAGGGCGCGCTGACCAATGTACCGGTCGCTTCGCAATGCGAAGTCGCCGGTGTTCCGTGCATCACCACGATGGATCCCTGGCAGGGCTGGATGTTTCCGCTCAATGGCAAACCCGACAAGGGCTTCAGTTACGTAAATCACTTCTTCTGGGGCATCGAGGACATCATCCAGACATTCATCGGCATGTGGGATGGCCAGCAAACCAACAAGATAGTTGGCACCGTTTGGTCAAATGATCCCCCCGGCAAGGTTTTCGCCAACCCGGAAATCGGTTTCCCGGCATCGCTTGGCAAAGGCGGCTACAAGGTTGTCGATGTCGGGACCTTCCAGCCTGGCGCGGATGACTTCTCCCGTCAGATCGTCGCTTTCCGCGATGCCGGATGTGACATTGTCACCGGTCTGTTTGCTCCGCCCGAATGGGCTGTTTTTTGGCGCCAGGCGCAGCAACTCGGTTTCAAGCCGAAGATTGCGACCCCGGCCAAGGCGCTTCTGTTTCCATCTGGCGTCGAAGCCCTCGGCCAGAATGGCGACGGCATGTCTACCGAAATCTGGTGGGCGCCAAGCTACCCGTTCAAGTCCACGCTGACCGGTCAATCATGCAAGGAGCTTGCAGACGACTACCAGAAAACCACAAGCAAGCGATGGACGCAGCCAATTGGCGTCATTCACGCACTTTGGGAGGTCGGCATCAATGCGCTGAAGAACGCGGCCGATCCGACAGATCCCGATGCCGTTCAGAGCGTCATCAAGAACACGAAGTTGACGACGGTGGTCGGGGACATCGACTGGGCTGGAAGCCCGATCAAGAACGTCGCGAAACTGAAGATTGCTGGCGGTCAGTGGCGTCTCCAGCCAGATGGCAAATACGATCTGAAGGTGACCTACAACAAGAACGCGCCTGAGGTCCCTGTCCAGGCGGATTTCACCATGACCCTTGGCGCGAAAGCTTAAGTCATGGAGGCGACTGGCACGTCTCCGGCCCTCGTTGTCCAAAATGTCATAAAATCCTATGGCGGGCCGGTCGTGCTGAATGGGGTGAGCATCAAAGTCGATCCCGGGACAATTCTCGGGATCATCGGCCCCAACGGTTCGGGAAAGACTACTCTTTTCGGCGTCATTTCCGGCGCCTTTGCGCCGTCCTCAGGCGAAGTGTTTCTGAACGGGATCGACGTAACACCACTTCGTGCATCGGCTCGAGCGGTGGCCGGTATCGGCCGCACGTTCCAGATACCCCAAACCTTTGCGCACATGACGGTTTTCGAGAATGTTCTGGTCGCCGCCAGATTCGGTGCGGCCCTCCCGAACCACGAAGCTGAAACCACCGCGTTTGAGGTGCTCCAAACGTGTGGTCTTCATGATCGCGGCGATACGATCGCAGGGACGCTACCTCTTCTGGATCGCAAGCGCCTGGAACTGGCTCGAGCACTGGCGACGAGACCTTCGGTGCTTCTGCTGGACGAGATTGCGGGGGGGCTTACCGATGACGAGGCCGCGGGAGTGGCCAAGCTCGTTCAGACATTTGCACGGAGTGGCGTTGCAATCATCTGGATCGAGCACCTCGTGCATGTATTGACCAATACGGCTGATCAACTGGCCGTTCTGGGTGATGGGCAAATTATTGCCCACGGCGATCCGCAACAGACCATGCAGATGCCGAAAGTCAGGCAGATCTACCTCGGCATGGAGCCGGATAGCCATGATAACAGTAACTGATTTGAGGGCCGGCTACGGGCCCCTGCCGGTGCTATTTGGGATTAGCCTCGAAATGAGCCGGGGCGAGACGCTGGCTCTAATCGGCGCCAATGGCGCAGGCAAAACAACCACATTTGCCGTGCTCACGGGACGCATTAAGCCGCAATCCGGGCATGTAACCCTCCGGGGAGGCGACATCTCTTCGATGTCGCCGATGCAGATCGTTGGCGCGGGGTTGTCAATGGTGCCGGAAGGCCGTCAGCTCTTTCCAAGCCTGACGGTCGAAGAAAATCTTCTTGTCGGTGCTCATTGCCGGCGTTCCGGTCGATGGACCCTGGAGCGGGTCTACGAGATATTCCCAACGGTTGCGGAATTTCGCAAGCGACCATCCACGGCGCTTTCGGGCGGACAGCAGCAACTGGTCGCAATCGGTCGCGCCTTGATGTCCAACCCGGACGTTCTGCTATGCGACGAGCTTTCGCTTGGCCTTTCTCCCGTCGCGGTCGACACGGTCTATGTTGCGTTCGACAGGTTAAGGTCCGAAGGGCTGACCACGATCCTTGTCGAGCAGGACATTGCCAGAGCGCTTTCGGTCTCCAACCGCTTTGCCTGCGTGCGGCACGGTCAGATCGTGCTTACCGGCGCTTCCGCTAACGCAGACCGCGCCGAAATTTC
Organism: Mesorhizobium sp. 113-3-3; assembly: GCF_016756495.1. Classification (NCBI taxonomy): domain Bacteria; kingdom Pseudomonadati; phylum Pseudomonadota; class Alphaproteobacteria; order Hyphomicrobiales; family Phyllobacteriaceae; genus Mesorhizobium; species Mesorhizobium sp. 113-3-3. The sequence goes on from NZ_AP023243.1 coordinate 1,661,977, forward strand.
GCACGCCTATTTCGGGATGCACTGAAATGTTGGAAACGCTCATCAATGGAGCACTGGTCGGAGCACTGTACGGTCTTTACGGTCTCGGTTTGTCACTGTGCTTGGGACTCATGCGACAGATCAACATGGCGCATGGGGACTTTATCGTATTCTCTGCCTTCTTGGCGTTGCAGGTAACCGGCTTCCTCGGCATTCATCCTCTTTTGGCAATGCCCCTCATCGCGTTGATTATGTTTGCGGTGGGTTGGGCGGTGCAGCGCCTTTTCATCGAACGTACCCTTGGTCGTGGCGATATGCCGCCAATTCTCGTGACTTTCGGCTTGTCGATCATTCTCCAAAACGTGATGCTGGAGCTTTTCAGCGCCGATACGAGAAGTCTTGATCCGGGTGCGCTCGGGGCTGCGGCGGTTAAGCTTGGTCCGGTGACCGTCGGTATTCTGCCTCTCCTGACGCTTGTCGTATCAGTCGGCATTTTCGCCGTCACGGCCAAGATCTTTGGCGCCACACGCTTTGGCCGCGCAGTTCGTGCAACCTCCGACAACGAGCAAACGGCGCAGTTGATGGGGATCGCCACCAAGAAGGTATTCGCGAACGCAATGGGGGTGGCATTGGCAATATCGGCTGTCGCGGCAATCTTCTACGGAATGCGGGGAACATTCGACCCCTCGACCGGCCCCGAACGTATGCTCTTTGCTTTCGAAGCCGTCATCCTGGGAGGTCTGGGTTCCGTTTGGGGCACACTTTTCGGAGGCATTATTCTCGGCCTGTCGCAGTCCGCGGGAACGCTGATTATCCCGAGCCTCGGTCCCCTGGTCGGACACCTCGTGTTTCTTGTCGGGCTCCTCGCCGTGCCCAACGGTCTCTTCGCAAAGAGGGCGCGCACATGAACTCGGTTTCACCTTTTGCTCGTTCATTGTTCGCCCTGGCGATCACCGCCGCCATTCTGGTTGCCGTTCCGCTGGTGGCGTCGCGGCAAGCTGTCGTTCTAATCACGGAAGTCGCGGCGGTGTTGTCGATTGCCCTGATGTGGAACTTGTTGGCGGGGTTCGGCGGCATTGTGTTCATGGGGTTTCAGGTTTTTATCGGTATCGGCGGCTACACCTTGTTCGTTGCAGCAAACAGCCTTGAACTGACACCTTTCCCCCTCGTCATCCTGTCGGCGCTGGTTTGCGCGACGTTCGGACTCGCCATCACGCCGGTCCTGTTCAGGTTAGGGGGCGCACAGCTTGCAATTGGTTCCTGGGTTGTTTCAGAAGTCGTGCGCCTTGTGGTGTATCACACCAATTCTCTCGGAGCCGGTGGCGGGATTTCCCTTACCGCAATGCGCGGAGTGAATCGCTCCGTCCGCATTCTGGCGACCTACAGTACGTCCGCAATAGTTCTCATGACCGCGCTTGTGCTCTGTGTCTTTCTGATGCGGGGCCGTTTCGGATTGGCTTTGCGTGCCATGAAGGATAGCCCGGTAGCCGCAGAAGCCATGGGCGTTCCGATCCGCAGGACACAGACATACATCCTTCTGATTACGGCCGCGATTTCCGGAGCGGCCGGCGCCTGCTACTACATGATAGCCCTCCAGGTCAGCCCGACTGCCGCCTTTTCGGTGAACTGGATGGCGCTGATACTGTTTTCGGTCATCCTTGGTGGCATCGGCACCCTGGAAGGGCCCATTGTCGGCGTCGTCATCTACTTCGTGCTGCGTGAGACAATGGGCAATATCGGGTCAGTCTACTTCATCGTTCTGGGAATTCTCGCCATCGGCGTGACGCTCTTTGCGCCGGCTGGTGCGTGGGGCTTGCTAAGGACTGGGTTCAAGTTCGACGTGTTGCCCATCCGCAGGAAAATGCCCAGCGAGATAAATCTACGAGAGAGAAAAATCATCTCGGAAGCATCGCTGCTGTGAGTGCGTCTCTCTTGCAATTTGGTAGCTGTCGCTAAACCAAAACAGGTTCGCCAATGTGAGCTGGGTCAAGCAAGGGCTCGATCCATAGCCCTTGCGGCCACGGCTTATTTAAACGTCCGATCAACTCCTGTTTGATCATGGGTTACGCTCGACCACAGCTGTCGCAACGAAGAATTTCTGACGGACCCTTTGAAAACATTGGTGATCCCGACAGGAATCGAACCTGTGACCTACAGATTAGGAATCTGCCGCTCTATCCTACTGAGCTACGGGACCACGCGGTCCGACACATAACCGCTTCGGACCGTTTCGCCAAGAGGCCGACCGCATGCAATCGGCCGGCCTTCTGGCAATAAACTTCAGGCGGCCAGCGCGGTTTCCGCCAGTTTCACCCAGTAGCTCATGCCGTGCGGAATGGCCTCGTCGTTGAAATCGTAGGCCGGGTTGTGAAGACCGGCGGTGTCGCCATTGCCGATGAAAATGAAGGCGCCGGGGCGGGCTTCCAGCATGTAGGAGAAATCCTCGCCGCCCATCACCGGCTGGATGCCGCGGTGGACATGGGCGTCACCGGCGACGTTGGCCGCGATATCGCTTGCAAACACCGTCTCTTCGGCATGGTTGAAGGTGACGGGGTAGTTCGCCTGGTAGTCGACTTCGATCTTGGCGCCGAAGGCGGTCGCCAGCCCGTCGCAGATGGTGCGGATGCGCTCTTCGGATTTCTTGGCGATTTCCTTGCGCAAGGTGCGCACGGTGCCGGCGATCTCGGCCGATTCCGGAATGATGTTGTAGGCGTCGCCGGCATGGAACTTGGTCACAGAGACCACCACGGCCTCGACCGGATCGGTGCTGCGCGAGGCGATCGTCTGCAGCGCGCCGACCAGTTGGCTGGTGATGACGATCGGATCGATCGTGCCGTGCGGCATCGCGGCATGGCCGCCCCGGCCTTTCACGGTGATGGTGAATTCGGCCGTCGCGGCCATGATCGGGCCCGGGCGGATGGCGAACTGGCCGACCGGCAGGCCCGGCATGTTGTGCATGCCGAACACTTTTGCGATGTCGAATCGCTCCATCATGCCGTCCTTGACCATTTCGTTGCCGCCGCCGCCGCCTTCCTCTGCCGGCTGGAAGATGACCGCCACGGAGCCAGCGAAATTGCGCGTCTCGGCGAGGTATTTGGCCGCACCCAAAAGCATCGCCGTGTGGCCGTCATGGCCGCAGGCGTGCATCTTGCCGGGAACGGTCGAGGCATAGGGCTTGCCGGTGATCTCGTTGAGCGGCAGCGCATCCATGTCGGCGCGCAGGCCGATGGTGGCGCCTTCACCCTGGCGGCCGCGAATGATGCCGACGACGCCGGTCTTGCCGAGGCCGGTGACCACATCGTCGCAACCGAACTCCTTCAGCTTTTCGGTGACGAAAGCCGCCGTCTTGAAGACATCGAAATTCAGCTCCGGTGTCTGGTGCAGATGCCGGCGCCAGCCGGCGACTTCGTCCTGCATTTCAGCGGCGCGGTTCAGGATTGGCATGATGGTTCCATTCGTTGTTGGAGCAGCCGGCTTCAGCCTGGTGTTTTGCAATTGTGCCCGGGTTTTACAATTGTGCCCGGGGTTTTGGAATTGTGATTGTCAGGCACTTTGCCATGTTGGCGTCACATAGGCTAAATAGCACCGCACCGATGCGGTCCGTTTTTTGAGGGTCGGACCTATTCTGCTGGCGGTCGCGTAACGAAATCTTACGGAGCCAGGGGCAATCAGGGCAAGAGGCGATTTCGGATTAGATCATGCGGCACAGGCATTTCCTCAAACTATTCTCGGCTGGCGCAATCATGCTGTCGGTCCTGGCTGGATCGGCGCTGGCCAATCCGGTGGTTGTCTTCGACCTGAAGAACGGCCAGATCCTGCAGCATCAGGATGCCTTCAAACGCTGGTATCCGGCCTCGCTCAGCAAGCTGATGACCGCCTATGTGACCTTCCGTGCGATCGCGGCCGGCGAGGTCCAGCTCGATTCGCCGATCAAGGTGACCAAGCATTCCGCCGGCGAGCCGCCAAGCAAGATGGGTTTCAAGCCGGGCTCGGTGATGCGGCTCGACAATGCGCTGAAGATGATGCTGGTCAAATCGGCCAACGACATCGCCATGGCGGTCGGTGAGAATGTCGGCGGCTCACAGGCCGCCTTCGCCGAAAGGATGAATGCCGAGGCGGCCCGGCTCGGCATGAACGGCACCCATTTCGTCAACCCGAACGGCCTTTATTCGCCCGACCAGTACACGACGGCGCGCGACCTTTCGGTCCTGGTGATGGCGATCCGCCGCGAGTTTCCGCAATATGCGTCGTGGTTCTCGATCGAAGGTCTCGCCGTCGGCAAGAAGGCCATTCCGAACTACAATCTCCTGATCGGCCGCTATCCCGGCGCCGATGGCATGAAGACGGGCTTCGTCTGCCCTTCCGGCTTCAACATGATCGGTTCGGCGACGCGCAACGGCCGTACGCTGGTCGCGGTCGTGCTTGGCGAGAAGTCGGCGGTCAGCCGTGCCGAGGCCGCGGCAAAACTGCTCGACCAGGGGTTCGACACGCAAGCCGCCGGCTCGGCCACCGTTGCGACGCTGGCGCCTTATGGCGACACGGTCTCGCCCAACGACATGCATGACGAGGTTTGCAAGAAGAAGACGCCGGAGGAGCAGTCCGAGGCGCCGCCTGCGGCTGCCGTCAAGGACGCGCCGAAATCGCCCTATCAGGAAAAGCTCGACCATGTGCCGACGCTGGTTGCCGTCGGCCTCGGCGGCGCGACGGGCCCGGCACCCAAGGCGATGCTCGACCAGGGCGGCCAGGAATATGCCGACGTGCCGATCCCGAGCTGGCGGCCCGACAAGCCGGTACCGGCTGGCACCGGCCCGAAAGTGGTGGGTACCGCAGCGCAAGGCGACCAGCCGGTCAAGGTCGCGAACTGACCTGATGAGCGGATTCCCGATCCCCGTCTCGGTGCTGACCGGCTTCCTTGGAGCGGGCAAGACGACGCTGCTCAACCGGCTGCTGAAGGACCCGGCGCTGGCCGACACGGCGGTCATCATCAACGAATATGGCGAGGTGGCGATCGACCATCTGCTGGTGGAGCAGGCTTCCGACGGCATCATCCAGCTTTCCGACGGCTGCCTGTGCTGCACCGTGCGCGGCGAACTGGTCGACACGCTGGCCGACCTGGTCGACCGGCTGCAGACCGGCCGCATCGCCCGGCTTACCCGCGTCATCGTCGAGACCACGGGACTGGCCGACCCGGCGCCGGTGCTGCAGTCGATCATGGCGCATCCGGCGCTCGTCCAGGCTTTTCGGCTCGACGGCGTCATCACGTTGGTCGACGCGGTCAACGGGAACGCCACGCTCGACGGCCATGTCGAGGCGGTCAAGCAGGTCGCCGTCGCCGACCGTATCGTGCTCAGCAAGGCCGACCTGGCGACCGATGCCGGCGACCTCGACACGCTGCGCATGCGCCTGCGGCAGATCAATCCCGGCGCCGAACTGCTCGATGCCGGCAATTCAACAACGGGTGTGGCGGCGCTGTTTGACTGCGGCCTCTACAATCCCGCCACCAAATCCGCCCACGTGCGCCGCTGGCTCGGCGAGGAAGCGGCACATGATCACGACCATCACCATGACGGTCATGACCACGGGCATAGTCATGATCACAGTCATGACCATGGCCATCGCCACGATCAGCGCGTGCGTTCCTATTCGCTGGTCCATGACGGTCCGGTGCCGTTTTCGGCAATAGAAATGTTCCTCGACCTGTTGCGTTCGACGCATGGCGAGAAACTGCTGCGCATGAAGGGTGTGATCGAACTCCGCGAAGATCCCTCACGCCCGCTGGTCATCCACGGCGTGCAGAAGATCCTGCATCCGCCGGCAAGGCTGCCCGCCTGGCCGGACGGCCAGCGCGGCACGCGGCTGGTGCTGATCACGCTTGACATGCCGGAAGACTATGTGCGCCGGCTGTTCGCCGCCTTCACCAACCGGCCGTCGATCGACACACCCGACCGTGCGGCACTGGAAAACAATCCGCTGGCGATCGCCGGAAGATAGCGTTTACATCGAATTCAGGCGGTCTCGCCGCGCTCGACCAGGAATCGATGGCCGCCTGACATCGCGGCCGTTTCAACCAGCTGGTGACCGGCGTCCGCGCAGAAGGCGGGAATATCGATGACGGCGAGCGGATCGGTGGTCTCGAGCCAGAGCCGGCTGCCCGGCTCCATCCCGGCCAGGCGCTTCTTTGCCTTCAGTACCGGCAAAGGGCAATTCAGCCCTTTCAGGTCGTAGATAGCGGTATCCCTGGCCAAGACCAAGCTCAGCCGCCGAACATGCCGAGCAGCTTGTTCTTCAGCTTTGTCACCCGGCTCTCATCGGCGCTCGCTGCCTGCGTTTCGGCTTCCGGCGCGGCCGCCGCCGGGGCGGCGATGGTGGCGGTGGCGACCGGGGCTTCCTTGGCGGCCTTGGCTGCTTCCTTTGCCGCCACGGCTTGCGCCTTGGCCGCTTCCTTTTCGGCCAGCGCCTGTGCCTTTGCGGCCGCCTTGGCCTGCTTGGCGGCCTCTATGGCGGCCAGCCTCTGTTCCTCGGCCTTCTGCTTGGCGGCTTTTTCGGCCTCCAGTGCCGCCATCTTGCGGCCGGCGGGCGAATCGATGCGGCCCATGCGCGCCGTCTCGGTCACCGAGCCGTCGGAATTGAGCGAAGGCGGATCGATCGGCACGCGCTCGCCGCGCGCCCGGCGCTTCGACCAGTCGGAGACGATGCTGGCTTCCTTGACACCGGCGATGGTCGGCTTCGGCGGCGGCACACTTGCCTTGAGCGCGCTGTTGAAGGCCGCGTCGTAGCTGCTCTGATAGGCGTTGTAGGCGCTCTTCAGCGAATCCGGCTGGGTGGTTGCCGGGCACGGTCCGGTCGGATCGAAGGTCTGGCCATCGGCGGCGACCTGGTTGAAGACGTAGCGCTTCTCGCAGACGTCGACCTTCGGCGGAACCTTGGTGACCTCGAAATTGTCGTAGCCGACCTTCAGCATCTTCCAGAACTCGTAGTTCGGGTCGTTGCGGTAGCGCGCCATGTTGGCGGCGGTCATGCGGAACGGAAAGGCCTGGACCTGGAATTCCGTCTGCCCACCCTGGAAGGCGTCGCGGCCGAAGGCATAGATCTGCTCGATCTGCGCGTCGGTCATCGAATAGCAGCCCGAGGACGAACAGGCGCCGTGCACCATCAAATTCTGGCCGGTGCGGCCATTGGCGCGGTCATAGGCGTTTGGAAAACCGATGTTGAAGGACAGGTGGTAGTTGGAGCGCGGATTCATCTGCGACGGGCGGACCGTGTAGAAGCCTTCCGGCGCCTGGCGGTCGCCTTCGGTGTATTTGGGACCCAGCTTGCCCGACCATTTGCAGATGTCGTAGCTCGCGACCATGTCGTAGCGGCCATTGGTCTTGGCCTTCCAGATCTCGAGCTTGCCCTCTTCCTTGAAGATGCGTGCCATCACCGAGGAGGTGCGCACCATGCCCTTGGCCTTCATGTCGGCCAGGATCTTGTCCGGCAGCGGCTTGTTGGCTTCAGGGGCAAAGTCCTTCATCGACGAATCATTGCAGCCGGCGACGGCTATTGAGGCGACGAGGACTCCGGTGCGGGCGAGCTTGGCAAACATGGATACGGCTATGTCTTTTCCCTCGGGCCAATGGCTTCGAAACTGCCGAGCCCGTATGCTGAACACCGACGGACCGTAAGCCCGTTAACCTTGAAAATTCCTTACCGCAAGCTTCGACCAATCCTTCACGGCAATTTCATTGACGCGAATCCGGCGGCATTTTTGTGGCGAAATTGCTCATTGCCGCCATATTGCCGCGAGGGAGGGGTTCCGACGGCCTTGTTCCGCCGTCAGAGGACCGTCAGAGGCTGCGGCCCATCGCCAGATATTTCTCGCGGCGCTGTTCGCGGAAGTCGGTGTTGGCGCCGGCAAATTCCTTCATTGTCTTGGCGATGAGGTCGCCGGTCGCGGCAATCACCGTTTCGGGCGCGCGCTGGGCGCCGCCCATCGGCTCGGGAATGATGCCGTCGATGATCTTCAATTGCAGAAGATCCTGCGCGGTGATCTTCATATTGGTCGCCGCATCCTTCAAGCGGGTGGTGTCGCGCCACAGGATCGAGGCTGCCCCTTCAGGCGAAATCACCGAATAGATGGCATGTTCGAGCATGTAGACGCGGTTGGCGGTGGCGATGGCGATGGCGCCGCCCGAACCGCCTTCGCCGATGACCACCGAGATCGACGGCACTTTCAGGCCAAGGCAGGCTGAGGTCGAGCGCGCGATGGCTTCGGCCTGGCCACGTTCCTCCGCACTGACGCCGGGATAGGCGCCAGCGGTGTCGACCAACGTCAGAAGCGGGATCTTGAAACGATCGGCAAGCTCCATCAAACGCACCGCCTTGCGGTAGCCTTCGGGGCGCACGGAACCGAAATTGTGTTTCAGGCGGCTCGTCGTGTCCGAACCCTTTTCCTGGCCGATGATCGCAATGGGCTCGCCGCGAAAGCGGGCAAAGCCACCGACGATCGCCTGGTCATCGCCGAAATTGCGGTCGCCGGCCAGCGGCGTGAAATCGCTGAACAGGCCCTTGATGTAGTCGACGCAGTGCGGCCTGTCGGAATGGCGTGCCACCTGCACCTTCTGCCATGGTGTCAGGGCCTTGTAGAGTTCGCGCAGCGCGTCGTGGGAACGCTTCTCCAGCCTGGCGATCTCATCGGCGACATCGACCGCCTCGCCATTCTCGGCAAGCTTCTTGAGCTCGAGGATCTTGAGCTCCAGATCCTGCACCGGCTTTTCGAAATCGAGGTAATTATACATGCTTGGGCGGACCGATATTTCGGAAGGCAAGAACTGCGGAACCCTTGAAACCAAGGCTCCCGGCGGTGAAATGTCGTCCTCACATAGCGATATGAGGCCTAGTCGGCAAGCGGATGATGATCGTTGACCAGCCGCACCAGCCGCTCCTCCAGCACATGGGTGTAAATCTGTGTCGTCGATATGTCGGCATGGCCAAGCAGCTGCTGCACCGCCCTGAGATCGGCGCCGTTCTGCAGGAGATGGCTGGCGAAAGCATGGCGCAGCACATGCGGCGATATCTTGGCCGAGGCGATGCCGGCTCGTGCCGCCAGCCCTTTCAGGTCGCGGGCAAAGACCTGGCGCGAGAGATAGCCGCTGTCGGAGGCAGCCGGAAACAAAAACGGGCTTTCGGCGAAAGCGGGCACTGCGGTCCGGGCGGCAAGCCAGGCGCGCATTGCCGTGCGCGCCTTGGCCGACAGCGGCACCATGCGCTCCTTGTCACCCTTGCCGCGCACCATGAAGAAACGGTCGTCGCGCTGCGCAACCGTCACCGGCAGACCGACCAGTTCGGAAACGCGCAGGCCGGTGGCGTAAAGCACCTCGACCAGCGCGTGAAGGCGAAGCGCTGCCAGCCTGTCGCTGTAGCCGAGCCCGGCATCGCCGGCTTCCACAGCGGCGCGGTCAATCAGCCGGCCGGTGTCGGCCTCGCTCATCGTCTTGGGCAGCGGTCGGCCCTTTTTCGGGCTGTCCAGTGTGCCGGTCGGGTCATCGGTGCGCAGGCCTTCGGCGTAGAGGAATTTGAAGAACTGGCGGATCGCCGACAGTTTGCGCGCCTGCGAGGTCGGCGCGAAGCCGCGCGCGGCGATGTCGTCGAGATAGGCGCGGATATCGGCGGCACCTGCACCGGCAAGTCCGCCATCGATCTCGGTGGAAGCGTCTTCGAGGTCGCGTCGGTATGAGGACAGCGTGTTTTCGGCGGCGCCGCGCTCGGCGCTCATCATTTCCAGGAAGGCCTCGATGCGGGCGGCGCTGTTCATCCTTGGGGATCGGTTTTCTTCAGGTCAGTTTTTCTTGGGGTTCAGCTTTTCCGGCGGGATGCGCACGCTCATCTCCGCTTTTTTCGGCTCGACGAACATCACCAGCGCGAACATCGTACCATAGGCAATGCCGGCCAGAATCGCGAGGGTCACGACAAAGCGAAACAGTGTCGGCATCAATTTTCGCCCGTCTTCTTGTTCTGCGTTTCCAAACCCTGTGCCCTTATGGGACGCCAATCCGGCCAATTCAAGGAAGAAGCGGAGGCCTGTTAGCAACTTCTGATGCGGGTTTCCCCCGGCCGATATAGGCTTGCCCGTGCTCGGCACGCTTGACGCAAACCGGCTTTTCATGTCGATACGCCGGCAAAGAGGGCCCAAGAAACAGCTGATGACCCAGGCAAATCCTCCAGGCGAGAGCCACTCAGCGCTGCTTGGCCGACTGGGCAGCCGGTCGATCGTCTTTGTCGGCCTGATGGGCGCAGGCAAGACGGCGATCGGGCGCAAGGTGGCGACGATGCTTTCGCTGCCTTTCATCGACAGCGACCAGGAGATCGAAAGCGTCTCGCGCATGACCGTGCCGGAGCTGTTCGAACGCTATGGTGAGGCCGAGTTCAGGGCCCTGGAACAGCGCGTGATCCTGCGCGTGCTGGAAAATGGTCCGCAGGTGCTTTCGACCGGCGGCGGCGCCTTCATGAACGCGCAGACGCGCGAGGCGATCGCCGCGCATGGCGTGTCGGTGTGGCTGAAGGCGGAGCTCGATCTTCTGATGGAGCGGGTTTCGAAGAAGCAAAACCGGCCGCTGTTGAAAAGTGCTGACCCCCGCGCCGTGCTGGAGCGGCTGATGGGCGAGCGCTACCCGGTCTACGCGACATCGGATGTTACCGTGCCGACCCGCGACGACCGCAAGGAAGTTATCGCGGCGGAGGTGCTGGACGCACTGTGCCGGCATTTCGGCATCGATGAGATTGCAGCGACGGGAGAGGTCGAATCGTGAGAGCGGATCAGCCAGTCACCGTCGAAGTCGGGCTTGGCGACCGGGCCTACGACATATTGATCGGTTCAGGCCTTTTGTCACGCGCGGGCGAGGAGATTTCGCGCCGGCTGCCGGGTACGCGCGCCGCTGTGGTCACCGACGAGAATGTCGCCGCCGCGCATCTCGATACGCTGAAGACAGGGCTCGAGAAGGGCGGGATCCAGCCAACCGTCATCACGTTGCCGCCCGGCGAGAAGACCAAGAGCTTTGCTCATCTCGAAGAGGTGGTGGACGGCGTTCTGGCCGCCAGGCTGGAGCGCGGCGACGTCGTCATCGCGCTTGGCGGCGGCGTCATCGGCGATCTCACCGGCTTTGCCGCCGGCATCGTGCGGCGCGGCATGAATTTCGTGCAGATCCCGACTTCGCTGCTGGCGCAGGTCGATTCCTCGGTCGGCGGCAAGACCGGCATCAACAGCCCGCGCGGCAAGAACCTTGTCGGCGTCTTCCTGCAGCCCAGGCTGGTGCTGGCCGACACGGAAGTGCTCGACACGCTGCCGATCCGCGAATTCCGCGCCGGCTATGCTGAACTTGCCAAATACGGGCTGATCGACCGGCCGGAATTCTTCGCCTGGCTCGAGGCGAACTGGGAAAAGGTGTTCGCCGGCGGGCGGGAGAGGGGAGAGGCGATTGCCGAGGCCTGCCGCGCCAAGGCCGATGTCGTCGCCCGCGACGAATTCGAGACAGGCGACCGCGCTTTGCTCAATCTCGGCCATACATTCGGTCACGCGCTCGAAGCCGCCACGCAGTATGACGGCGCCCGCCTCGTCCATGGCGAAGGGGTCGCCATCGGCATGGCGCTGGCGCATCGGTTTTCCTCGCGGCTCAATCTGGCCAGCCCCGACGACGCGGCGCGCGTCGAGACGCATCTGCGCGCCGTCGGCCTGCCCTGGCGGATGTCCGATATTCCAGGCGAATTGCCCGATGCCGAAGCGCTGCTTTCATTCATCACGCAGGACAAGAAGGTGTCGCGCGGGGCGCTGACCTTCATCCTGACGCGCGGCATCGGCCAGGCTTTCATTGCCAAGGACGTGCCGGCTTCGGAAGTGCTGTCGTTCCTCAGGGAAAACCATCCAGCCAACCGGAAAGCCGACTGAGATGGGCAACGAGACGGGTTGGGTCGTCGTCGCCGTCCTTGCCATCCTCATCCTCCTGGTTGTTGCCGTGCGCACGCGCCTTCTCGCCATGTTCGGCTACGAGCTTTCGCGCATCGAGCCGCAGCGCTCCAGCCAGGACGAGTTGCGCGGCGCAGTCGACGATTTTCGCCGCGACGGCCAGGTGGTGCGCGAGGACCGCGACCGTATCGGCGGCCTGTTCGATCTCGAAGAGCTCGAAGTCTCCGACATCATGGTCCACCGCACCAATATGCGCTCGGTCAATGCCGACAATGCGCCGGAGGCGGTGGTGCGCGAGATCCTGCAGAGCCCGCACACACGCATGCCGCTGTGGAAGGGCTCGCTCGACAACATTGTCGGCGTACTGCACGCCAAGGATCTGCTGCGTGCGCTGAACGAAGTCGGCAACGACTTTTCCAAGATCGACGTGATGAAGATCGCCTCGAAGCCCTGGTTCGTGCCCGACACCACGACGCTGCAGGAACAGCTCAATGCCTTCCTGCGCCGCAAGGCGCATTTTGCCGTCGTCGTCGACGAATATGGCGAGGTCGAGGGTCTGGTGACGCTGGAGGACATAATCGAGGAGATCGTCGGCGAGATCGCCGACGAGCACGATGTCGACATCCAGGGCGTCAAGCAGGAGGCCGACGGCTCCGTCGTGGTCGACGGCAATGTGCCGATCCGCGACCTGAACCGGGCGCTCGATTGGAACCTGCCGGACGAGGAAGCGACGACGATTGCCGGCCTCGTCATCCACGAGGCGCAGTCGATCCCCGAGGAAAAGCAGGCTTTTACCTTCCACGGCAAGCGCTTCATTGTCATGAAGCGCGACAAGAACCGCATCGCCCGGTTGAGGATCAGGCCGGTCGCATAGCGCCGTCACAGGCCACGTTACCGATCCTTCATTGGAACTCCGCCGCGCCATGGTGCATTTTGCGCCGGGCGGTCAGGAGAAGATGATGATCGATCGGCGAACCCTGCTTCTGGCTTCGATGGCGGCCTTTCTGCCGGCCACGACGTTTGCGCGCCAATCCTCGCCATCACCCAAAACTTTCGACTACGGTCCGGCCAAGCTCGACATCTATGCGCCCGATGGCGCCAGCGGCCTGCCGGTCGTCTTCTTCGTCCATGGCGGGGCCTGGGAATTCGGCAAACGCAGCCAGGTTGGCGCAAAGCCGGCCTTCCTGCTCGCCAACGGCTTCTGCTTCGTCTCCATCGATTACCGCATGCTGCCTGAGGCCGATGTCGCCACCCAGGCCAATGACGTGGAAAAGGCCTATGCCTATGTCAGGGCCAACATCGCGGCGCATGGCGGCGACCCCAACCGCATTGTCGGTATGGGCCATTCGGCCGGCTGCCACCTGATCGCGCTGACCGGTATGCGCGGCGGACTGCCTGGCGTCGCCGGGCTCCTGCTCGACGACACCAGGGCCTATGATCTCGTAGCGCTTCAGAAGAACGGCGGCATGGTGCGAGCCTATGCGCGCGTCTTTTCCGACCCCTCGCAATGGGCGGCACTGTCGCCGGCGAGCTATGTCGATGGCCGCAAGCATCCGCCGACCTTCATCGCTTATTCGGGAGCGTCAGGCCGTGGCGAGGAGTCGAAGGCCTTTGCCGAGCGCCTGCGCGCCACCGGGACCAAAGTCACCCTGTTCGACGGCAGCGCGTACACGCACATGTCGATCAATCACGATTTCGGCAGGGATGGCGACGCGCTGACCGCCGCCGCGCTGGCATTCCTGAAATCGACGGCCGGTTGATCGCGGCCGATTTCCACTCGCCCATCGCTGTCACTGGCTCATGCCAAAAGCAGCGGCGGGATATTGCCGTGCGGACATCCGTGAGTGCAATTGCTTCATCTGCCGGTTTTTGACGCAATTCCGCTGATCGCCGGATGGGAGAGAAATGCATGAATGGCGCCGATGTGCTGTGCGACGTGCTGCTGGCCAATGACGTGAAGGTCTGCTTTGCCAATCCTGGCACCTCCGAAATGCACTTCGTCGCCGCGCTCGACCGCAAGCCCGAGATGCGTTGCGTGCTCGGTCTGTTCGAGGGCGTGGTGACGGGTGCGGCCGACGGCTATGCGCGCATGACCGACCGCCCGGCCGCGACGCTGCTGCACACCGGCCCTGGCCTGGCCAATGGGCTGGCCAACATGCACAACGCCCGGCGTGCGCTCAGCCCGATGATCAACATCGTCGGCGACCACGCCTCCTATCACTTGCCGCTCGACGCGCCGCTGACCAGCGACATCGAAGGTTTGGCGGCGCCGATGTCCAACTGGGTTCGCCGCATCGCCGGGCCAGAAGACGTCCAGCCGGCCACGGAGGCGGCCTTTCGCGCCTCGCTGACGCCGCCGGGCGTCACCACGCTGATCCTGCCGGCGGATGCCGCCTGGGGCGATGCTGCCCCGGCGTCGCCCGGCAAGGTCGTGCTTTCACCGCCGCCCGAGGTCGACATGGATGCGGTACGCGAGACCGCCGCGGCGATCCGTGCCGCTCAGGGCCGTGTCGGCATGATCGTGCGTGGCCGGGCGGCACGTGCGGATGCGCTCGAGATCGCCGGCCAGATCTCGACGGCCTGCGACGTTCGCCTGTTCGGCGAGGTCCTGATCGCGCGCATGCAACGCGGGCGCGGGCGCGTTGCGCCGACACGCGTCCCCTATCCGATCGATGCGGCGACGGCGCTGCTCGCGGATATCGACGTGCTTGTACTGGTCGGCGGCAAGGAGCCGGTCGCCTTCTTCGCCTATCCGGGAAAACCGGGACGGCTCGTCCGCGACGACTGCCGGGTGCTGACGCTGGCCGCCCATGGGCAGGACCTCCATGCGGCGCTGGAGGCGCTGCGCGACGAACTCGGCGTCAAACCATCGCAACAGGCTGACTTCGCAACCGCTTTTCCTGACGAGGCTGCGCCGAGCGGCGGGCTGACGGAGGATGCCATCGCGCTGTCGGTGGCGCGCAAGCTGCCGGACAATGCGATCGTCTGCGACGAAGCGGTCACCTCGGCCAGGCGTTTCTTCGCCCTGTCGGCCCTTGCCGCGCCGCATGACTATTTGATGGGCACCGGCGGATCGATCGGCGGCGGCATCCCGATGGCGACAGGAGCGGCAATCGCCTGTCCCGACCGCAAGGTGATCAATCTGGAGGCCGATGGCAGCGGCATGTACACGGTGCAGGGCCTGTGGACGCAAGCGCGGGAAAATCTCGACGTGGTGACGGTCGTCTTTTCCAACCGGACCTACGCGATCCTGCATGGCGAGATGAAGAATGTCGGCGTCAATGCGATCGGCGAGAATGCCAGGCGCATGCTCGACCTCGACCATCCGGCGCTGGACTGGGTGTCGCTGGCCAAGGGCATGGGTGTGGAGGCCGCACGGGCCGACACCTGCGAGCGGTTCGACGCGCTGCTGGACAGCGCCTTGTCGCGGCGCGGGCCGTTCCTGATCGAAGCGGTGATCTGACGGCCCAGCCGAGGCGGGCGGATCCGACCTACCAGCGCGTCTTTTCGCCGGGCGCCGCCGGTTCGATCGCCAGCGCATGCACGCCAGCCTTCAATTCGTCGGCGAGCAGTTCGTTGACGGCGCGGTGGCGGTCGATGCGGCTCATGCCGGCAAAGGCGGACGAGACGACGCGGACGCGAAAATGCGTCTCGCCGGTGCCGTCATAAGCGCCGTGATGGTCCGAGCCGTGGTGATGGTGACCGGCGTGGAGATGGCTTTCGTTGATGATGACCAGCCGCTCCGGCGAAAATGCCTTGTTGAGCTTGTCTTCCATGGTCGCCTGTATGGACATTGCCGTCTCCATTCACCACATATGGCTGGCGCACCAGCCCTGGGGCCCGCTATTGCGCAACTAAATCCGCCATTCGCCTGCTTTATGCCGCGATTCAGCGGTTAGGGCGATGATCGCGAAAATGTCAATTCTTGTTTCGCATCTGCGAACGCCCCATAAATGGGTGAGATGAAGCCGTATCCCAAATATTTCGAGAAGATTCGCATCCGCCCGGAGAAGGATGCGGAGCTGAAGTCGCACTCGCCGATCTGCCAGTGGGATGGCTGCAAGGAGCCGGGCACCCATCGCGCGCCCGTCGGGCGCATGAAGGAGGGCGAGTATTTCCACTTCTGCTTCGACCACGTGCGCGAGTACAACAAGGGCTTCAACTATTTTTCCGGCGTGCCGGACACCGAGGTTGCGCGCTTCCAGAAGGAAGCCATGACCGGCCATCGGCCGACCTGGAAGATGGGCGTCAACGGCGCCTCGACGCGCTCCTCTCCCGGTATGGCATCACCCGATATGGCGCAGATGCGCTCCGGCCGCGCCGGCTATTACAACCGCATGCGCGACCCGTTCGACCTGTTCAAGGGGCCGAAGGATCCGCGTGAGGCGCGCGAGCGCAAGGCGAAGCCCCTTGAGGCCAAGGCGCTGGAAACGCTTGGCCTTGATACAAAGGCGACTGGCAAGGATATCAAGGCGCGCTATAAGGAACTGGTGAAACGTCACCATCCGGATGCGAATGGTGGCGACAGAGGTTCGGAAGACCGGTTCCGCGATGTGCTGCAGGCCTATCGCGTGCTCAAACAGGCGGGCCTGTGCTGAGCGACCCTACGGTTTGTGTCGTTTTCCAACTTTCATAAGGTTGGAAAAGGCTCTAAGACCGCCCCCGAACAAAATCGATTGCCGGCGAAACGGGACGTTTCGCCCGTGGAGACGTTGAGAGATATGAACAAGGTCGATCGCGACATCGCCAACCTGCCCGACACGACGGTGTCGGTGAAGGATAAATTCGGCTTCGACTCCAAGATGGTGGTGCCGGCCTATTCGGTGACCAGCGAACACGTGCCTGACGTCGATCCGGACTATCTGTTCGACAAGGCGACGACGCTGGCGATCCTTGCCGGCTTTGCCTACAACCGCCGCGTCATGGTGTCGGGCTATCACGGCACCGGCAAGTCGACCCATATCGAACAGGTCGCCGCCCGCCTCAACTGGCCCTGCGTGCGTGTCAATCTCGACAGCCATGTCAGCCGTATCGATCTCGTCGGCAAGGACGCGATCGTCGTCAAGGACGGCTTGCAGATCACTGAATTCCGCGACGGCATCCTGCCCTGGGCCTATCAGCACAATGTCGCGCTCTGCTTCGACGAATATGACGCCGGCCGTCCGGACGTGATGTTCGTCATCCAGCGCGTGCTGGAATCGTCGGGCCGGCTGACGCTGCTCGACCAGAGCCGCGTCATCCGTCCGCATCCGGCGTTCCGGCTGTTTTCGACCGCCAACACGGTCGGCCTCGGCGACACCACCGGCCTCTATCACGGCACGCAGCAGATCAACCAGGCGCAGATGGACCGCTGGTCGATCGTCACCACGCTGAACTATCTGCCGCACGACAATGAAGTGAACATCGTGCTGGCCAAGGCCAAGCACTACCGCGACAACAAGGGCAAGGACATCGTCAACAAGATGGTGCGCGTCGCCGACATGACGCGTTCGGCCTTCATCAATGGCGACCTGTCGACCGTGATGAGCCCGCGTACCGTCATCACATGGGCCGAGAATGCCGAGATTTTCGGCAATATCGGCATGGCGTTCCGGCTGACCTTCCTCAACAAGTGCGACGAACTGGAGCGCTCGGTGGTGGCCGAGTTCTACCAGCGCGCCTTCGGCGAGGACCTGCCCGAGAGCGCCGCCAACGTGGTGCTTGGGTAAGCATAGCCTCGATGGCGGGTCCGGGCGACAATACGCGCAACAAGTCGAAGACGGGGTCTGAAGCCGACAGCTTCAAGCGCGCCGTCACCGTCTGCATGCGCGCCATTGCCGGCGACAAGGAAATGGAAGTCGGCTTTGCCAAGGACCGGCCGGCGCTCGCCGGCAGCCGCGCGCGTCTGCCCGAACTGCCGAAGAAGGCGTCGAAGACCGACATCGCGATCACCCGCGGCCTCGGCGATTCCATGGCGCTGAAGCGCGCCTGCCACGATGCGCGCATCCACACCAAGCTGGCGCCGGAAGGCAAGGCCGCCCGCGCCATCTATGACGCGGTCGAGCAGGCCCGTGTCGAGGCGATCGGCAGCCGCGCCATGCAGGGCGTCGCCGACAATATCGGCTCGATGCTGGAGGACAAATACGCCAAGGCCAACCTCGTCGACGTCAAGGACAAGGCCGACGCGCCGATCGAGGAAGCACTCGCCCTGATGGTGCGCGAGAAGCTGACCGGCCGGCCGGTGCCCAAGAGCGGCGAGCGGCTGGTCGAGCTCTGGCGGCCCTGGGTCGAGGAAAAGGCCAAGGCCGACCTCGATGGGCTGTCGGCCAAGCTCGACGACCAGCAGGCCTTCGCCCGCGTCGTGCGCGAGATGCTCGCCTCCATGGAAATGGCCGAGGAACTCGGCGACGACCAGGAGACGGAAGACTCCGAGGACAATGACGACAACCAGCCGCAAGGCGAGGAGCAGAGCGAGGAGGGCGGGGAAGAGGATTCCGGCTCCGAGCAGTCGCAGTCCGAGGATGCCGAGGCGTCGGCCGATGACGAACAGTCGTCCGAGACGGAGGCCTCCGACGCCACCGCCGACGATCTGTCCGACGATGACGACGCCGATGCCGAGACCCCCGGCGAGGCGCGCCGCAACGATAATCCCTTCACCAATTTGCCGAAGGAAATCGACTACAAGGTCTTCACCACGGCTTTCGACGAGACGGTCGGCGCCGAAGAGCTTTGCGAAGAGGAAGAGCTCGACCGGCTGCGCGCCTTCCTCGACAAGCAACTGGCCAATTTGTCCGGTGTCGTCGGGCGGCTTGCCAACCGGCTGCAGCGCCGCTTGATGGCGCAGCAGAACCGCTCCTGGGATTTCGACCTGGAAGAGGGCTATCTCGATCCGGCGCGGCTGGTGCGCGTCGTCATCGATCCGATGCAGCCGCTGTCCTTCAAGCAGGAACGCGACACCAAATTCCGCGACACGGTGGTGACGCTGGTGCTCGACAATTCGGGCTCGATGCGCGGCCGGCCGATCACGGTCGCCGCCACCTGCGCCGACATTCTGGCACGCACGCTGGAACGCTGCGGCGTCTCGGTTGAGATCCTCGGCTTCACCACGCGGGCTTGGAAAGGCGGGCAGGCGCGCGAAAAATGGCTGAAGGACGGCAAGCCGCCGAACCCCGGCCGCCTCAACGATCTGCGCCACATCATCTACAAATCCGCCGATCATCCGTGGCGGCGCGCCCGGCGCAATCTCGGGCTGATGATGCGCGAAGGCCTGCTCAAGGAAAACATCGACGGCGAGGCGCTGCTGTGGGCGCACAACCGGCTGATCGCCCGGCCCGAACAGCGCAAGATCCTGATGATGATCTCGGACGGCGCGCCGGTCGACGATTCGACGCTGTCGGTCAATCCGGGCAATTATCTGGAACGCCATTTGCGCGCCGTCATCGAGCTGATCGAGACGCGCTCGCCGGTGGAATTACTGGCCATCGGCATCGGCCATGACGTCACGCGCTACTACAGGCGCGCCGTCACCATCGTCGATGCCGAGGAACTGGCCGGCGCCATGACCGAGCAACTGGCCTCGCTGTTTGCCGAGGAAAGCGCGCGCGATACGCGGCGCGGCGGCATGCGGCGCGCCGGATGATCTTTTCGTGCGGCGGGTTTCGGCAACCGCTCTTCGCCGCCATCGCCCTGTTCGCCGGCGTGGCGTCGGCGTCAGCCGGTGCGGCCGGTCCGGCCGCGGTTGAACCCATCGAGGTTTCGGCCCGCCCGATCACCGAATTCCGCATTGGCAAGGCCGACAAGCAGTTCGGTTCGCTCGAATTCGTCGGCGGACTGGAAATGACCTCGAAATCGCGCGATTTCGGCGCGCTGTCGGCCTTCCGCTTTCTGAAAGCGGGGAGCGATTTCATCGGCGTGGCCGACACCGGCTACTGGTTCTTCGGTACGGTGGTCCGCGACGCCGACAGGCGTCCCATAGGCATCCAGAACTTCCGCATGCAGCAGATGGTCGACCAGGGCGGCCAGCCGATCGACGAGAAATGGGAAGTCGATGCCGAAGGCCTCGCGGTCAAGGACGGCATCGCCACGGTCGGTTTCGAGCGCAACCACCGCGTCGCCCAATTCAAGATCGATCCGACGGATATGAAGGGGCCATACCGGCAGCTGGATTTCCTGGTGCCGGCGCGCGAGCTGCGCCAGAATCGCGGCTTTGAGACCGTTACCCATGCCAATGCCAACGGCCAGCATGCGGGCGGCTTGGTCGTGGTCTCGGAAAAGAGCCTAGACAAGGCTGGCAACATCTATGCCGCCATCATCGAAGGGCCGCACAAGGGTGTATTCACCGTCAAGCGCAACGGCGATTTCGACATCACGGACGGCGCCTTCCTGCCGGACGGCGACCTCCTGCTGCTGGAGCGCAGTTTCACCATGGCAGGCGGCCTGAAGATGCGGCTGCGGCGCATCTATGGCGAGAGCGTCGAGAAGGGCGCGGTCGCCGACGGGCCGGTGCTGCTGGACGCCGACATGGGCTACCAGATCGACAATATGGAAGGCCTCGACGTCTGGACCCGCGATGACGGCGCGCTGATGGTGTCGCTGATCTCAGACGACAATCATTCGATCCTGCAGCGCAACCTCTATCTGGAATTCATCCTGCACCAGGATTGAGCGCGGCCATACACGGCTATGTTCGGGCCGCGCGCCGGCTTTCTTTTGTCCGTTCTTCCTTCGCGCCTTCGCCGCAACCTTCCGCTTTTGGGGCGTGGGAGGTGTCCAGGCTTCGTCAAAATACTTTAGTCATGACTTGACAATTGACGTCGTTGGCGGAATACTCAAGTCCATGCTTGACTATTCCAAGATCGACAGCATCCTCCGCGCGCTCGTCGAGCCGACCCGCCGCCAGATCCTGGAACGCTTGAGCCGCGGACCGGCCACCGTCAGCCAGCTGGCGGAGCCTTTCGGCATGACCTTCGCCGCCGTCTTGCAGCATCTGCAGGTGCTGGAGGCCTGCGGGCTGATCCGCAGCGAGAAGATCGGGCGGGTGCGCACCTGCCGGATCGAACCGGGCGGGCTCGCTCCGCTCGCCGACTGGATTGCGGAGTGCCGCATTCCGGCGGAACGCCACCTCGACCGACTCGGTGAGATTCTGGCCGAGACGGATCAATCATCCCCGAAAGTTCAAGACCAGGAAAAGGACGACCAGACATGAACCAGATCGCGTCCGTGAAAGACGAGCATTCCGTCATCCACTCCACATTCACCATCGAGCGCACGTACCCGCAATCGCCGGATCGCGTCTTCCATGCCTTCGCCGACAAGGCAACGGTGCGGCGCTGGCGGGTCGACGGCGACGGTTTTACCGTCGCCGAATTCAGCTTCGATTTCCGCGTCGGTGGTGGCGAGGTGTCGCGCTTTAGCTATGGCGGCGGCCCGGAAATCAGGCTCGACGCGCAGTTCCAGGACATCGTTCCCGACCAGCGCATCGTGTTTTCCTACAGGATGGCCATAGGGCCGCAGCCGATGTCGGCATCGCTGACCACGGTTGAGCTGACGCCCTCGGGCGATGGCACAAGGCTGACCTATACTGAGCAGGGCGCCTTCTTCGATGGTGTCGATTCCGCCAAGGGGCGGGAGGAGGGGACCCGTGGGCTGCTGGAGGCCCTTGCCGCGGAGCTTCAGAGGTCGAAAGCCTAAATGCCGCCTTACCACGGCTTCATTCAGGAGCCGTTGGTGGCGATCCAGATGACATGGCGCGCGCCGCGCTTGCCGTTGGCGCGCGTGTTGACCTCCTCGACACCGAAGCCTGCCTGCTTCAGCCGCCGCGCGAAGCCGCTGTCCGGGCCTTGCGACCACACCGCAAGCACGCCGCCCGGCTTGAGGGCGGTGCGCGAGGCGTTGAGGCCGGCGAGGCTATAGAGCGCGTCATTGCCCTTGTGGACGATGCCTTCGGGGCCATTGTCGACATCGAGCAGGATGGCATCCCAGGCCGCGGACCCGGACCGGATCAATTGCCCGACATCGGTCTCCTCTATGGTGACGCGGGGATCGTCGAGACAACCGCCAAACACGTCCGCCATCGGGCCGCGTGCCCAGGCCACGACCGCCGGCACCAGCTCCGCGACAACGATGCCGGCATCCTCGTCGAGTTCGGCCAAGGCGGCACGCAGAGTGAACCCCATGCCAAGGCCGCCGATGAGGATCCTCGGCTGGCGATGGTCCGCAATCCTTTGACAGGACAGTTTCGCCAGCGCCTGCTCGGAGCCGCTGAGGCGGCTGTTCATCAGCTCATTGGTGCCGAGCATGATCGAGAATTCGCTGCCGCGCCGCTTGAGCCGAAGCTCCTGGGCACCATCCCCGGTCTTTGCCGAATCGAGCTGGACCCAGGGTATCACGGTCTAGGCCGCGACTGCCGGCTGGCTCCAGCGCGCGGCGAGCAGCCGGTAGGGGATGAGCGCGACCACGGCGATGATCAGCTTCACCGAAAGGTCGCCGAGCGCCCAGGAAACCCAGCGCATGGCCTCGACGTGGAAGACGCCCATCAGCGGCGCCGTCTCCAGCGCAAAGCTGTCGTTCGGGCCAGCGAAGGCGAAAGCGGCCGAGAAAGCGACGGTGAAGAAGACCATGGTGTCGAAGACCGACCCGACCAGCGTCCCGACGATCGGAGCCCGCCACCAGCTCTGACGGCGCAGCCGGTTGAACACGGTGACGTCGAGCAGTTGCGCGGACAGGAAGGCGGCACCTGAAGCGGCGGCGATGCGCACCAGCCGGTCGGCCGCGGTCTCGAATTCGATCAGGCCATGGCGGAACAGGAAGGGCGGGACGAGGATCGAGCAGACCACCGCCGTCATGAAGCCGACAAAGACGATCCGGCGCGCCACGGAAGGCCCGTAGCGGCGGTTGGCAAGGTCGGTGACCAGGAAGGAGAACGGATAGGTGAAAGCGCCCCAGGTGAGCAGGTCGGCCAGCGACAGGCCGCCGATCTGACCCTGCATCGGGAACTGCACGAGAATGTTCGATGCCACGACGACAAGCGCCATGGCGGCCACGAAGGGCAGATATCGCGAGAAGGAAGTCATTTTTTTATCCTGGGTAATGGAACCAGCGGAGCATCATGCCCGTCGGGCATGCTCGCTTCGTATTTGAGCACCGGATTGGCGAACCTTGCGGATCTAATCCGATGCCTAGGGCCAACACGATGTTGGCCAGAGGCCAACAAGAGGTTAGCCCGGCGGTCGTCCCCCGCCTTGATCCGGTGTTAGGCAGCGACCTGTTCGGCCAGCTTCTTGGCGATCTGCTTCTTCAAGAGACGCGCGCGCTGCGACAGTTCCTTGACGTCGGCCTTGGCCAGGAAAGCGTCGAGGCCGCCGCGATGTTCGACCGACCGCAGGGCGTTGGCCGAAATGCGCAGGCGCACATTCTGGTTCAGCGCTTCCGAAATCAGCGTCACATTGACGAGGTTCGGCAGGAAGCGACGCTTGGTCTTGTTGTTGGCGTGGCTCACATTGTTGCCGGTCTGGACTGCCTTGGCAGTGAGTTCGCAGGTGCGGGACATAATTCTAACCTTCAATTCTCTCGGGACCTGCCAAACCTTTGTGCCCACGCCGGGTGGCGCGCGGTTCTGGTCAGGCGGCCTTATGGAAAAAGTTGGCGTTCCATAGTTGCATTTCGCCGGGGCGTCAAGCTCCGGCTTTGCCATGGAAGCGCCCGGCATTTCACATAAAGGCCGGATTTCATCCTATAAGCAGTCCGACAGGGACATGCCAGACCGGAGTTGCCCGCCTCCGGCCGAAAATCAAGGATCCGATCCCGCCATGCCTCGTTTGCCTCACGCACTTGTTGCCGTGCTTGCCATCGCCTTGCCGTCCGCCGCGTCGGCTGCCTCGCCGCAATCCTTCAAGGGTGAGTACACGGTGTCGTTCTTTGGCCTCTCGATCGCGAGATCGACCTTCTCCAGCCATTACGAGAACGGCGCCTACGCGATCGACGGCACGGTCAAATCGGCAGGCCTTGCCAAACTGTTCGACGACACGCGCGGCACGATCTCGTCCAAGGGCACGATTTCCGGCAAGAAAATGGTGCCGGAGGCATTTCGTGCCGATTATACCTCCGGCAAGAAGGTTTCCGCGATCGACATTCGCTTTGCCAATGGCGCCGTCACTTCGACGCAGGTCATTCCGCCGCCGGGCAAGCGCGACCCCAATGATTGGGTGCCGATCGGTGCCGGCGACCTTGCATCGGTGCTCGATCCGATGGCCGCGACCGTCATCCATGCCGACAGCCTCGACCAGGTCTGCGGCCGTAAGGTCAAATTCTATGACGGCGAGATGCGCGCCGACCTGACGCTGACCTACGATTCGAAAGGCACCATCTCGGTGCCGGGCTACAAGGGCGATACCATCACCTGCCGGATGGGTTTCGAGCCGGTGGCCGGCTATCGCAAGGGCCGCAAGGCGCTCAACTATCTCAGGAACAAGAGCCGCATGATGGTGACGTTTGCGCCGCTCGGCCAAACCGGAGTATATGCGCCGATCCACGCCACGGTTGGAACGCAGATCGGCACCTTGACCATCAGCGCCAAGCGTTTCGAAGCGGTACAATAGGGCGCGCCTGGGGATAGAACAGCGCACCACGGGGGACGGAATGGCGCGCGCAACACTCATCGGTTTTTCAGCGGTCGCCATGTGGGCGCTTCTGGCGCTGCTTACCGACGCATCCGGCAAGGTGCCGCCGTTCCTTCTGTCGGCTATCACCTTCTCGATCGGTACCGGCGTCGGGCTTGTCGCGCGGCTGTTCATGCCGGCCGCTGAGCAGAGCCAGAAAATCCCTCGCCAAGTCTGGGTGATCGGCATTGCCGGCCTGTTCGGCTACCACTTTTTCTATTTCACCGCGCTGCGCAACGCGCCGGCGGTGGAGGCCAGCCTGATCGCCTATCTGTGGCCGCTGCTGATCGTGCTCGGATCGGCGCTGATGCCGGGCGAAAAACTGGCGTGGAACCATGTCGTCGGCGCGCTGCTCGGCCTGGCCGGCACCGTGCTGATCGTCACCAAGGGCGGCGGGCTGGCCTTCGACGCGCGCTACGCCTTCGGTTACGCCATGGCCGCCGTCTGCGCGCTGCTCTGGTCGTCCTATTCGCTGTTGTCCCGGCGCTTTCCCTCCGTGCCGACCAGCATCGTCACCTGGTTCTGCGCGGCGACCGCCGTGCTGTCGCTCGTCTGCCATCTGGCGCTGGAACAGACAGTGTTGCCAAATGGCGCCGGCCAGTGGCTGGCCGTGCTCGGGCTTGGCCTGATGCCGGTGGGGGCGGCCTTCTATGCCTGGGACATCGGCGTCAAGCGCGGCAACATCCAGGTGCTGGGCGCGGCAAGCTACGCGGCGCCGCTGCTCTCGACGCTGGTGCTGATCGTGGCCGGCGTCGCCGAGCCGTCGCTGCGCATCCTTGCCGCCTGCGTGCTCATCACCGGTGGCGCCGCCCTGGCGGCGAAATCGCTGTTCCTGCGCAAGCCGGCGGCAGTCGAGAGCGGAGCCGGGGCATGACCATGCCGTTTGCCGGCGGCATCGACGCCAATGCCAATGCGACGCTGATCTTCTCGCTGGTTGCGGCGGTGATCTACGCCTTTACGCTCGGCATGCCGCAGAGCCTCGCCCGCTCGGCGGCAAAGACGCTGGCGGTGGCGATGCTGGCCGTGCTTTCGGGGCTGCAAGGCGGCCCGCTGCTGCTGGTCGCGGCCCTGGCGCTCAGCGCGGTGGGCGACGCCTTCCTGTCGCGTGACGGCGAAAAGGCGTTTCTCGGCGGGCTCGCCAGCTTCCTCATCGCCCACATCGTCTACATCGCGCTGTTCCTGCGCAGCGGCGGCGGGTTGGGGCTGCTTGGCGCCGAATCCTGGCGCGGGGCGATCGCGCTGGCACTGGCGGTGTTCGTGATCGTCATGCTGGCGGCGCTCTGGCGTCGTGTCGGCCCCGGCCTGCGCGTGCCGATCGCCTGTTATGTCGTGGCGATCCTGGCGATGGGCGTGGCGGCGCTGACCACCAACAGCGCCTGGGTGATCGCCGGCGCCGTGCTGTTCATGGCCTCGGACGGGTTGCTGGCCACGGAGAAGTTTCTGGTGGCGGCCATCTCGCCGCATCGTACGTGGATGCGCTTCGCCATTTGGGGGCTGTATTACGCCGCCCAACTGGGGATTACGCTTGGGTTCCTGCTGGGGTAGGATTTGCCGTCGGATCCGATGGAGGGAAACGCCCAATGCTGATGATGCTCAGCAGCTAGTCCTGATCCACCGCCCGATTTCGATGGAAGGCGGCTACTACAGTTCATTGCGTCAAGATGGAGCGCAGTGTCATGTGTATCATGCACAAGGATCCACCGAGGGCGATGAGAAAAATCATGACGAGAAGGCGTTTTTGAAGTGTAGGGGTTTGCTTCCATTCCTGAAACAATTTCCAAGACCAGAAGATCACATAGGCCGCAAGAAACACACCGTCCAAAAACAGCGCGACAAAGATGCTTTTCGGATAAATGGGCCGCAACAGAAGGCCGGCTACGCAGATCGCGACGAAGGCGGCAATGAGCAGCTTGTTTCGCGTCGGCAGCCGATAGTCATTCATGTCGACGTGCCCTGAATGGCGTCTGTCCTTGGGGTCATTCTCCAGGCTGCCAGCCCGGCGCGGCCAGTTCGAAGGCGGCGAAATCAAAGCCGGGCGCGACGGTGCAGCCGACCAGCGTCCACTCGCCCAGGCTGCGCGCCGACTGCCACCAGCCCGCCGGCACGACGATCTGCGGCCGCTCGCCCGCCGCGAGCTCGATGCCGAGCACCTGCTCGATGACCTGGCTGCCCTTTGGCCCGCCTTCTTCCCACATCGAAAGCGCCAGCGGCGCGCCGGCATGGAAATGCCAGACCTCGGCCGCATCCTTGACCCGATGCCAGGCCGAAAGCTGGTGCTGTTCCAAAAGGAAATAGATGGCGGTCGAATGACCTCGCGCACCGCCGGCTGCGTCGCGAAAGGTTTCCACATACCAGCCGCCTTCCGGATGCGGCTTCAGTCCGAGTGTCGCGATGATTTCCGCGGAACTGGTCATTGGTCGAATGCCTGCACGCTCAAAAATTGTCCTTGCGCTTGCGGATCTCGGCGAACACATCGGCATTCCCGGCCTTTTCCATGCCGAGATGCTTGCGGATCGCCGGGTCGTGCCAGCGCAGGAAGGGATTGGTCGAAAGCTCCTCGCCGATGGTCGTCGGCAGCGTCGGCTTGTTGTCGGCTCGCAGCGCCTCGATCCGGGCGGCGCGCTCCTTCAACGCTGAATTGGTCGGGTCGATGGTCAGCGCGAAACGGGCGTTGGCGAGCGTGTATTCGTGGCCGCAATAGATTGTCGTCGCGGCGGGAAGGGCGGCAAGTTTGCGCAGCGATTCATGCATCACCGGCGGCTTGCATTCGAACAGCCGCCCGCACCCCAGCGCAAACAGCGTGTCGGCGGTGAACGCCACCTGCGATGCCGGCAGATGATAGGAGACATGGCCGGCGGTATGGCCGGGTGTGGCGATCACCTCGATGCGCTCTTCGCCGAGATGAAGGACGGAGCCGTCTTCGACGGTTTCGTCGATGCCGGGGATCTTGGCCTTTTCCGCCTCCGGGCCGACGATGCGCAGCTTGAAGCGCTCCTTCAGCGCCAGATTGGCCTCGACGTGGTCCATATGATGATGCGTGGTCAGGATCATCGTCGGCGTCCAGCCGGTGCGCTTGATCGCGGCCAGGATCGGCGCTTCCTCGGGGGCGTCGATGATCGCCGTCTGCCCGCTCTTGGGGTCATGCACCAGCACGCCGAAATTGTCCGTGCGGCACATGAACTGTTCGATTTCGACCGCCATCATATCTCTCCTTTTGTCGCCGCAGACATAGGGCGCCAGAGGGCGGATGTCATCCACGAGATGACTGAATGTCATTCCCGGAGATGACGAATGTCATCCGCGTATGTGTCAGCTGCCTCCGGCCCTTTGTTGAAACCGGCCGATATCACGGCTACATCCCTGACATGCATTCCGACATCGTCGACCTTCGCTCCTTCTATTCGACAACGCTCGGCCGGTTCGCCGAGCGCTCGATCACCATGGCGCTGTCGTCGATATGGGCTGCTGTCCCCAATGAACGGCTGGTCGGCCTCGGCTATACCTTGCCCTGGCTGGAGCGCTTCGGCACCGATGCCGAGCGGGTCTTCGCCTTCATGCCGGCGACGCAGGGCGCGGTGGTCTGGCCGGCAACCGGGCCGACGGCGACCGCTTTGGTCTTCGACGAGGAGCTGCCGCTGGTCGATTCCTGCATCGACCGCATGCTGCTCGTGCATTCGCTCGAACATGTCGAAAACCCGCGCGAGACGCTGAACGAGATCTGGCGGGTGCTGTCGCCGGCAGGGCGCGTCGTCATCGTCGTGCCAAACCGGCGCGGCGTCTGGGCGCGCTTCGAGCATACGCCGTTCGGCAATGGCCGGCCGTTTTCGCGCGGGCAGCTGACGGAACTGCTGCGCGAGGCGAATTTCACGCCCGCCGCCTGGTCGGATGCGCTGTTCTTCCCGCCATCGCGACGGCGCTTCATGATGCGCTTCCACAATGTTCTGGAGCGCGCCGGCCGGCGGCTGTGGCCGATCTTTTCCGGCGTCATCGTCGTCGAGGCGCAGAAGCGGCTCTATCAGGGCGTGCCGGTCGCCCAGCGCGCGTCCCGCCGCGTCTTCGTCCCGGTGCTGTCGCCACACGGCGCGACGCGGCTCGGCCGCCTCTCCGACGCCGCAGGCCCATTGGCGCCGGCTCGTCAGGTGAAACCTTCGTGATCGGCGCGGAAACTTTCCACGCGCGGCGTTTTTCCGACCTATCTGTCGTACACGGGCGGCAGCCGTCGGCTCATTTCATCCGGTTTCAGCATCGCACCTGAACGCAAGGACTTCAGACATGGCTGATCAACTGGACAATCAGGCCACCGTTCAGCCGGTCGCCGTCGAGGCCAGCAGCCTGCGTGATCAGGTTGCGACGATCAGGCGCGCGCTGGTGGCGTCGCCGGTCCGCAAATGGCTGTTGTGGACCTCGGTCGGCATAATGGCCGTCATCATCGCGACCTCGATCGGCCAGGTCCTGCTCAACCGCTGGAACCAGCCCTTCTACGACGCGCTGGCGCGCCGCGACATGGCGGCCTTCCTGCACCAGCTCCTCGTCTTCGCGATGATCGCCGGCGGGCTGCTGGTGCTCAATATCGGCCAGACCTGGCTCAACCAGATGATCCGGCTGAAACTGCGCGAGGCGCTGACACTGGACCTGATCGACCAATGGATGCGGCCGGCGCGCGCCTTCCGGCTGGCCAATGCAGGCGCCATCGGCGTCAATCCCGACCAGCGCATGCAGCAGGACGCGGCGCATCTCTCCGACCTATCGACCGATCTCGGCGTCGGATTGCTGCAGTCGCTCATCCTGCTTGTGTCCTTCGTCGGCGTGCTGTGGGAACTGTCCTCAGGCTTCGTCTTCCACGTCAACGGCTGGTCGCTGGCCATACCGGGCTACATGGTCTGGGCGGCGTTCCTCTATGCCGGCACGGCCTCCTGGCTGAGCTGGCTGGTCGGGCGGCCGCTGATCAAGCTGAACAGCGACCGCTACACACGAGAGGCGGAGCTGCGCTCCTCGATGGTGCGCGTCAACGAGAATGTCGATGCCATCGCGCTCTACCATGGCGAAGCCGATGCCAGGCAGCGGCTTGAACTCGACCTCGGCACGGTGCTGGGTGCCATGCGGCGCATCTATACCGCGCAGATCAACCTGTCCTGGGTGACCGATACCTATGGCTGGATCACCGTCGTGGCGCCGATCCTGGTTGCCTCGCCGGTCTATTTCTCGGGCGATATCAGCTTTGGCGGGCTGATGATGGCGGTCGGCGCCTTCAACCAGGTCCACTCCTCGTTGCGCTGGTTCATCAACAACATCGGCGCCATCGCAGATTGGCGCGCCACGCTGATGCGTGTCGCCGACTTCCGCATCGCGCTCGATGAAACCGATGTGCTGCACGACACCGAAAGACGCATCACCTTCGATCAGAACGCCAATGGCAGCCTGACGTTCGAGAAGCTCCAGGTGGCCTCGCCGGAGGGCTGCACAAAACTTTCCGACCAGCATGTCGAAATCCACCCCGGCGAACGCGTCATGATCACCGGCGAACCCGGCGCCGGCAAGACGCTGTTCTTCCGCGCCATTGCCGGGCTTTGGCCCTGGGGCAGCGGAAAGATCGGCCTGCCGGCGGGAGAAACCCTCATCTTCGTGCCGCGCGTGCCGTATTTGCCGGCTGGCACATTGCGCGAGGTACTCAATCACGCAAATGGGCATGCGCCCGCGAGCGATGCCGATATTGTGGCGGTGCTGGCCGAAGTTGGACTGGAACGGCTGTCGTCCTCGCTTGACCGCGTCGGGCGCTGGGACCACGAATTGGGCGATGATGAACAGCGGTTGCTGGGCGTCGCCAGGCTGGCCTTGCGGCGGCCGAAATGGGTGATCATCGACGAAGCGATGGATGCGTTCGACGGCCCCTCGCTGCGGCGGGTGCTGGCGATGCTGGAAAAGCATCTGAAGGGCTCCACGATCATCAATATCGGGCGTGGCCAGCACAATATCCAATTCTTTCCGCGCGGCCTGACGATCGTCAAGGATTCCGGTGCTCAAGCGCTGAAACCCGCCCACGTCAGGGCCGGCGCCATCGATCCACCGCCGGTCGCGGTCCGCCGCAAGAAATAGGGCTGTCTTTCCGCATCGTCGCTGCAAGCTTTATTTCGCCGCGATCGCGAAGGAGAATTTCCCGGAGAACAAAATTTGGCGGTGGCGATGCTTGATGCCCTGCGCCTGCTTGCCTGTCTTGCCTGCGCCCAGCCAACACCCGTTGCGGCGCCACCGGATGCGCTGGTCGTCGACGTAGAGCTGGTGCTGGCCGTCGATATATCCCTGTCGATGGACGAGAAGGAATTCGCCCTGCAGCGCGCCGGCTATGTCCAGGCGCTGCGTCATCCGGATTTCATCCAGGCGGTCCGGTCCGGCAATGCCGGGCGCATCGCGATCACCTATTTCGAATGGGCCGGCACGGTGCGCGACGACGCGGTCATCGGCTGGCAGATCATCGACAGCGCGCAGAGCGCCTACAGCTTTGCCGATAAGGTGGCGGCGCGCCCGTTCCGGAGTTTTCGCGGCACCTCGATTTCCACGGCTCTTGCCTTCGGCACGGAGCTGTTCGACAGGACGAATTTCGCCGGGGAACGCAGCGTCATCGACATATCGGGCGACGGCCCCAACAATATCGGGCCGCCGGTCACCGCGATGCGTGATGCGGCAACCGCAAAAGGCATCGTCATCAACGGCTTGCCGATCCTGATCAACCCATCGCCGACCTTCAAACATCTCGACCAGTATTACGCGCAGTGCGTGACCGGCGGACCCGGGTCCTTCGTGCTGCCTATCTACTCGGCCTCGGAATTTTCCACCGCCATCCGGCGCAAGCTGATCCTCGAAGTGAGCGGCATTCAGGGCAAGGCCAGCATCATTCCCGTCGACGCGGACGCGCCGATCGACTGCCTGCAAGGCGAACGCGACAGACGGTTCCTGTCGGATCCGTATTTTCCGGAACTCGACCGGTGAACTTGCGCCAAGAGCGCCAGAGACCGGCCGTCGAAGCAGTTGATACCATTACTTCTGACGTAATCGCTTTGCCTCAGGCGCTCCTGCAGATTGCCCTCACGAGGCCGGCAAGTCGGCTTCGATAGACAAGGGAGTTATGTCATGACCGCTTACGCCGTTGCCCATATGCGCCAAGTCACGATGGGCCCGCAGATCGTCGAGTACCTGCACAAGATCGATGCCACGCTGGAGCCATTCTGCGGCCGTTTCGTCGTCCATGGCGGCAACGTCGAGGTGGTCGAGAACGACTGGCCGGGCAACCTCATCGTCATCGAATTTCCCGACCGGCGGCATGTGCGCGCGTGGTATGCTTCGCCCGCCTACCAGGCGATATTGGCGTTGCGCACGGAGAATTCCCAATCCGACGTGGTGTTCGCCGACGGTGTCGAGCATCCGCACAAGGCCACGGATGTCCTGGGCTAGACGCGCCGTACTTTAGCGCTTCAGCAGGAACACCGCCTGCTGGCCGAAAAAATTCCAGAACCACCAGGGCATCGACAGGCCGATCTTCTGGCCGGCGGCGTCGAGCGCGGTCGCCTTTTCCACGGTCGCGCCAAGCTCCTCGCACAAATTGACGAAGTCGCGGATGGTGCAGAAATGGATGTTGGGCGTGTCGTACCAGGAATAGGGCAGGTCCTGGGTCACCGGCATGCGGCCTTTGACGAACAGCGACAGACGCACCCGCCAATGGCCGAAATTGGGGAAGGAGACGATCGCCCGGTTGCCGATGCGCAGCAACTCGTCGAGCACCAGCTTCGGGTTGCGGGTGGCCTGCAAGGTCTGTGACAGGACGACGAAGTCAAAGCCCTTGTCGGGATAGAATTGGAGATCCTTGTCGGCATCGCCCTGGATGACGGAGAGGCCGCGCGCCACGCATTCGTTGACGCCGCGCTGCGACAGTTCAAGCCCACGGCCGTCGACCTGCTTGGTGTCCTGCAGCAATTCAAGCAGTGAGCCGTCGCCCGAACCGACGTCGAGCACGCGGGACTGCGGCGGGATGAGGTTGGCGACGACCTCGAGGTCGACGCGCTGGCTGCCGTTGACGCTCATGATATCGCCCTCCGTGTGGCGCTTGATCCTGATCCGGAAAGTCTGCAACGTTCCGGGGTCATGCGCTCAGCCCTCTCGCCCGCGCCGCCGACCCGATGAAGCCGTTGATGGCGGCGAACAGTTCCGGCTCGTCGAGCAGGAAGGCATCGTGGCCGCGATCGGTCTCGATCTCGACGAAGGACACCGAGGCGCCGGCGGCATTGAGCGCATGCACGATGGAGCGGCTTTCTTCCGTCGGAAACAGCCAGTCCGATGTGAACGACACCAGGCAGAAGCGGGTCTTGGTTCCGGCAAAGGCGTCCGCCAGCCTGCCGCCATGGTCGGCGGCAATGTCGAAATAGTCCATGGACCGCGTCATATAGAGATAGGAATTGGCGTCGAAGCGGTCGACGAAGGTCATGCCCTGGTGGCGCAGATAGCTTTCGATCTGGAAGTCGGCGTCGAAGCCGAACGTCAGGTGGTCGCGATCCTGCAGATTGCGACCGAATTTGCGGTGCAGGGCGGCTTCCGAGAGATAGGTGATGTGGGCAGCCATGCGCGCCACCGCCAGGCCCTTTTCCGGGCGCTTGCCATGCTCGAAATATTTGCCGCCATGCCAGTCCGGATCGGCCATGACCGCCTGCCTGCCGACTTCGTGGAACGCAATGTTCTGCGAGGAATGGCGCGCGCCGGTGGCGATCGGCAGCGCCGAAAAGACACGCTCGGGATAGCTCGACGCCCATTCCAGCACCTGCATGCCGCCCATCGAGCCGCCGAGCACGCAGAACAGTTTCTCGATGCCGAAATGGTCGATCAGCATCTGCTGCGCGCGAACCATGTCACGGATGGTGATGACCGGCAGGTCGAGCCCATAGGGCTTGCCGGTGGAGGGGTTGGTCGAGGCCGGGCCGGTGGAGCCCAGGCAGCCGCCGATGACGTTGGAGCAGATGACGAAGAAACGGTTGGTGTCGATGATCCTGCCGGGGCCGATCAGCACTTCCCACCAGCCCGGCTTGCCGGTCACCGGATTGGTGTTGGCGACATGCTGGTCGCCGGTCAGCGCGTGGCAGACCAGGATGGCATTGGAGCGGGCATCGTTCAGCGTGCCATAGGTCTGGTAGGCGATCTGGAACGGCGACAACAGCGTGCCGGCGTCGAGCTTGAGCGGCTTGTCCGCCCCGAAGCGCAACACCGGGCTCGACGGCTGGTCGGCCTCGTTGTTGGTCTTTCCTGCGCGCAGAGTGGCCATTCACGTACTCACTTGCTGCATCGTGCCAGACGAAAAACCGTCGCCGATGCGTCCGTCCGGCCGGCCGCGGACAATAAAAAACCGGCATTGCCATTCGCAAAGCCGGTTACGTCACGCAAACGGCCCTTTAGCGAATTGTTTAACGTGGCTGCAAGCCGACCGGCCAAATCACCACGGAACTGTCGCTGTCCTTCTAGAACTCGCTCGCCCCGCCGTCAATGCCGGCTGTCTGGGCCGGCCACTAGGCCAGCTGCTGGCCCCACTGCCACCTCTCGACATTGCGGGCCGTGGCTTGTATTTCCGCTGCGGCCTCCGGATGGAGGCATTTTCGACGGATTTTGCAAAAAATGAACCAGACACCGGATCAGGCTCGTCCAACCCCGCGCGCGGGCATCATGGACATCGACGCCTATGTGCCTGGCAAGAGCGCCGCACCCGCTGGTGTCGACAAGGTCTACAAGCTGTCGTCGAACGAGAACCCGCTTGGCCCTTCACCGAAGGCGATCGAGGCCGCGCGTGAGGTCGCCGCCAGGCTGGACATCTATCCCGACGGCACCGCCCGGCGGCTGCGCGAGGCGATCGCGGACGTGCATGGCCTCAATGCGCAGAACATCATCTGCTCCAACGGCTCCGACGAGATCCTCGGCCTCTTGGCGCAGACCTATCTCGCACCCGGCGACGAGGCCATATTCACCGAACACGCCTTCATGGTCTACAAGATCTACATCCAGTCTGCCGGCGCCACCCCGGTTGTGGTCAAGGAGACCGATGAGCGCGCCGACATCGATGCGATACTTGCCGCCGTCACGCCGCGCACGAAAATCGTGTTTCTCGCCAACCCCAACAATCCGACCGGCACCTATTTGCCGTTCCAGGAGGTGCGCCGCTTGCATGCCGGCCTGCCCAGACATGTGCTGCTGGTGCTCGACGCGGCCTATGCCGAATATGTCCGCCGCAACGACTATGAAGCCGGCATCGAACTGGTCGGCAGCGCCGAGAATGTGGTCATGACCCGCACCTTCTCCAAGATCGGCCTCGGTGGCGCGCGGATCGGCTGGATGTACGCGCCCCTGCACATCGTCGACGCCATCAACCGGGTACGCGGGCCTTTCAACGTCAATGCGACGGCGATCGAGGCCGGCATCGCGGCGATCCGCGACCGCGCCCATGTCGAGCGCAGCGTGGCGCACAACGAGACCTGGCTCGCCTGGCTGAGCGCGGAGATGACCGGGCTCGGGCTGCGGGTGACGCCCAGCGTCGGCAATTTCCTGCTGATCCATTTTCCCCACGACCAGAAGCATTCGGCTGCCGCGGCGGACGACTACCTGAGCGCGCGCGGCTATATATTGCGGCGTGTTTCCGGCTACGGTTTTCCCAATGCGCTGCGCATGACCGTCGGCACGGAAGAGGCCAATCGCGGCGTTGTCGCCGCACTCACGACATTCCTGAAAAGCTAGAACGCCCCGAAAAGCTGGAACACCATGACCTCACCGATGTTTGAAAAGATCGCTCTGGTCGGCATCGGCCTGATCGGCTCGTCGCTGGCCCGCGTCATCCGCCGCGAAGGCCTTGCCGGCCACGTTGCCATTTCCACCCGAAGTGCTGCAACGCTGAAGCGGGCGGAGGAGCTTGGACTGGGCGATTCCTACACGACCGACGCGAAAGAAGCGGTCCGCGATGCGGACCTGGTCATCGTCTCGGTGCCCGTCGGCTCGTCCGGCGCGGTGGCCGAGGAGATCGCGCCGGCGCTGAAGAAGGGTGCGATCCTCACCGATGTCGGCTCGACCAAGGCGTCGGTTATCGCGCAGATGCAGCCGCACGTGCCCGACGGCGTCCATTTCATTCCCGGCCATCCGCTAGCGGGCACGGAAAAATCCGGCCCGGATGCCGGTTTTGCCGATCTGTTCGACAATCGCTGG
This sequence comes from Mesorhizobium sp. 113-3-3, assembly GCF_016756495.1. Taxonomy (NCBI): domain Bacteria; kingdom Pseudomonadati; phylum Pseudomonadota; class Alphaproteobacteria; order Hyphomicrobiales; family Phyllobacteriaceae; genus Mesorhizobium; species Mesorhizobium sp. 113-3-3. The sequence goes on from NZ_AP023243.1 coordinate 1,697,749, forward strand.
TGCATTTTCACGCCGCTGCCGGACACCGATCCGGATGCGCTGGAAAGGCTGTCGGAGTTCTGGCGCCGCTGTGGCGCCAACATCGACACGATGGACCCACAGCATCACGACATGACGCTCGCCATCGTCTCGCATCTGCCGCACATCATCGCCTACAACATCGTCGGCACCGCCGACGATCTGGAATCGGTGACCAAGACGGAAGTCATCAAATATTCCGCCTCCGGCTTCCGCGACTTCACCCGTCTGGCCGCCTCCGACCCGACCATGTGGCGGGATGTCTGCCTGCACAACAAGGACGCCATCCTCGAAATGCTGGCGCGGTTCTCGGAGGATCTGGCCTTCCTGCAGCGGGCGATCCGCTGGGGCGATGGCGACAAGCTGTTCGACCTGTTCACCCGCACCCGCGCCGTGCGCCGCTCGATCATCGAGGCCGGCCAGGACATCGATGTGCCCGATTTCGGCCGCCAGGCGGTCGAGCATCCCGTCAAGAGCTAAGCCGTCTCCGGCCAGGTCGCCGCGACCATGGCCAGCGTCTCGGCCCGGTCCGGCGCGCCGAGCCTGCCGCCGAAGCGCAGGCATTTGAGCGCGGCGGCGGCACTGGCAAAGCGTAAGGCCTGCTCGACAGGCATGGCCTCCGCCAGCCCGACGGCAAAGGCGCCGTGAAAGACGTCGCCGGCGGCGAGCGTGTCGACCGCCTTGATTCTTGGCGCGGCGACATGGCGGGATGATCCCGACGCGCGATCGAACCACCAGGTGCCTGCAGCGCCGCCGGTGATCGCGACGAACGCATCGGTGCGGGAGGCCATGTCGGTGCAGGCGGTCTCTAGATCCATTGCATGGCCGCATATGATGCGTACCGCCGGCTCGGAGGCGACGATATGCGAGGCCAGCGGCAACAGCTGCTCCAGCACGGCCAACGGCGCCGTATCGGCATCGAGGATTGCCGGCCGGCCGGCTCCCCGCGCGGCTTTCAGGGCAAGCGCCGCGGCTCCCGGCCACCGCACGTCCACCAGCACGGCATCGAATGGCGTGATGTCGGCGAAAGGCAAGGCTTCGGGATCGGCCTGGGCCAGGCTGTCGTAGAAAGGCACGATGATGCGCTCGCCATGGGCGTCGACCAGGATCGAGGCCAGTGCCGAGCGGGCGCCGCTGACGCGGCGGACGTAGCTGCAGTCGACACCCTCGGCCTCGATCCCGGCGACCAGCTGATCGCCGATGAGGTCGTCGCCGGCACTCGCCCATAGCGATACGTCGGCGCCCAGGCGATGCGCGGCGCAGGCGGCGCTTGTCGCCATGCCCGAGGCGATCTGGACGCCGTCGGCGGCGATGAACTTGCCCTGATGCGTGGGCAGTGTTTCGACACGCAGGATGGTGTCCAGCGTCAGCGCGCCGACACTGAGGAGCCTCGCGGGTCTTGCCATGGCCGCGCTATTGCACCGGCTTGATCTTGCCGAGCGGGATGAAGCCGAGCGAGGCCTTGCCCTTGATCACCTTCAGCGGCATCGACGGTTCTTTGCCGAGCATGGCGAGCGCGGCAAAGCCCTGTTCGATCGCATCCTTCTGCTCGGGTATGGCGCCGGCCAGGATGGATGCCACGGCCTTGGGGTCCTTGATCCGGATCATCAGGTCGGCATCGACCAGGCCTTCGGCGTCGACCGACAGCGGCCCGGAAACGGTAACGCGCGCCGTGCCTGATGACAAATCGAGGTTGCGGATTTCGAGGCTCTGGCCACGTAGGCTCTTCACCTGCGTTCCGATCAGCGCGACACCATTCTTAAGCGTGGCGTCGCCGCTGGCATCGAGTGCCGGCAGCACGCGCCCGCCGATCGCATCCGCATCGATCTCCAGATCGGTGAAACTGCCGGCATAGTCGACGTCCTGACCGTTCGGCTGCAGCTGGCCGGCCGCCCTGCCGGCGCTGAACAGTTCCACCGGATCGGTGTCGTCGGCCGGGTCGGTCTGGCCCGACAGGCCCTCTGCCTGCAGCGCAATGCGCTGCGGCAGCGGCCATGACAGATTGACCTTGGCCTGCAGATTGTCCCAGTCGATCCACAGCGGCACCATGCCGGGAACGGAGGTCCTGAGTGGACCACGCAGATCGGCGACCGGCGACAGAGGCTGGGTGATCTGGGCGACGGCGTTGAAGGAGCCGGCCGAGGCCGCGATGTTCTTGGCGTCGTCCTCGTAGGCGAGGTTGTCGCAGGAGACGGTGAAGCTCAGCGGATAGCCGCTGACCTGGAGATTGGCGCAGCCGGCCTCGATGCCGCTCTTGTTGAGCGTGGCGACCGCCTTGTCGGTTTCAGTCCTGACCTTGTCGGCCAGGTAGAACCAGCCGCCGCTATAAAGGGCGAACAGCACAACGATGAACGCCATGAGCCAGAACAGGCCGCGGCGGGACTTAGGTCGGCGTTCGTCACTTGACGTCATGCTTTGGCTCTCATTAACGCATGGGTATTGGTGGACGGAGCTTTGATTCCGACAACACCAGGCAGGCTTGACGGATAGGTAGCTGGGGACGGACAGAAAAAACACCGGTTTCCGGTGCGGTGTTGCCATTCTTTTTGCAATCAGGCGCGGCGATATGGGCGATTTTTGGGTGTTTGGCTACGGGTCACTGATCTGGCGGCCGGGTTTCGCGCATGTCGAGACGCGGCGCGCCCATCTGCACGGCTATCGCCGCTCGCTCTGCGTCTATTCCTTCGTGCACCGCGGCACGCGCCAGCGGCCCGGGCTGGTGCTCGGTCTCGACCATGGCGGCTCCTGCGTCGGCCTGGCTTTCCGTGTGCCTGGCGAATTGCGTGACGAGGTCATCGCCTATCTGCGCGAGCGCGAGCTTGTCACATCAGTCTATCTCGAACGCACGCTCAAGGTCCGCCTCGAGGACGGCGGCGCGGTCGAAGCCGTGGCCTACATCGTCGACCGCAAGCATGAGCAATATGCCGGCGCGCTGGATGCCGCGCATGCGGCGGCGGTGGTGCGCGGCGCCGTCGGCCAATCCGGCAACAACGAGGACTATGTGCTCAGCACGCTGAAGCATCTGGAGGCACTGGGCATCCGCGACCACTGGCTGGAGGACGTGGCGCGGGGAATAGCGCCTTTGTGAAGCGCTGGCTCTGCTGAAATAGGCGGTCAGGCCTTTGACCTCGGCGCGGCAAGACCTAGCTTAGGCGTCGAACCCCAGCCAGCGGGCGGCATTCGCCCCATCCCCATCATCACGGAGATTCGTCTTGCAGAAACGCCGTCTCGGTCGCACCGACCTTTCCATCGCGCCGCTGGTTCTGGGCGGCAACGTCTTCGGCTGGACCGCTGACGAGAAAACCTCTTTCGACCTGCTCGACCGCTTCGTCGGGGGCGGGCTCAACGCCATCGATACGGCCGACGCCTATTCGCGCTGGGTGCCGGGCAACAAGGGCGGCGAGTCGGAAACCATCATCGGCAACTGGATGAAGGACCGCGGCAACCGGGACAAGGTCGTGGTGATCACCAAGGTCGGCTCGGATATGGGGCAGGGGCACAAGGACCTCTCCGCCGCCTATATCGAAAAGGCTGTCGAGGCCTCGCTGAAGCGGCTGCGGACCGATGTCATCGACCTCTATCTGTCGCACTGGCCGGACCCGGCGACGCCCTATGAGGAAACGCTTGGCGCCTACGAGAAGCTGCTCGCCAAGGGCAAGGTCCGTCACATCGGCTGCTCGAACCTCGACGCCGGCCAGTTGCGCGCGGCGCTCGATGTGGCGAGCCTGCGCAGCCTGCCGCGCTACGAGGTGCTGCAGCCGGAATACAATCTCTACGACCGCTCCTCCTTCGATGGGCCGTTGCGCGATCTGTGCGTGGCCGAGGATATCGGCGTCATCACCTATTTCAGCCTGGCCAAGGGTTTTCTGAGCGGCAAATACCGCAGCGAGGCCGATCTCGGCCAAAGCGAGCGCGGCGAGGACGTCGGCAGCTATCTGAACGCGCGCGGCATGCGCATCCTGGCCGCTCTCGATGCCATATCCGCCAGGCATTCGGCGAAACAGGCTGAAGTCGCTCTCGCCTGGGCGATCGCGCGGCCAGGTGTCACCGCACCGATCGCCAGTGCCACCAAGCCCAGCCAGATGGACAGCCTGATCAAGGCAGCGTCGTTGAAATTGACCGCCGACGACATGGCCGAACTCGACAGCGCGAGCGACTGAGCCTTCGGCTGCCGGTCCACGCACGAACGTCCAAGACCACGCCTCAGCCTTGCCATAGCGTCCTTCGCTGTTGGCAAGACAGAGGGTGCAATGACGGAGCCGCTTCTTTCGCAGCCGCAGCTTTGGCGGCCGCTGCTCGCTCTGGTGCTGGCCGCTACGGTGGTCATGGGCAGTCCAGGGCCGGCAACGATAAGCGTCACCGCTGTCGGCGCCGCCTTCGGCCTGCGCGATTCTGTGCGCTACACTTTGGGGATCGTTCTCGGCACGATCGCCGTGCTTCTGGTGGTGGCGACCGGGATCATGGCGGCGCTTTCCTCGATGCCGAAGCTGGCGCCGGTCCTGGTTGTCGCGTCGGCCGCCTACATCCTTTATCTCACCTTCAGGATCGCCACGGCGCCGCCGCTGGCGGCGCGCACGGCCGAGGCTGCGCGTCCGACCTGGCTTGCCGGTTTTCTGCTGGCGGTCGCCAACCCCAAAGCCTATGTGGCGATCGCCGCCGTATTCGCAGGCGCCTCTTCAAGCCAGGGCGATGCGGTACTCGGCCTGTGGTTGAAGCTGACGGTGCTCGCGGCGATGATCGTTGTTATCCATGCCGTGTGGCTGCTTGCCGGCGCGGCGTTCGCGCGCTTCCTGCGCAGGCCTGTCGCATCGCGGATCATCAACCTGGTCTTTGCCGCCACGCTGGTGCTGACCACGGTGCTGGCCGTCTACGGCTGATCGCCCGGCCGGAGGCCCTTCAGGCCTTCGCGCCGAGTTCCCGCAGCCGCTTTAGCGCCGTCGGCGGGAAGGCGGGCGGGTTGGGCGCGCGGGCCGCTTCGATGAGCATCTGGTCGCAGGCGGCTTCCGTCTCGCCGATCAGCCGTGCCATGAACTCGTCCTTGCTGAGGCCCGGCGGGATCGGTGGCAGGAAACGCGCCTTGATGATGCCGGGATAGCGCAGGAACTTGCGGCGCGGCCAATAGAGGCCGGCGACATGGGCCACTGGCACCACTGGTACGCCAAGCTGCGCGTAGATTTCGACGATGCCGTATTTGTAGGCCGGCTCGTCGCCCGGCGCCCGGCGCGTGCCCTCGGGATAGATGATCAGCTGGCGCGGGTTGCGCGCCATCTCTTCCTTGGTCGCCGCGACCACGGCCTTCAAGGCCTTGGAGCGGCTGCCGCGATCGACCGGGATCATGCGCATCTTCATGATGTACCAGCCGAAGAACGGGATCCAGGTCAGCTCGCGCTTGAGGATGTAGAGCGGGTCCTGGAGGAAAGGGAAGAAGGCGATGGCATCCCAGAACGACTGGTGCTTGGGCGCCAGGATGAAGGAGCCTTCGGGTAGGTTCTCCTGCCCGGTGATGTCGTTTTTGGTGCCGGCGATCTTGTCGTAGAGCCACATGCAGCTGCGCGACCAGAATTTCGGCACGAACCAGGCGCGGTGGCGAGGCGACAGGAAATAATAGGGGGTCCAGAGGATCATCTGGACGATCAGATTGACGTAGAAGACGAAATTGAACGCCAGCGATCTGACATAGAGCATGAGGGAGGTCCGGTGAGGAAGTGTGCGTTGGTTACACCAAGCGCGGGGAAAAAGGAAATGGCGCGGCCGTGTCCCGGCCAATGCTGAAGCACGGCTCAGGCTAGCCCAATCGTGCCAGCCGCTCCTTTAGACGCGGTGCGGCAAAGTCTAGGAAGGCGCGCAGCTTGACCGGCAGCAGGCCGTGGCCCGCATGCACGAGGCTCACCGGCCATGGTTCCGGCTCGAACTCTTGCAGCAGGATGCTGAGCATGCCGGATCGCACCGCGGCATCGACCTGATAGGAAAGCACTTTCGTCAGGCCGACGCCGGCAACCGCGGCATCGATCGCCGCTTCGGCGGTGTTGACCTGAAGGCGTGAGCGGACCTGGACCGTGACGTCCGTCTTGCCTCTGGTGAAGCCCCAGGGGGCGGCGGAGGAAAGTCCCTCGAAGGTGATGCAGTTGTGCGTGCTTAGGTCTTCCGGGATCGTGGGTATCCCGTGTTCGGCCAGATAGGCCGGGCTGGCGCAGACCACACGGCGGATCGAACCGACGCCAACGGCGACAAGGCGCGAATCGGGCAAGTGGCCGATGCGCAACGCGAGGTCGAAATGGTCTTCGACCAGCTGGGTTATGCGGTCCGCCAGGGTCAGGCGGATGTCCACGTCGGGATAGGCCGCGAGAAAGCCGGTGACCACGGGCAGCACATGGAGACGACCGAACACGACCGGCGCGGTGATGGCCAGTTCACCGGTCGGAGCGCTGTATTCGCCGGCCGCGGCGCGTTCCGCCTCGCCGACGTCATCAAGGATACGGCGGCAGGCCGCAAGATAGGCCTCGCCGGCGTCGGTCGGCGTCAGCCGGCGCGTCGAACGGTTCAGCAGCCTTGTGTTGAGATGGCGTTCCAGATCGGAGACCTTGCGGCTGACGGTCGCCAGCGGAACGCCGAAACGGCGGGCCGCGGCGGAAAGGCTGCCGGCCTCCACCGCCGCGACAAAGAGCGACATGGCTTCGAGACGATCCATAGCTTCTTCCAGAAAATGGAAGGAATGATTGCAGATATGCCATCTGCATTTCAGGAATGGAAGGGGCTATATCTCCAGCATGGCTTTGTCCGCAGCATAGCCACGCAATGGAGTTCCTATGTCTGAAAGCCGCCCACCCCTTCCGCCCTTCACCGCCGAGACCGCGGCGCAAAAGGCGCGCATGGCAGAGGATGCCTGGAATTCGCGCGATCCCGCGCGGGTCGCGCTCGCCTATACGACCGACAGCCGCTGGCGCAACCGCGCCGAATTCCTGCAGGGCCGCGATGCCATCCAGGCTTTCCTGACGCGCAAATGGAGCCGCGAGCTCGACTACAGGCTGATCAAGGAGGTCTGGGCCTTCCACGGCAACCGCATCGCCGTGCGCTTTGCCTATGAATGGCGCGACGACAGCGGCTCCTGGTTCCGCAGCTATGGCAATGAGAACTGGGAATTCGACGAGCACGGGCTGATGCGCCTGCGCATCGCCAGCATCAACGACCTGCCGATCGCGGAAGCCGACCGCAAATACCATTGGCCGCTGGGACGCCGCCCGGATGATCACCCGACATTGTCGGCGCTCGGGCTCTAGCGCCATCCCCGCAAGGAGGTTTCGATGAACGCGCATGCTTTCACCAGCGATGTCGCCTTTACGCCGACCGTCAAGGCGATCCAGGCGCGCAAGGGCTCGCGCCAGTCCTACGCCCGCGTCGAGGAGCGCGGCGGCTGGCAAGCCGTCATCACGCCGGACCTTGCCGCCTTCATCGGGATGCAGACCAGCGTCTTCCTATCGACGGCCAATGGCGATGGCCAGCCCTACATCCAGCATCGCGGCGGTCCGGCCGGCTTTCTCAAGGTCTTAGACGAAAAGACGATCGGCTTTGCGGATTTTTCCGGCAACAGGCAGTTCATCACGCAAGGCAATCTGGCCGACAATCCACGCGCCTTCCTGTTCCTGATCGATTACATGCTGCGTCAGCGCATCAAGATCTGGGGCACGGCGCGCGTCGTCGAGAACGATGCCGAGCTGATGGCGAGGCTGATGCCTGGGGATTACAAGGCGCGGCCCGAACAGGTTATCCTGTTCACGATCTCGGCCTGGGATGCGAATTGCCCGCAACACATTCCGCAACGCTTCGAGGCGGCTGATGTGGCGGCAGCGCTTGGCGAGCGGGACAGGCGCATCCAACTGCTCGAGCAGGAGATCATGCAGCTGAAAGCCGCGTCGAAGGGGACCGACCAGGAATGATGATGGAACGGTGGCTCAGCCGCCGGCTGCGGTCTCGGCCAGCGCAATGCCGTCCGGAGTCGGTTTCACCGGCACGATGCCGCGCGCCAGCGCCAGCAGATATTTGGTGTATTCGGTGAACAGCACGCGCAACGCCCGCGGCTTTGTCAGCCAGCCGCCATTGTCGAGATTGGAATTGACCACCGGATAGGGTTCCAGCTTGGCGCGATGCAGCAGGCGGCCCATTTCCAGCAGGCTGCGCGGCATGTGGTAATTGTTGGTGACCAGGATCACCGTGCCATAGGCATGGCTTTCGACCCATTTGGCGCTTTCCTCGGCATTGCCGATCGTGTCGAGCGCGGCGCGGTCGATGTCGACGCAGCAGGAAAACAGGTTCTTGTCGCCGCCGGTCGCGGCCTGGAGCTGGCGGCGGCTGGCGGAAGGATGCACGCCGCTGATCAACAGCCGCTCGCCCTTGCCGGACGCCAGCAGATCCATCGCCGCATCGAGGCGCGACTGGCCGCCGGTCAGCACGATGATGGCATCGGCTTTCTCTGGATTGGCGGGTGTGGTCAGATGCGCGACCTTGTTGGCGAACCAGCCGAAGCCGCCGGCAAACAGCGTTGCGAGAACGAGGAGCGAGAGCGCGGATATCCGCAGCGCGGTTTTCAAACGACTAAACCCGCCGTGGTCACGCAAACGAGCAACCACCACTGGCATCTGTCCAGCCGTCCCGGTCGAATCCCGCACGTCCATGGCCATATGGTTAATCCTGAAATGCGGCCTTTGGTAGGTAAAAGACGCACTTTGCGTTACGCTGTTTCTCCATCCGTGATCACCCTGGTTCGATCTCCGCCAGAGCAAGCCTCCCTTTCATGCGTCGGGTTGGCGAACATCGATGTCGCTGAGATAGGCGACGACGGTGGCATGCGAGGTTGCCGCGGTCAGCGCACCGATCACCAGCACCATCAGAACGACGCCGAGATAGCCCGCCGAGCCGATGGCGAAATTGCCGAACAAAGCGGTTGCCTGATCGGCCTGCGGCGTCGCCATGTTGCGCGACGACCACCAGGAAAAGACGATGAAGACCAGCACCGCCGCCGCGCCGCCGGCGGCCGCGCCCTTCATGCCGGTGACCAGGAAATGCCGGCGAAATTCGCGCGCGATGAAGGCCGCCTCGGCGCCGACGAAATGCAGCACTTCGATGATATGGCCATTGCCGGCCATGGCGCCGCGGGTCGCGAACACCACGGTCAGCACCGTCGCCGACAGCATCAGCGCCAGCACGGCAATGCCGATGGTCACCGTGGTGCGCGCCATGGCCACCAGCCGGTCGACCCAGGTGCGGTGATCGTCGAGCGAGGCGCTCGGCAGTTTTGGCGTGATCGCGGCCCGCATGGCGGCGAAGTCGGGCGGGCTGTTCTCATCGATGGTGACGATGATCAGGCGCGGCACCGGCAACTCGTCGATGTTGAGGCCCGAACCCAGCCATGGCTCCAGCAGCCGCGCGGTCGCGTCGCGATCGATGATCTTTGTCGACTTCACACCGGGGAATTCGCCGGCGATCTGCGAGGCCTGGGCAAGGGCGGCCTCCATGTCGAGGCCGTCGGCCGGCTTGATCTGGATCGTCGCCTCGCGCGAGATCTGGTTCTCCCAGACCGAGGCGGTGTCGCGCACCAGCGTCACGGCGCCGAAGGTCAGGCAGGACAGGAAGGTCATGATGGCGATGACCAGGACGAGCGCCCGGCCGGCGATGTTCTGCGCCGGCACGATCGGCGCCATACGGCGCTGGGTGCGCGGCCTTGCCTCGGCCGCCTCGGCTTCCTGCTCATGCTCCTGGAGGTGTTCGGCGGACAGGTCAGTCATAGATGTCCAGCCTTCCGCCGGCCAGGATCATGCGGCGCGCGTCGACCTGCTCCATCAGGCCGAGGTCGTGGGTGGCGATCACCACGGCGGTGCCGAGACGATTGAGCTCGATGAAGAGCCGCAGCAGCCGTCGCGCCAGCGGCGGATCGACATTGCCGGTCGGCTCGTCGGCGAGCAGGATCTCAGGCTGCTCGATCAGCGCGCGCGCGATGGCGGCGCGCTGCTTCTCGCCGCCCGACAGGACCGGCGGCAGCACATGCATGCGCTCGCCCAGCCCCACCCATTTCAGCAGCTCGGTGACATCGGTGCGGTAGCTCGCTTCTTCGCGCCCGCGCACGCGCAGCGGCAACGCGACATTCTCATAGGTCGTCATGTGGTCGAGGAGGCGAAAATCCTGGAACACCACGCCGATGCGGCGCCGCAAATGCGGCAGTTCGGTGCGCGAGATGCGCGAACGGTCCTTGCCGAAAATGGTGATGAGCCCGCGCGTCGGCTTCAGCGACATGAACAGAAGGCGCAGCAACGTCGTCTTGCCGGCGCCAGAAGGGCCGCTCAGGAACTGGAAGGAGCGCTCCGGTATATGCAGGGAGATGTCGCGGAGGATTTCCGGACCCATGCCATAGCGGAGGCCGACATTTTCGAAGCGAATCAATTTCGACGACCTGAAATTCCTGGCAGCGCCAAGCGTGCCTGTTCTGTGAAAAGACCATCGGCCGGCATGGTTAACCGGCGGTTAATTCCTGGGTTGTTTCGGCGCGTCACGAGAGCTCCGGTGGGGAAGCGTTAACCATTTTTGTTTACGCAAAAGAAACGAAAAGCGAACACGCGCAATAACGGGGCCATGATGGCTGACGAACGAACCGCGCGCCCGGTTTCCGGCGAAATCATGACCGATGCCCCGGCAATTGCCGTGGCGGACAGGATCGTGCGCGGCCCGGCGGCCGATATCGTCGATGCCGACTATGTCGTGATGCCGCGCCTTGTCCCCATCGTGGAAAGCGTTTCACCGCAGCCGCGCCCGATCGTCACGCCTTCCATCGAGGGCATGGACATGCTGCGCAAGCCGGAAGCGCCGGCGGAACGGCAGCCGGCCGTCCGCGGCGGGCCGATCTTCTGGATCGCCGGGATCGGTGCTGCTCTCGCCGCCTTCTGGGTCTCCGGCGGCCATGCGTTGGTGCGCCAGGCGCCGTTCCTGTCCGGCGCGCAAGCGTCGGCGCTGACCATCTCGGGCGTCACTTCGCGCGTCGACGCCTCGGGGGCCAATCCGGTGCTGTTCGTCGATGGCGAGGCCGCCAATGACGGGGTGGGGGCCGCGACAATGCCGCCGCTCGAAATCCGCGTGACCGGCAATGACGGGCGTACAACCCGCTATACGTTGGGGACATCCGGCCATTCGCTGGCATCCGGCGAAAGATTCGGCTTTGCCAGCCGCCTCGACGTGCCTAAGAACGGCGTGAGGACCGTTTTGGTTACTTTCGCCCAATAGGCGATCACCGGGGAAGACCAGCAATGCCCATCGTACGCGACAAGGACATCGAAGTCCTGTTTTCGGCATCGGCGATCGCGCGCCGCAATCTCGAACTCGCCAAGGAGATCGCCGAGCACGACTATTACGATCTCCTGGTGATTTCGGTGCTGAAGGGCTCGTTCATCTTCGCCGCGGATCTGATCCGCGCCATGCATGATGTCGGCCTGTCGCCAGAGGTCGAGTTCATCTTCATTTCCAGCTATGGCGCCGGCACCACCAGCGGCGAGGTGAGGGTGCTGCGCGACATCGACAATGAGGTCGCCGGCCGCGACGTGCTGCTGATCGACGACATCCTTGAATCGGGCAAGACGCTGACCTTCACCCGTGACCTGATGCTGTCGCGTGGTGCGAAAAGCTGTTCCATCGCCGTGCTGCTCGACAAGCGCATGCGCCGCCAGACCGCGCTCGTCGCCGACTATGTCGGCTTCGACTGCCCCGACTATTTCGTCGTCGGTTACGGCATGGACGTCGCGCACGCCTTCCGCGAATTGCCTTTCGTGGGCGTCGTGAAGGGTGATGCGTGAGGCCACTGCCTTCGACCGACAAGTCTTGAAAAAGGCCTTAACGACGCTGCAAAAATTAGCCCGGTCAGGGGATGGGGGCTTTCAGGAAAAGTCAACTTTTCGCGGCCAAATTGCCGGCCATGGCAAAGCTTTTGATCGTCGAGGACGATGAGTCCGTCCGCACCCTCGCAGCCCGCGCGCTCGAACGCGCAGGCCACGCAATCGATATCGCCGCCGATGGCGCCCAGGGCCTGGCGCTGATCCGGGCCGCGCATGGCGGCTATGATCTCGTCGTCTCCGACATCCGCATGCCCGAGATGGACGGCATCGAGATGGCGATCGCGGCGGCGGCGCTTTTTCCGGCGATGAAGATCATGCTGATGACCGGCTATGCCGATCAGCGCGAGCGCGCCGAGGAATTGAACGGCATCATTCTCGATGTCGTGCAAAAGCCCTTCACGCTGGCCGAAATCCGCTCGCGCGTCGAGCGGGCGCTGATCTGCTTCGCCTGATCAGGCCGGATCGGCAGTTGCAAGTACCGGCGGTGCGTTCTTGCGGCGCCCGGTGTTGAGCGCGAGCAGGCCGGCGCCGATGATCAGCGCCGCGCCGATCACCGTTGTCGACCTGGGCACCTCGGCGAAGAACAGGAAGCCCCACAGCGGCGACCACAGAATGCCGGTGTATTCGAAGGTGGCGACGCGGTTGGCCGGCGCCAGCCGGTAGCCTTGCGACAGAAGGATCATGCCGGCGGAGGCGACGAAACCGCAGGCGGCCATCTTGAGGAAATCCGGCAGCGTCGGCCATATCCAGGGCCGTACCAGGAATTCGACGCTGGGGTGGACGGCGTGATTTATGCCGGCCAGATGGAATGTGCCGGCAACGACGGCCGCGCCGATGAGATAGGCGCCGTTCTGATAGAAGGCCATGACGGTGGACGATTCGGTATCGCCGATCTTGCGCGCCATCAATTGCGAGAAGCCGTAGAGCGCCGCCGAGCCGAGCGACAGCAGTGCCGCCCAGTCGAACAGGCCGGCGCCGGGGCGCACCATCACGATGACGCCAAGCAGTCCGATCAGCACGGTCGCCAGCGTCCGCCAGGAGACGCGTTCCCCAAGATAGGGGCCGGCCAGCGCCATGATGAACAGCGGCGCCATGAAATAGAGCGCCACCGCGTCGGCCAGCGGCAGCGCGGCGATGGCCAGATAGTAGACCGTGTAGGAGGTGAACTGGATAAAGGCGCGGATCGTCAGCAAGCCGAACCGCCTCGACAGGATTGCGCCCAAGCCGACATCGGCGTGGACGAGCACGATCAGGATCGGCAGGGCGACGATCGAGCGGATCGCCATCACTTCGGTCACGGGGTAGGCGCTCGACACGGCCTTGACGAGCGGGTCCTGCAGCGAAAACACCAGCACGCCCAGGCACAGGCTCAGGATGCCGCGCACCATCCTATTCTGCATCTGCGTTCAGGCTCCCGCGCGTATGACCCGAGGCTCTCGCCAGCGGGGTAAAAAGAACCCGCCACCGTTTCGGGCAGCGGGCACGAGTGAGGACTCTTTGAATTGGTCCGCGGCCGATTTCGCAGCCGCATATCCAATGGGTAAGGCAACTATCGTCCGGTGTTTGACATGTTGCAAACGAATTGGAATGATGCCTGCAATCAAATCTGCTTATGATGGATAGCATGCGCCCGACCCTCGACAGCGATCTCCTGCGCACCTTCGTCGCCATTGCCGAGGCCGGCAATTTCACCCGGGCGGCCGAGCAGGCCGGCCGCACCCAGTCGGCCGTGTCGATGCAGATGAAGAAGCTCGAGGAGCTGGTCGGCGACAGCCTGTTCGAGCGCGGCTCACGTGGCGTCGCGCTGACGCGGCGTGGCGGCGAGCTCATCGTCAACGCCCGCCGCATCGTCTCGCTGCTCGACGAAACGGCGGCGTCTATGGCGGCGCCGCCGCTCGGCGGACCGGTGCGCATCGGCATTCCGGAGGAATATGGCCACGCCATCCTGTCGCGCGCGCTCGGCGCGTTCTCGAAGCGTCACACCAAGGTCGAGGTCACGGTGCGCTACGCGCATTCGGAAGCGCAACTGGCGGCAGTCGCCGCCGGCGAACTCGATCTGTGCGTGGTGTTCGAATGGCAGGATCCGGCTGGAGGCGAAGTGCTGATGCACGACCCGACGGTCTGGGTGACGTCCACCCTGCATCACATGCACGAGGAACGGCCTGTGCCGATCGCGCTCTACAACCGGGTCAGCTGGTGCAAGGACTTCGCCATCAAGTCACTGGAGCAGCGCGGGCTTGCCTATCGTGTCGCCTATACCAGCGACACCACCGGCGGCCTGAAGCTTGCTGTCACCTCGGGGCTGGCGATCGCGCCGATCTCACGCAGCAACATTCCGGACGGCTGCCGTGAACTGACCTCCGCCGACGGGTTCGGCGACATCGATTCCTCCAATGTGGTGATGCATCGCAACCCGAACGCGTCGGGCGAGGCGATCGACGGCATGCAGGAAGCGATCCGCGAGGCGTTCGTCAACCGGTAGAGTCAGTCCCTCACATCCTCATAGAAGGTCAGGCGGTTGCCGAACGGATCGGCAACCGTGACCTCTTTCGTCCTCCAAGGGGTCTCCTCCAACCCCGGCCTGGCAAAGCGGTATTTTCTTTCGGTCAACTCGTGGTGGAGCCCGGCAATGTCGGCAGTCTCGATCCGGAGATGAGCGCCTGGCGCGCCGTCGCCATGATGTTCGCTCAGATGCAAGACGCAGCCGTCGCGGGTAACGCCAGTGTATAGCGGCGTGTTGTCTTCATAGCGGTGTTCGAACTGCACTTCGAACCCGAGAAAACCGACGTAGAACTCATGCGCCTTGGCGACATCGAAGATACGCAGGATGGGCGTGACAGGACCGAGCTTCGGCATGGTGTTGCAACCGTTCGGAGGGGCGGGCGGGGTGTGGGGCTGAGGTCCCTATTTCAGCTCGAGCAGCCGTTCGAGATAGCTGCGCTCGATATCGGGGCTTAGCGCGTTGCCGAGCCGCTTGCGGATCGCTTCCAGGATCTGGCGGGCGCGCTGGACGTCGATCTCGTCGGGGACCTTCACAGAATCGCCGAAATCGGGACCCTGGCTGGCACGCGGCCGGCCGAGCGGGTCACGGTCGGCATTCTGCTGGCGGCCGCCTTCCTGGCTGCCGCCCTGGTCGCCCTGCATGGCCTGCATCTGCTTCATCATGTCCTTGGCGCCTTTGCGCAGCGCCTCGAGCGCCCGGCCCTGGTGGCCGACGGCCTCGTCGCCCTGGCCCTCGCCAAGCGCCTGCTCGGCGCTACCCATCGACTTGCCGGCCTCGCCAAATCCTTCATTGGGCTCCATGCCCATGCCTTCGAGGCTCTTCTTCAGCTTATCGAGATCGCTCTTGAGCTGGCCCTGGCCTTCCTGCAACTGCTTCAGCGCATCGGCGAATTCCTGCGGCGTCATCGGCTTTTGCCTCGCTAGCGGGTCGCGGTCCTCGCCGACGCCGGGCTTGTCCTGGTCCTCGCCACCGCCCTGGCCAAGCTGCTCGTCGCGGTTCTGTCCGCGCTGGCGCTCGCCGCGCTGCATCTGGTCCATGCGGAAAGTGTCGTTCATCATCTCCTGCTGGCGCCGCAGGATCTCGCCGAGCTTGTCCATCTGCTGGCGCATCTGGCTGTCTTGCTCGCCGCCCTGCTGCTGCCGGCCGGCCTGGAGATTGTTCATCATGTCCTGCAGCTGCGACAGCAATTGCTGCGCCTTGTCGCGGTCGCCCGACTTCGCCAGGTTCTCGATCTGGTCCATCATGCGGTCGATGTCGCTCTGGCGCAGTTCCTGGCCGTTCTGCTGCATTTGCGGGGCGTTCGGATTCTGCTTGGCGCGCTCGGCGAACTCCTGCAGGAACTGGTTCATCGCCTCGCGCAGTTCCTTCATCGCCTTCTCGATTTCGGCATCGCTGGCGCCGTTCTTGATGGCGTCCTGCAGCGCCTGCTGCGCCTGGCGCAGCCGCTTCTCGGCCGCCGAGAGGTTACCCTCTTCGATGCCGAGCGCGATTTCCCAGAGATAGGCGACCTCGCCGCGCAGCTGGTCGTCATTACCGGCCAGCTTCAGCCGGCTGCGCGCGCTCATGATGGCGAGGTAGTGGGACATGTTGTCGAATGTGTCTTCGGGCCGCAGCGTGATGGCGTCGATCAGATCGAGCACGCGCGGCTTGGCATTGGCGTCGAGCGCCAGCAAGCGGCGCTGTTCGATCACCGCCCGTGCCAGCGGGTTGGCGAAGGGCCGCTCGGGCATCACCAGCGTCTTGGTCTCGCTCGACGCGGTGTGGCCGGCGTCGTCGGTGGCGACCAGCGTCAGCTTGATGCTGTTGCCGGCCCAGACGTGCTCGGTCAGGTCCTTGGTGGTCTTGGCGGCATTCGACTTGCCACCGCGGCGCGGCAGCGCCAAAGGCATTTCGGGCGGGCCGTAGAGCGGATGCGCGGCCGGCGCCTGCGGGTCGGCCAGCGCGAAGACCGCCTTGGCGGTGGCGGCGCCATAATCATCGTCGATCTGGTAGTTGAGCTCGAAGGCGCCGTTGGCGGCGCGCTTGGGCTCGCCGACGAAGCGGATCTGCGGCGGCTTGTCGGCGATCACGGCGAAGGCCCAGCGGCCGAGCTGATCCTCGCCCGATTTCAGCGTCAGCGTGCCGTCGCCGGTCAGCTTGCCGGTGAACTGGCGCACCTTCGACGGAGCCGCCGGGTTCGCAGCTGGCTTGGCGGTCGCGGCCTGCGGCCCGGCCGGGTCGATGGTGCGCGCGTTGCCGTCCTTGTCGGCATAGGCGAGCGTTTCCTCGCCCGAGCCTCCGGTGACGCGCAAGGACACGTCGCTGCCCTCAGGCACATGAAACGTCGGCGTCGCCTGGTTGGCATCGGCGGTCAGGAAGATCGGCGGCTTGCCGGTGTAGGCAGGCGGCGTCACCCAGGCATCGATGCGTGGCGGCACTGCATCATGCGCGCCGTGGGCGCTGAAGCCGTCGGCTATCCTGCCGCCTGTCGGCCCGAAGGAGAAGGCAAAGGCGGTGACGAGCAACAGCGCCGCCACGGCGCGCAGCCCCCAGGGGTCGCGCTCCGGCACACGGGTACGCGGCAGGTCAGCGCCAAGGCTGTCGAGCCGGGCTGCCATGCGCTTCTGGTGTTCGCGCCACAGCGCCTGCGAGAAGCTGCTTTCGCGACCGCTCGGCCGGTCGGCCTGCACCAGCACGGGGCTGTGCAGCAGGTCGTTGGCGGCCTCGATGCGGCGATCGACCTCGGCGGCGCCAGGCAAGCGGAAGAAGCGCAGCGGATAGAGCGCCGCCAGCCCCGCCAGGCCGAACGCGGCGACAAGGCCGATGCGCGCGACATCCGGCAGCCGGGAGAAAACGCCGAACCAGGAGACGCTCAGGAACAGGCTGGCGAGAAGGATCAGCGGCAGCAGCAGCGGCCAGCCGCGCTCGACCATAATCGAGACCCGCGTTGCCAGCCGGCTCAAGGCCAGGCGCCCGGCCAGGCCGCGATCGCTGCTGAAGGTGGGTCGTTCGGTCATCGGCCCTTCCTGGAATCGGGCGGGATAGCCCGATCCTCACGACTCGAAGAATACCAGCAAACACGGCAAAGGCGAGGCGCTTTGAAAAAACGTGAAGCCCGCCAAAATGGTTGCAATCAGAAATTGGCGGGGTTTGCGTTGGCCCCGCAGACCAGCACGGCGACGCGTTCGCCCGGCGCCGGCGTGTAGCGGCCGGACAAGATCGCGGCGAAGGCGGCAGCCCCACCCGGCTCGGAAATGATGCGCACCCGGTTCCAAAGCGCCTTCTGGGC
This sequence comes from Mesorhizobium sp. 113-3-3, assembly GCF_016756495.1. Taxonomy (NCBI): domain Bacteria; kingdom Pseudomonadati; phylum Pseudomonadota; class Alphaproteobacteria; order Hyphomicrobiales; family Phyllobacteriaceae; genus Mesorhizobium; species Mesorhizobium sp. 113-3-3. The sequence continues at coordinate 1,715,408 of NZ_AP023243.1, forward strand.
GGCGATGATATCGTCGTCGCTGACCAGGATGGAGCGCTCGACGAAGGCTTCGGCGATCGGGAACATCATTTCGCCGACGCGCTTTGGCGCCAGCGAATCGGCGGCGATGCCTTCGGCGGGTGCGTCGACGGGATGGCCGGCCGCAAAGGCGTGATGAAGCGTCGGCGCGCCTTCGGGCTCGATGGCGATGATGCGGATGCGGCCGGCATACCAGGCGGCGATGCCGCCGATCAGGCCGCCACCGCCGACGGCGACCAGCAGCGTGTCGATCCGAGGCACGTCTGCCTCGATTTCGAGCCCGAGCGTGCCCTGGCCGACCAGCGTTTCCTCCTGGTTGAAGGCATGGATCTGCAAGGCGCCGGTTTCCTCAGCGAAGCGTTCGCTGGCGGCCAGCGCCTCGGCATAGCGGGCGCCGCCGACGACCAGGTCGGCGCCATAGGAACGAATGCGGTCGAGCTTGGCCTGTGGGCTCACCTCAGGAACGAAGATGGTCGCCTTGTGTCCCAGCCGCATGGCGGCATAGGCGACGGCGGCGCCATGGTTGCCGCCCGACGCGGCGACGACGCCGGCCTCGGGAACCGGTCGTTCGAGAAGATTGGTGAAGGCGCCGCGCGCCTTGAACGAGCCGGAATGCTGCAGACATTCGAGCTTGAGGTCGACCGTCAGCGGCGGCCGGTCGAAATCGGCCATGTCGACGCGCAGCACCGGCGTGTGCCTGATAAAGGGGCGGATGCGCGGCTCGATCGCGGCAATGCGTTCGCGTGTGACGGTATTGCCCTGCGACATGATTTGCTCCCCGTCGTGAGATTCCGACTTATGCGAGCCAGTCTGGCACCGAATCCAGCCCGATCAAATCGTCATAGGTCAGGCGCGGACGCACGACGTGGAAACGGTCGCCGTCGACCAGAACCTCGGGCACCAGCAGTCGGGTGTTGTAGGTGCCGGCCTGCACGGCGCCGTAGGCACCGGCGGTGGCAACGGCAACGAGATCGCCGGCCTTCAGCCTGGGCAGGTCACGATCGAGGCCGAGATAGTCGCCGGTCTCGCAAACCTGGCCGACCACGTCGACCATCATGCGCGGCGTGTCGGCCGGCGGCTGCACGACCGGCTTGATGTCGTGGAAGGCATCGTAGAGCGTCGGCCGGATCAGATCGTTCATGGCGGCGTCGACGACCAGGAAATTCTTGGCGTCACCTTCCTTCACGAAGATCACTTCCGAGACGAGGATGCCGGCATTGCCCACGATCAGCCGGCCCGGCTCGAACATCACCTTCAGGCCGAGTTTGGTGACATGCTTCCTGACGATCTGGGCATAGGCGTCGGGCAGGGGCGGCGGGTTGTTGTCGACGCGGTAGGGGATGCCCAGCCCGCCGCCGAGATCGACATGTTCGATGGCGTGGCCGTCGGCGCGCAGCGCGCCGACCAGATCGACCAGCAGGGCGAAGGCGTCGTCGAAGGGCTGCAGCTCGGTGATCTGGCTGCCGATATGGGTGTCGATGCCGGCGACCTTGATGCCTGGAAGCGTTGCCGCCCGCGCATAGACCTGCCGCGCCCGCTGCCAGGCAATGCCGAACTTGTTTTCGGCCTTGCCGGTGGAGATCTTCTTATGGGTTTTGGCGTCGACATCGGGATTGATGCGCAGCGAGATCGGCGCCACCTTGCCAAGCGCTGTGGCGCGGGCTGACAGCAGCTCAAGTTCAGGTTCCGACTCGACGTTGAAGCAAAGGATGCCGGCTTCCAGCGCAAGGTCCATTTCGCGCGCGGTCTTGCCGACTCCCGAGAACAGGATCTTGCTGGCCGGAATGCCGGCCGCCAGTGCCCGGCGCAACTCGCCTTCCGAGACCACGTCGGCTCCAGCGCCGAGCCTGGCCAGGGTGCGCAGCACGGCCTGGTTGGAGTTGGCCTTCATGGCGTAGCAGACCTGCGCGTCGAGGCCGGCGAAAGCCTGGGCGAAGACGCGGTAGTGCCTGGTCAGCGTGGCGGTCGAATAGCAGTAGAACGGCGTGCCGACCTGAGCGGCGATATCAGGGATTGCCACGTCCTCGGCATGCAGCACGCCGTCGCGGTAGTCGAAATGGTTCACGAGAGTGATTCCGGAAGTTGGTGCACGACGAGATCGGGTTCGGAAGACCAACCCGGTCCGATCGGTTTCTAGATCAGCGGGTCGAGGATGAACTTCTTGTCCTTGACCGGTTTCTCCGGCTCCGGCGGCAAAGGCTCCTTGGCCTTCTCGGCATCCTTGCGCGCCTGCACGGCCGCCTCATAGGGCGTGTCGAGACCGGCCTTGCGGCCGCAGGCGGTCACGGCGGCCATCGCAGCCAGCAGCGTCAGCGTCACCAAAATCCTGCTTCCGGTCATCGATCCATCCGTCCGAAACGTGTTGTCAGCCGCCGCTTTTAGCCGAGTTCTCCGCGTATTGCACCCCTGGCTCAGGCTTTGGCCAGCCGCTTTTTCCAGTAGCGGATCTGCTTCCTCACTTCCGACGGCGCGGTGCCGCCGAAACTGGTGCGGCTCTTCACCGAGTTCTGCACCGCCAGCACCGAGAAAATATCTGGCGTGATGCCGGGATCGATCGACTGCAGGTCCTCCAGCGAAAGCTTCTCCAGGCTCACCTTCTTCTCCTCGGCCAGCGCCACCGCGCGGCCGGTGACGTGATGCGCCTCGCGGAACGGCAGGCCGAGCGTGCGCACCAGCCAGTCGGCAAGGTCGGTCGCGGTCGCGTGGCCGGAGCCTGCGGCCTTCTTCATCGCGGCGGCGTTGACCGTCATGTCCGAGACCATTCCGGTCATCGCCGCCAGCATCAGGTCGAGCGTCTCGGCGGCATCGAACACCGATTCCTTGTCTTCCTGCATGTCCTTGCCATAGGTCAAAGGCATGCCCTTCATCACCGTCAGCAGGCCGACCAGATGGCCGTTGACGCGGCCGGTCTTGCCGCGCACCAGTTCGGCGGCGTCGGGGTTCTTCTTCTGCGGCATGATCGAGGAGCCGGTGGAAAAACTGTCCGACAGCCTGATGAAGCCGAACTGCGGCGTCGACCAGATGATGATCTCCTCGGCCAGCCGCGACAGATGCGTGGCGCAGATCGCCGCCATGCCGAGAAAGTCCAGCGCGAAATCGCGATCGGAGACGCTGTCCAGCGAATTGCGCATCGGCTCGCGGAAGCCGAGCGCCTTGGCGGTCCGGTGGCGGTCGATCGGGAAACTGGTGCCGGCGAGGGCGGCGGCACCCAGCGGGCTCTCGTCCATGCGTTCGATGGCGTCGCGCACGCGCGACAGGTCGCGCGCAAACATCTCGACATAGGCCATGCAGTGATGGCCGAAGGTCACCGGCTGCGCCGCCTGCATATGGGTAAAGCCGGGCATCACGGTCGCCGCATGCTCCTCGGCCCGCGCCAGCAGTGCCGTGATCAGGCCCTTCAGCGCTTCGGCGACGCGGAAGCATTCGTCCTTGACCCAGAGCCGCAGGTCCACCGCCACCTGGTCGTTGCGCGAGCGCGCCGTGTGCAGGCGGCCGGCAGCCGGGCCGATCAGGTCGGCGAGGCGTGCCTCGACATTCATGTGGATGTCTTCGAGCTTCGTCGAGAACTCGAAGCTGCCGGCCTCGATCTCTTTCAGGATCGTGTTCAGGCCGTGAGCGATTTTCTCTTGATCGGCCGCCGAAATAATGCCCGTTTGCGCCAGCATCTCGCTATGGGCGATCGAGCCGCGTATGTCCTGCGCGTAGAGTTTGCGGTCGAACGAGATCGACGCGTTGATCGCTTCCATGATCGCGGCCGGACCCGAGGCAAATCGTCCGCCCCACATCTGGTTGCTGGTCTTCTTGTCGCTCATCGCTATAAAACCCGTGCTTCGGAGCAGTTTTGAGAAAATGGCAGACGGAAACAGATTTTTCCCGGCCCCGCGCCTGATCCTCGCCGCTTTGGTGGCGGGAGCGCTGGCCGGCGCGGTCGCGGTATATGTCAGCGAGAGCCGGTCTGGCAACAATGCACCGGCCCAGGTGGCGGTCGGCGGCAGCAAGGATGACGTCGCCTGCGCCGCCAAGAACGACCGCGCCAAGAAGATCGCCGCCGCCGCCACCGGCGAGGTCGCGGCGCTTTTGCCCGCCGATCCGCCGCAATCGATGAAAGGCCTTGCCTTCAATGGTCCGGACGGCAAGCCGATGACCATCGCCGACCATGCCGGCAAGACGGTGCTGCTCAACCTCTGGGCGACGTGGTGCGCGCCGTGCCGCGCCGAAATGCCGGCGCTCGATGCGCTGCAGAAGGAGAAGGGCAGCGACAGCTTTCAGGTGGTCGCCGTCAATGTCGATGCCGGCGACGATGTGAAGCCGAAGAAGTTTCTCAAGGAAACAGGCGTCGAAGCGCTCGGCTACTACCGGGATTCGACGGTGGCGCTGTTCAACGACCTCAAGACGCGCGGCCTGGCGCTCGGCCTTCCCGTCACCATGCTGATCGACGGCGAAGGCTGCCTGATCGCGCATATGAACGGTCCGGCCGAATGGTCCGGGCCTGACGCCAGGCGGCTGGTCGACGCGGCGCTCGGGTCGTAGAGCAATTCCAGGAAAAGTGTGAAACGCTTTTCCGTCGGGAATTGCGTCAGAACAAAGAGTTAGAGCGGTTCGCCGTATCCGTGAAACCGTGAGCCGCTCTAGGTCAAGCCGAGCGCACGCTTGGCTTGAGCAATACGAGATTGCCATCGCGACGGTCGGCGCGAGCCGGAGTGCGCTTGCCGTGGCCGGTCAGGTCGTCGAACGCCTCGATCGGCGCCGGCTTGCCGAGATAGTAGCCCTGGCCGATCTCGCAGGCCTCGGCGTCCAGGAACTTCAGTTCGCCAAGCGTCTCGACGCCTTCGGCAAGGACCGGCAGGCCAAGGCCGCGCCCCAGCCCCAGCACGGCGCGCACGATCGCCGCGACCTGACCGTTGGTGTCGACCGCCTTGATGAAGGAGGAGTCGATCTTGATCTTGTCGAAGGGGAAGGCGCGCAGGTTGGAGAGCGAGGAATAGCCGGTTCCGAAATCGTCCATGGCAACCCGCACGCCAAGCGACTTGACCTGGCGCAAGGTTGCCAGCGCACGCGGCATGTCCTTCACCAGCGCGGTTTCGGTGATCTCGAGCTCCAACCTTGTCGGGGCAAGACCCGTTCTTAGCAACGTCTCATGGACCTTGCGGCTGAAATTGGGATTGTGAAGCTGGACCGCGGAGACATTGACGGCGACCGTCAGCGGATTTTCCCAGCGCGCGGCTTCCTCGCAGGCCGCGTCGAGCACCCAGTCGCCGATCTGCCCGATGGCGCCGCTTTCCTCGGCCACCGGGATGAATGTCGCGGGGGAAACGTCGCCGCGTTCGGGATGGCGCCAGCGGATCAGGGCTTCGAAGCCGACCATCCTGCCGCTGCTGATCTCCTTCTGCGGCTGGTAGACGAGGTAGAACTCGTTGCGCACGACGGCCTGACGCAATTCGTGCTCCATAATGCGCTTGTCTCGGGCCTCGGCACCCATCGAGGCCTCGAAATAGCGATAGGTGTCCCTGCCTTCGGTCTTGGCGCGGTAGAGCGCCGTATCGGCATGGCTGATCAGGGCGGTCGGGTCTTCGGCATCGAGCGGATAGATCGCGATGCCGATGCTGGCCGAGACCAGGCCACCGCCGGCCGCTGCCCGGTTTTCCTCGCGCATGGCGGCGAGCAGCGAGCCGGCGATGCGGCCCGCCGCCTGCGGGTCGGGCAGGTTGGGGGCGATGATGGCGAATTCGTCGCCGCCGAGGCGCGCGAGCATCTGTCCGTGGCGCAGAACGCCGGCCGCGCAGGTCGCCACCTTTTGCAGCATCGCATCGCCGGCGCCATGTCCGTAAAGGTCGTTAACCTCCTTGAAGCGGTCGAGGTCGAACAGCAGAAGCGCAAGGTGCCGGCCTTTGATGCCCTTTTCGGTATTGGCGATCCGGTTCATGGATGCGATTTCCATGTCGAGACGGCTGGAAAAGGAGCGGCGGTTGGCCAGTCCCGTCAGCGGATCGAAATGGGCGAGACGAAGGATCTCCTCCTCCGCCTTCTTGCGCTCGCGGATGTCGCGGACGGCGATGACGTTGTGGGGCTTGCCGCAATAGTCGATGCTCCGGGCGATCAGCTCGACGGGAATTCGCGTTCCGTCGCGGTTCCTCAACTCCGCCTCCCATGGCTGGCCTGCCAGGCTGGCAGCGTCGGTCGCGGTGTGGTCGTCGAAAAGCTCGCGCAGTTCCATTCCGTTCAGCGTCGCGGCAGGCGTGCCGTTCAGCTTGCCCATACTGTCATTGGCGCTGACGATGCGGTTGCCGTCGCAGACGATCAGGCCTTCCACGGCGGCATTGGCCAGTCCGTGCATGCGATCGACCTCGAGCTTCTGGCGACGGAAGCGCAAATCGATCCACAGCGCCGATGCCGACAGCACCAGGATCACCAGCGTGGCGGCCGCGGCCGCGAAAGCCTGCGAGGTCGGCTCGATCGTGTACTCGGATATGACGATCGAGGAATCTGGAAAGATCGAGACGGCGCCCATGCCGATGAAATGCAAGGTGCAGATCGCCAGCGTCAGCAGCACCGCGCCGGCGGACGTCGCCGTCGAGGAAGGGCGGCGCAGCACGACATGCAGCGCCAGCGCCCCGAGCGTCACGCCGGCCAGCAGGGAAACGGCGACCATCAACAGGTTCCATTCGATGCGGCCCTGCACCTCGAATGCCGCCATGCCGATATAATGCATGGCTGCGATGCCGCCGCCCAGAACGGCGCCGCCGACGAGATGATAGTCGAACTCGTGCCGCAAGGTGGCGATCCACATGCCGGCCGCCGTCAGCGCGACCGAGGCGGCGAGCGAGAGCACGGAGAGCCACGGATCATAGGCGCTGGGTATGCCCGGCGTGAATGCGAGCATAGCGATGAAATGCGTTGCCCAGATGCCGAAACCGGTCGACGTCGCCGCGATCATCAGCCAGGCAAGGCGGTTGCGGTCCGTCGAACGGCTGATGTGGTGAAGCAGGCTGACAGCGGAGAAGCAGGAAATTCCGCAGATCAGCGCGGCGAGTGCGACCAGTCTCAGATCGTGCTGGTTCACGATACAATTATAGACCGTCAACATCTTATATCCCCAAGCCCATCTGGAAATAAAAAACGAAATATGACTGATTAAGACCTGGCTGTTGAAGGATCGATAAAGTCGCCTGCAACCAGAACGTGCTTTCCTGACGCATGGTCGGTGCCCTCTGCCGCACCCGCGGTCCATCCAACCTTTAGCCGGACAATCATCGCGGCCGGCATGGCCTTTACGTCCTTTGCAGTCGCGCTAGCTACCTATGCGCCGGTGTGCGTTTTGACGCCGGCCAAGCCGCCGAGGGAGAGGAACGAGCAGCTGTGCAAAGGCCGGAGAGCCACAACAGAACTGTCACATACCTTCTCTAAGAGAGCGGGCAAGGACTTGCGCAAGACCCTTGTCTCCAGCCACTCAAGAGGGAAAACCATGACTATGATCAAGCGGGGCTTTGCTGCCCTTGCCGCTGGTGCGCTCAGCTCTGCGCTGGCGATGCCTGCTTCTGCGGAACCGGTGAAATTCGACTTCTGGTTCGGCCTTTCGGGCGACCTCGCCCGTGTCGTCGACACGCTGTGCAAGAACTTCAATGAATCGCAGAAGGACTACGAAGTCGTCTGCACCAGCCAGGGCAATTACGACGCCACGCTGCAGAACACCATAGCGGCCTTCCGCGCCGGCAAGCAGCCGGCCGTCGTCCAGGTCTATGACGTCGGCACCGCCACCATGATGCTGTCGGGCGCCTACAAGCCAGCCGACAAGCTGATGGAAGAGAACGGCTACAAGATCGACTACGCCGACTATTTCCCCGGCATCGCGCGCTACTATGCGACGTCGAAAGGCGAGATGCTGTCCTTCCCGTTCAATTCCTCGACCCCGCTGATGTACTGGAACAAGGACGCCTTCGCCAAGATCGGCAAGACCGAAGCGCCCAAGACCTGGGAAGATGTCGGCGCCGATCTCAAGGCGTTGAAGGAGGCCGGCTATGAGTGTCCGATGGCCATCAACATCTCGGCCAACGAAAGCTGGCAGCTGATGGAGCAGTTCTCGGCGCTCCACAACCAGCCGATCGCCACCAAGAACAACGGCTATGACGGTCTCGACGCGCGCCTCGAAGTCAACAAGACCAAGTTCGTCCAGTACGTCACCGACCTCAAGAAGTGGTATGACGCCGGCCTGATCAAGATCAAGTCCAAGGATCTCGGCCAGGACATGGTCCAGGCCTTCGCCTCGGGCACCTGCCAGGTCATCCTGACCTCGGTCGGCGACCACGGCACGGTCGGCAGGACCCAGAAGGAAGGCATGAAGTGGGATGTCGCCGAACTGCCGGTCTATGCCGGCACGGAGCGCAAGAATTCGCTGGTCGGCGGCGCTTCGCTGTGGGTGCTTTCCGGCAAGTCGGACGCCGAATACAAGGGCGCGGCCGCTTTCCTGAACTTCATCCATGACCCCAAGACGGCTTTGTTCTGGTCGACCAACACCGGCTACATCCCGGTGACCAAGTCGGGCTTCGACTACATGAAGGGCCAGGGCTTCTACGACAAGGCCCCCTTCAAGGGCCGCGAAGTCGCCATCGCCAGCCTGACCGCGTCCGAGCCGACCGAAATCACCCGCGGCATCCGGCTGGGCAACTTCACCCAGATCCGCGCCGAGTTCGGCACGCAGATGCAGGCGATCTTCGCCAACAAGGTCAGCGTCCAGGAAGGCCTCGACACGCTGGTCAAGAACGGCGACGCCATCCTCGACCGCTTCCAGCAGACCTATCCGGGCAAGACCTTGCCCTGATGCCTGAAACGCCAAGGCCGCCCGTCGAGATTCGACGGGCGGCCATTTCATACCGGTTTTGATTTTTACGCATGTCTTTATCCCGAAACCGGTACCCATTTTCGGGAGACATGCTTTAGTCTTCCGCTGAGAAAGCGGGCTGACGGTTCAACGGCATCGGCGGATCGATGGAAAAACGCGTCACTTTCGGCAAATGGACGATCGGCATCCTCTTCGCGGTGCCACAGCTCCTCCTGATCTTCACCTTCTTCTACTGGCCGGCCGGCCAAGCCGTGTACTGGTCGCTGACGCTGCAGCAGCCCTGGGGCGGCGGCAACATCTGGGTCGGGCTCGACAATTTCCGCTCCATCCTGTCCAACGCCGACTACTGGAACTCGATCACCGCCAGCCTTGTCTTTGCCGGTATCAGCACCGGTCTTGCAATGTTCATCGCCCTGGTGCTCGCTGCCTTGACCGATCGGCAGCTCGCCGGCTCGCGGCTCTACCGCGTCGTCCTGATCTGGCCCTACGGCATCGCGGCGCCCGCGCTGGCGATGGCGTTCCGCTTCATCCTGGCGCCGGAGGCCGGCTTCATGGCTATGGTCAACCAGGTCTGGCCCGGCTTCTGGGACCCCGGCCTCGACGGCGCCGACGCCATGGCCTCGATCATCGTCGCCTTCTCGTGGAAATATGTCGGCTACAACTTCATCTTCTTCCTCGCCGCGTTCCAGGCCATCCCGCGTTCGCTGGTCGAGGCCGCCGCGATGGACGGTTCCGGCGTCATCAGGCGTTTCTGGGACATCCAGTTTCCGCTGATCACGCCGACCATCTTCTTCCTGCTGGTCATCAACATCACCGAGAGTTTCCAGGACTCCTTCGGCATCGTCGACATCATGACATCAGGCGGTCCGGCCAACGCGACCAATTTGATGGTCTACAAGATCTATTCGGACGGTTTCAAAGGCCTCGATTATTCAGGAGCCGCCGCGCAGAGCATCATCCTGATGCTGCTCATCATCGTGCTCACCATCTTCCAGTTCCGCTTCATCGAACGGCGCGTGCATTACAGGTGAGATGGACATGGTCGAGCGCACACCGTTCTTGAATTTCTTCACGCATCTGATCCTGTTCATCGGCTTCGTCTTTTGCATTGCGCCGTTCGTGGTTGTCGTCGTCGCGGCGTCCCACAACCTCAAGGATGTCAACGATGTGCCGATGTCACTGCTGCCGGGCAGCGACTTCTGGGTCAACATCAAGACCGCCTGGACGACGGCCGATCTCGGTCCCAAGCTGCTCAACAGCTTCATCATGGCGACAGGCGTCGCCGCCGGCAAAGTGATCATCTCGGCACTCACCGCCTTCTCGATCGTCTACTTCCGCTATCCCGGCCGCATGCTGATCTTCTGGCTGATCTTCATCACGCTGATGCTGCCGCTCGAAGTGCGCATCGTGCCGACCTACGCGGTTGTCGCCAACGTCCTTGAGCCCTATCAGGCGATCCTGGACCTGACCGGGATTTCCTGGCTGATCGAAAAAGTCTCGGGCGTGCATGTCGCGCTCAACCTGGGCATGCTCAATTCCTATCCAGGCCTGATCCTGCCGCTGATCGCCACCGCCACTGGCACCTTCCTCTACCGGCAGTTCTTCCTGACCGTTCCAGACGAGCTGACCGAGGCCGCGCGCATGGACGGCGCCGGTCCGCTGCGCTTCTTCATCGATGTCCTGTTGCCGCTGTCGCGCAACAATATGGCAGCGCTCGGCACCATCATGTTCCTCTGGGCGTGGAACCAGTACCTGTGGCCGCTGCTCATCACCACCGACCAATCGCATGCCACGGCGGTAACCGAGCTGAAGCAGCTCATCCCCAATGTCGGCGGCGCGCCCGAATGGCACATCGCCATGGCCGGGACGCTGATCGTCATGCTACCGCCGCTGGTCGTCGTGGTGCTGATGCAGCGCTGGTTCGTGCGCGGCCTGATCGCCACCGAGAAATAGGAGACAAGAATGGCCTCCATCGCCATACGCGGCGTCAAGAAGAACTACGCCAAGACGCAGGTCGTGCACGGCGTCGACCTCGACTTCGCCTCTGGCGAATTCGTCGTCATCCTGGGACCGTCGGGCTGCGGCAAGTCCACGCTGCTGCGCATGATCGCCGGGCTCGAGGAGATTTCCGATGGCACGATCGCCATCGACGGCACGGTGGTCAACAAGCTCGAACCGCGCGAGCGCGGCTGCGCCATGGTGTTCCAGAACTACGCGCTCTATCCGCATATGAGTGTTTCGCAGAACATCGGCTATTCGCTCAAGGTCGCCGGCGTTCCCTCGGCCGAGCGCCAGCAGCGCATCCAGGCGGTCGCCCGCACGCTGGAGCTCGAACACCTGCTCGACCGCAAGCCGATGGCACTTTCCGGTGGCCAGAGGCAGCGCGTCGCCATGGGCCGGGCCATGATCCGCGAGCCGAAGGTGTTCCTGTTCGACGAGCCGCTGTCCAATCTCGATGCCAAGCTGCGCGTGCAGATGCGCTCGGAAATCCGCAAGCTGCATCGCCGGCTGAACGCCACCTCGGTCTTCGTCACCCATGACCAGGTCGAGGCGATGACGCTGGCCGACCGGCTGGTGGTGATGAATGGCGGACGCGTCGAACAGGTCGGCACGCCAGGTGAGATCTACACCCGCCCGGCCAGCCGCTTCGTCGCCACCTTCGTCGGCGCGCCGGCCATGAACATTCTGGAAGGCACGGTCGAACTCGATGGGCTGTCGCTGCTCGGCGGCAGCCGGCGCCTGGCCATGGCACGCGCCGGCCTGCCGGTCGGCACCAAGGTCGCGATGGGCATCCGGCCGGAGACCGTCCGACTGGTGGCGCCCGGCACGGCCGGTGCGCTCGACGCCACCGTCGACCTGGTCGAGGAACTGGGCGCGGGGCGGGTCATCTATGTCGATCTCGACGGCGCGCCGTTTTCGGTGATGACATCGGAGGCCGTCCACCCCGAGCCCGGCAGCCAGGTCGGCCTGAAGATTTCGCCGCAGGACATGCATTTCTTCTCATCGGAGACGGGAAGCCGCCTCGATGTCTTCAAGGCGTCCGTGCCCGAGCCGGCGCTCTAATGCCTCGCTGAGCCGTGGCCGATCTACTTGGCCGAATCCGGAAAACGCATCATCGCGTGATCCCGCCACCGCGCCCCCGGGGGCAGCGCCGTTGGGCCTTCAAACGAAGACATGCGCCTTCCCCGACACGGTGAGCCGGACGATCTCGCCTACTGTCGGTGCGTCCATGCCGGATTTGCGCAGGATCAGCGGCGTGTTGCCGATGGCGGCGGCGTCTGGTGGATCGGCATTGTTCAGCAGCCGCACCGCGATCATGCAGGTTGACCCGGCGAATTCCGATTCCGTCACCTCGCCGAACAGCATGTCGGGGGTGCCCGACATGCCTTCACGCGATGTGCGCTTCAGCCCGATCTGCTCCGGCCGCAGCATGATGCGGGCAATATCGCGGCTGTCATTGGTATCGACGGCGATGCGGCCGAGCGGCGAGTTGGCGAAGCCGCCCGAGATGCTCGCCGGCAGGATGATGGCGTCGCCGAGGAACTCGGCGATCATCCTGTCCTTCGGCTTGAGGTAGAGATCGCGCGGCGTGCCGACCTGCGAGAATTTGCCGTCGCGCATCACCGCCACCTGGGCGGCGAAGGACAGTGCTTCGGCCTGGTCGTGGGTGACCAGGATGGTGGTGATGCCGGCCGCCTCCAGAAGTTCGGCCACCGCCTTGCGCATCGAGGCGCGCAGGCCGGTGTCGAGCGCCGAGAACGGCTCGTCGAGCAGCATCAGCCGCGGCTTCATCGCCATGGCGCGGGCGAGCGCCACGCGCTGCTGCTGGCCGCCGGAAAGCTCATGCGGGCGGCGCTTGAGGATCGCCTTGTCCAGGCCCACGATATAGGCGAGTTCGACAATGCGCTCGGTGCGCTTGTCCTCGCCTCGGCCCATGCCAAAACCGATATTGTCCGCGATGGTCAGATGCGGGAACAGGGCGCCGTCCTGCGCCACCACGCCGATGCCGCGGCGATGCGCCGGGACCGCGGCGCCGCCATTGGCCAGCACCTCGCCGTCGAGCACGATGCGGCCCTGGTCCGGCGCCTCGAAGCCGGCGATCAGCCGCAGCAAGGTGGTCTTGCCGCAGCCTGAAGGTCCGACGATTGCGGTCCGGCTGCCGCTGGCGACATCGAGGTCGACGCCGGCAAGGGCTGCGACGGGGCCGTAATGCTTGTGCAGGCCTTTGATTTCGAGAAAGCTCATCGTCCGGCCATCCGTTTCGACTGGACATAGAGCAGCCAGGTGAGCGGCAGCGACATCGCCACCATGATGAAGGCGTAAGGGGCCGCCGAGGCGTAGTCGATCTCACCGCTGTAGGACCAGAATGCCATGGCCAGCGTGCGGGTGCCGTTCGGCGCCAGCATCTGGGTCGCGGTCAGTTCGTTCATGATGCCGAGCGCCACCAGCGCCATGCCGGCCGCGGCACCTGGCGCCGACAGGCGGATGGTCGTCGACCACAGCGCGTTGAGCGGGCGCCTGCCCAGGCTGGACGCGGCGCGCTCGAGCTCGACCGGTGCCTGGGCGATCGAGGCGCGCAGGCTGACCAGGGCGCGCGGCAGGAACATGAGGGCATAGGCGACCAGGATCGTGAACAGCGTCTGATAGAGCGGCAGCGCGATGCGCACGGTGATGGTGACCAGCGCCAGCGCGATGACGACACCCGGTAGCGAGCCGACGATGTAGTTGCAACCCTCCAGCAGGCGTTGCAGCCGTCCCGGCGCGCGGATCGAGATCCAGGCCATCGGCATGGCGGCGACAGTGGCAAGCAGTGCCCCGGCAAGCGCCAGGAACAGCGTCTGGCCAAGCGCCAGGCCAATCTCGTCGAGACGCCAGACCTCGGCGCCGCCGGCGACGAGCCAGCGGCCGATGATGACGAACGGCACGCCAAGCGCCAGCAGCGTGGTGACGACCAGCAAGAGCAGGCTCGGCATGGTGGCGCGGCCGAGGCTCGTGCGTTGCTGGTGGCGCGCCGCGCCGGAGCCGACACGGGCATAACGCTCCTCGCCGCGTACCAGAACTTCGAGGCCCAGAAGCACGAAGCAGCAGGTCACCAGCACGCCGGCCAGCATGTTGGCGGCTGGTCCGTTGAAGGTCGACTGGAACTGGTCGACGATCGCCGTGGTGAAGGTGTCGAAGCGGATGAAGACGTAGAGGCCGTATTCGGCCAGCAGATGCAGCCCGACCAGCAGCGAGCCGCCGCAGATGGCGAGCCTCAGCTGCGGCAGTACGACACGCCAGAAGACGCGCCGGGGTCCAAGGCCGAGGGCGGCGGCTGCGTCCTCCAGGGCCGGATCGAGACGGCGCAGCGCCGCCGATATGGGCAGATAGAGGAAGGGGAAATAGGCGATCACGGACACCAGCACGCCGGCCCACAGGCCATGCAGGCTGGGCACCATGGTGATCCAGGCATAGGAATGCACGAAAGCGGGAATGGCGAGCGGCGCCACGCACAGCCAGGCCCACAGCCTGGCGCCGGGCAGGTCGCTGCGCTCGGTCAGCCAGGCCAGCGCCACCGACAGCACGATGGCGATCGGCACGGTCAGCAGCACCAGCAGCGTGGTGTTGATCAGCAGTTCGCCGACACGCGGCCGCAAGACCAGCGCGGACACGGTCTCCCAGCCGGTCTGGATTGCGATCCAGATGATGAAGGCGAGCGGCAACAGGGCGAACAGCGCGACGAGAGCAGCGGCGGTGACAAGCCAGGGCGCGGCGCGGCGCTGCGGCATTTGTCGCATCCTCGACGTCAGGCCGGCGCGCGTGAGATCGACCGCGGACTGCATCAGCTCGGACGCCCCGCGGTTGCGGCGCGGTGCCAGCAACCAGGGGACCACGGTCGGAGGTCAGGAACGCAGCGTGTCGTCATCGACGAAGGCCATCTCGAAAACAAAACGCTCCCGCGGAAGGTGAATTCTCGCGGGAGCACGGTCGGTTTGTCCTTATTAGGACGAACGGCAACTAAAGCAAGCCGGCTGCCGTCATCAGGTCGGTGACCTTCTTGGAGTTCAGCGTCGTGGCGTCGACTTTCGGCGCCTGCAGGTCGGCCAGCGGAACGAGCTTCGGGTTGGACTCGGCACCCTTGCCGACAGCGTATTCGAAGGAGTTCCCGTTCTTCAGCACATCCTGGCCGCCCTTGCCGGTCACCCATTTCAGGAAGGCCTGGGCTTCCTTCTGGTGCTTGCTCGAGGCGAGCACGCCGCCACCCGAGACCGAGACGAAAGCGCCCGGATCCTGGTTCTTGAAATAGTGCAGCGCGACGTTCTTGCTGTTCTCGCCGGTCTTGGCCTGATCGCCGAAGTAGTAATAGTGGTAGATCACGCCGCCTTCGATCTCGCCGGCGTTGACCGCCTTCATCACCGTGCTGTTGCCCTTGTAGGCGGTGAAGTTCGCCTTCATCGCCTTCAGCCAGTCCGCCGTGGCGGCCTCGCCCTTGAGCTGCAGCAATGCGCTGACGATGGCCTGGAAATCGGCGCCCGAGGGCGAGGCGGCCCAACGGCCCTTCCAGCTCGGATCGGCGAGATCGAGCAGCGACTTCGGCAACTGGTCGGCCTTTAGCTTGGTCGTGTTGTAGGCAAAGACGGTGCTGCGCGCGGCCACGCCCACCCATTTGCCGCTGGTCGCCTGATAGTCCTGCGGCACCTGCGCCAGTGTGTCGGCATCGACGGGCGCGAACAGGCCGGCATTCTCGACCAGCACCATGGCGGGTGAATTCTCCGTCAGGAAGACGTCGGCGGGCGAGGCGGCGCCTTCGGCGACGATCTGGTTGGAGAAGTCGCTGTCGCCGCCATTGCGCAGCGTGACCTTGATGCCGGTCTCCTTGGTGAAACCTTCGGCCCATTCCTTGGCCAGGCTTTCGTGCTGGGCGTTGTAGACGATGATGCCGGCATCCTCCGCCGTCGCCGGACCGGCGGCCAGGCCGATTGCAAGTGCGGTGGCACCGACAAGGGCGGAAAGGGTGTATTTCATGGCGTCATCCTCGTTTGGTTGGTCTTGTCACGCTGCACCTATCGATACCTGACACGCGTAGTCAAGATTGTTGATGTGCTTCAATCGGTCGCTGAGGCGCAAAGGTCGGCGTGAGGGGGACAATTCCATGTGAAGGCCGCCCGGACCGATGGTTTCCCGCAAGACGTCCCCGCAGACCTCCGCTCTGGGGCTGTGCCTTCAAGCACCCGCAATCTTTCGTGATTTGCCCGTAGTTTGGCTTGGACATTATTTCGCCGGCCACGTAACAAATCAGTGCCGAGGCACGAAAATCGGGGGAGTGAACTCTTGTGAGCGGCAAGGACGAAGCCGAGCTTTCCCGGCTCTTGCGGGCCGCGATCGCCGGAGATGAAAAGGCCTATGCCGACTTTCTGCACCGGATTGCCGCGCTGGTGCGCGGCTTTGTCCGGCGCAAGATCGTGCAGGGCGGAGTCGACCCCGAGGATGTCGTGCAGGAAACCTTGCTGGCCATTCATGTGAAACGGCATACCTGGCGCCAGGACGCGCCGGTGCTGCCGTGGATCTATGCCATCGCCCGCTTCAAGCTGATCGATGCGTTCCGGCGGCGCGGCCGGCGCATTGAAATCGATGTCGATGATATCGCCGAGACCTTCGCCGAACCGGAAACCGAAACCGTCAGCGAGCGCGACATCAACAGGGCCCTGGACGGGCTGCCGCCGGCACAGCGTTCGGTGGTTTCGGCTGTATCGGTGGAAGGCCGCTCGATCGGCGAGACCGCAGCGAAGTTCGGCATCAGCGAGACGGCGGTGCGTGTGTCGCTGCATCGGGGGCTTGCCGCCATAGCCAAGCGATTCGGGCAGGGGCGGTTCGGGCGGGAATGACATGAGGACCGAGGATCTCATCAAGGCGCTCGACGCCGATGCAACCAGCAAGGCGATGCCATTGCGTTCGGCCTGGTGGCTGGCTGCCGGCGCGGCCATTGTCATCGCGGCAATCGTTTTCCTGCTGACGATCGGCCCGCGCCCCGACTTCATGGTTGCCGCGCACACGATGCGCTTCCTGTCCAAGTTCGTTTTCACCATCGAGCTGGCCACCAGCGCCTTCGCCCTAATCCGCGCTCTGTCGACGCCTGGCGCCTCGACGGCTTGGGCGATGGCAGGGATGCTGGCCGCGCCGCTGCTGGTGGCCGTGGCGGTGGTTCTGGAGCTCTTCATGGTGCCGGAGGCGTTGTGGGGCACCAGGATGATCGGCTCCAACATGATGATCTGCATGGGCTTCATCCCGCTGATCGGCATCGGCCCTCTGGCCATCTTCCTGTGGATGCTGCGCTACGGCGCGCCGACACGGCCGGTGCTTGCCGGCGCGGTTGCGGGGCTGCTTGCCGGGGGGCTGGCGGCAACCTTCTATGCCGCGCACTGTTTTGACGATTCGCCGCTTTTCGTCGCCACCTGGTACACGATCGCGATCGCGGTTCTCGCCTTGCTTGGCGCGCTCGGCGGGCGGTTTTTCGTGCGCTGGTAGCACGGGACCCGCAAACAGGTCCCCTGCATACCGATCCTTAATCATGCCGGCAATTGTTTGCCGGTTGACCATGTCGCGGTACCCCCACGCAACCTTTCCTTAAAATCGATCCTTCAGGATTTTCTCGGGAAAAAGCGATTGCCCACGGGGGTGGCACGGATCGTGAGACTACGAGGACCGATCAGGCTCCACAAACATGCAGCGCCGGCGTTGCTCGTGGCCGGCTTGGCCGTGGCGGCGGCCTCGGTCATGTTGTCGAGGCTGGACCTTGGCGCGGAAGCGCTCAGGCTTTGCCTTCAAGTGTCGGTCGCCATGACAATCGGCGCGCTTTTTTTCGCCTATCTCTTCATTGGCCGCATCTCGGAAGACCGGCGGCAGATCGCGGAGAGCGAGCAGCGCTTCCGCCGGGCGATGGAGGACTCGGCAATCGGCATCGTCGTCGTCGCCCTGGATGGGCGCATCGTGCAGACCAATCCGGCCTTCGCCTCGATGCTTGGCTACAGCCGCGAAGAGATGGAGGCGCTGACCTTTTTCCAGATCACGCACCCTGACGACCTGCATGTCGGACAAGAGACCATGGAAGGCATCAAAGCCGGCACGGTCAATGCTTTCCAGTTCGAGAAGCGTTACCTCAAGAAGGACGGCACGCCCGTCTGGGCGCATCTCGCCGGCTCCGTCATTCGAGAGGAGACGAGCGGCCGCCCGCTCTATCTCGTTTCGCAGATCGAGGACATCGACGCGCGCAAGCAGGCCGAGGCGCGTATTGCCGAGGCCGAAACGCGCTGGAATTTCGCGCTCGCCGGCGCCGGCCAGGGTGTCTGGGATCTCGACATCCGCAAAGGCGGCACGACCTACTCCTCGACCTGGGTCAAGATGCTCGGTTATGCGGATGGCGAACTTGACGGCGACCCCGATCGTTGGCTGACGATGATCCATCCCGACGATCGCGAAACCGTCGCCGAGGCGGACCGCGCCCATCTCGACGGCAAGACGGAGTTCTTCGAAGCCGAGTTCAGGATGCGTCACAAGGACGGCCGCTGGATCTGGATCCTCGACCGCGGCAAGGCCATCGAGCGCGACGGGGAGGGGCGTCTGATCCGTGCCATCGGCAGCCTGACCGACATTACCGGGCGCAAGGAGGCCGAGGAGCGCCTGACCGTGTCGGCGGCAATGCTGGCCGACGAGAAGGAGCGGCTTCGGGTGACGCTGCAGTCGATCGGCGATGCCGTCATCTGCACCGATGCCGCGAACCGCGTCACATTCATGAACCCGGTTGCCGAGAAGCTGACCGGCGTTTCGGCGGAGGCGGCTCTGGGCAAGACGCTCGGCCATGTTTATTGGGCGGTCGACGAGGAAACGGGACACAGGATCGGCGTGACGCGGCCGGCGATCGGCGCGGAGGCGCCTTCCGACCAGAACAGCCGCGCCGTGCTGATCCGCCGCGACGACACGCGCTGCAGCATCCGCCAGGTCGTGTCGCCGATCATGAACGAGCGCAACGAATTCTGCGGACTGGTCATCGTCTTCCAGGACTTCACCGATGCGCGCGCCCTGCAGCGCCAGCTTGCCCATGCCGCCGCGCATGATGCGCTGACCGGCCTTGCCAATCGCTCGAGCTTCATCCGCACCATGGAGGGATTGGTCGATCAAGCGCGCAAGGACGGCACGGCGGCCGGGAGCGGCCATCAGTTCATGTTCATCGACCTCGACCATTTCAAGCTGGTCAACGACACCGGCGGGCACGCCGCCGGCGACGCCCTGCTGAAGCGGGTCGCCGAGGCCGTGCGCGGCGTGCTCGGGCCCGAAGACATCGTCGCGCGCCTTGGCGGCGACGAGTTCGCGGTCGTCCTGAAATCGGGTTCGACCGCCGGCGCCAGGATCGCGGCGCGCTCAATCATCGATGCCATAGCCAGCCTGAACTTCACCTGGGATGGCCGGCCGCATGCCATCGGCGCCAGCATCGGGCTGGCGGCGATCAACGGCCATTGCGGCGAGGCGGACGAGATCATCGCAAGGGCCGACGCCGCCTGCTACGCGGCCAAGGCGGCCGGCCGCGGATGCGTTTGCGCGGCACCCGACGGCAGGATCACCGACGACAGGCCGGAGCCGCTTGCCGCAGCCTCCTGAGGGGAGATTTCCCGAAGATCGTGAGGCTCAGCGCGTCGGAACGGGGTGCTCGCCGCGATAGTCGTAGAACCCGCGCCCGGTCTTGCGGCCGAGCCAGCCGGCTTCGACATATTTCACCAGCAGCGGGCAAGGGCGGTACTTCGAATCCGACAGGCCGTCATGCAGCACCTGCATGATCGACAGGCAGGTGTCGAGGCCGATGAAGTCGGCCAGCTGCAGCGGTCCCATCGGATGGTTGGCGCCGAGCCGCATGGCGGTGTCTATGGCGTCGACCGAGCCGACACCTTCGTAAAGCGTGTAGATCGCCTCGTTGATCATCGGCAACAGGATGCGGTTGACGATGAAGGCCGGGAAATCCTCCGAGACCGTGATCGTCTTGTCGAGCTGCTTCACATAGGTCTTCGCCGCCTCGAAGGTCTGGTCCTCGGTGGCGATGCCGCGCACCAGCTCGACCAGCTTCATCAGCGGCACCGGGTTCATGAAATGAATGCCGATGAAGCGCTCGGGCCGGTCGGTCTGCGCGGCGAGCCGGGTGATCGAGATCGACGAGGTGTTGGTCGCCAGTATGGCTTCGGGATTGAGCTGCGGACAGAGCTGCGCGTAGATCTTGCGCTTGACGGTTTCGTCCTCGGTCGCCGCCTCGATCACCAGATCGGCGCCGGCGAGATCGGCCATAGCCGGTGCAGAAGAAATACGTGCCATCGCCTGGTTGCGCAGCTTCTCGTCGAGCTTGCCGGAGCCCACCTGGCGGGCCATGTTGCCGCTGATGGTGGCGATGCCCTTTTCAATGCGGTCGGGCGAAATATCGTAGATCAGCACCTTGTAGCCCGAAAGCGCGGAGACATGGGCGATACCTCCACCCATCTGGCCCGCGCCGATGATGCCGATCGTCTCGATCTTGCTCATTACACCGATCCCGTCCGGAGCCCTTCCGCATGCATTGCGAAAGCGCTCCACCTCTTAAGTCTATCGCAATTCCGGACGCAAAACCGCTGCGCACTTTTGCTGGAATTGCTTTTGGCCTTTGTGGCCTGCTTTTTGTGCGGTGCAAACTAAAAGGGCGGGGCGACTTCGTCTACCCCACCCCAGGCATTTAATACGCTTTGTCGGAAAGCGTCAAAGCGCCTTCTGCAACTCCGGCAGAATGACGAAGAGATCGCCGACGAGGCCGTAGTCGGCAACCTGGAAGATCGGGGCCTCCTCGTCCTTGTTGATGGCGACGATGACCTTGGAATCCTTCATGCCGGCGAGGTGCTGGATGGCGCCGGAGATGCCAACCGCGATGTAGAGGTCGGGAGCGACCACCTTGCCCGTCTGGCCGACCTGCCAGTCGTTCGGTGCATAGCCGGCGTCGACCGCGGCACGCGAGGCGCCGACCGCCGCACCGAGCTTGTCGGCGACCGGCAGGATGACTTCCTGGAACTTCTCCGACGAGCCAAGCGCGCGGCCGCCCGAGATGATGATCTTGGCCGAGGTCAGTTCCGGACGGTCGGTCTCCGACAGCTTGTTCTCGACGAAGGTGGACAGGCCGGGATTGGCCGCCGCCTTGACGGTCTCGACCGCGGCCGAGCCGCCCTCGGGCGCCGCCTGGAAGGAGGCGGTGCGCACGGTGATGACCTTCTTGGCGTCGGTCGACTGCACGGTCTGGATGGCGTTGCCGGCATAGATGGGCCGCTTGAAGGTGTCGGGCGAAACCACTTCGATGATCTCGGACACCTGCGCGACATCGAGCAGGGCGGCGACGCGCGGCGCGACGTTCTTGCCCGACGAGGTCGCCGGCGCGATGATGGTGTCATAGCCGCCGGCCAGCGACACGACGAGGGCGGCCGTCGGTTCGGCGAGGCGCTCGGCGAGTTCATCGGCTTCGGCGAGCAGCACCTTGCTGACGCCCTTGAGCTTGGCCGCGGCGTCCGCCGCGCCCTTGGCGCCCTTGCCGGCCACCAGCACATGCACGTCCGAGCCGATCTGCAGGGCCGCGGAAAGCGCCTTGGCGGTCTGGTCGGAAAGGCTGGCGTTGTCGTGTTCTGCGATGAGGAGAATTGCCATTTTATCTGTTCCTTCCGATCTCAGAGCACGCCGGCTTCGTTCTTGAGCTTGTCGACCAGTTCGGCGACGCTCTTGACCTTGACGCCCGCCTTGCGGCCGCCCGGCTCCTCGGTCTTGATGACCTTGAGGCGCGGCTTGACGTCGGCGCCGTAGTCGGCCGGGGTCTTTTCGTCGAGCTGCTTCTTCTTGGCCTTCATGATGTTGGGCAAAGAGGCATAGCGCGGCTGGTTGAGGCGAAGATCGGCGGTGATGATCGCCGGCATCTTCAGTTCCACCGTCTGCAGGCCACCGTCGACTTCGCGCGTCACCTTGGCCTTGTCGCCGTCGAGGACGACCTTGGAGGCGAAGGTGCCTTGCGCCCAGCCGAGCAGGGCCGCCAGCATCTGGCCGGTCTGGTTGGAATCGTCGTCGATCGCCTGCTTGCCGAGAATGACGAGGCCGGGCTGTTCGGCATCGACCACGCCCTTCAGCACCTTGGCGACGCCAAGCGGCTCGGTCTGCTCGTCGGTCTTGACCAGAATGGCGCGGTCGGCGCCCATGGCGAGCGCGGTGCGCAGGGTTTCCTGCGCCTGCTGCGGGCCGATCGAGACGACGATGATCTCTTCGGCCTTGCCGGCTTCCTTGAGCCGGATTGCCTCCTCCACCGCGATCTCGTCGAACGGGTTCATCGCCATCTTGACGTTGGCGAGTTCCACCGCTGAACCGTCGGCCTTCACGCGAACCTTGACGTTCGCATCCACAACCCGCTTCACGGGCACAAGGATCTTCATTTGCCTGTCACCTCTTCACGCTAGTTGGGCGCGCTATAACAGCTTGTGCCCCTTCTGAGTTGTCGAAAGCCGACATTCCTGACTGAATTCCGGCCAGACGGAATTCCGGCCGGATGGAAATTCTGGTCTTTGACCGTCTTGCACTGCTCCTTAACAGCCCTGGGGCTCGGACGGAGACGTTTCCGTAGTTGCGGCAACTCTTGACGTCAATACGCCGAAAGCCGCTCAAATCGGTTCAGTTCGAGCCAGAAGGGCTTCCTCGGCCCCAGCGCGTCGTTGTGGCCGGCGGTTCGGGCGCCGCTGGCTTAGCAGCAGCTGGCGGCTGGTCGGGAGCGGGAGCCACGGTGTCCTCGTCGGCGCCGGCAAAAAGCGGCACGCCGCGGCTGCGCAGCACCAGCACCAGCACCGCACCGGCAATGATGCCGCCAATATGGCAGGCCCAGGAAATCTGGTCCTCGCCGGCGGCGGCGAACATGACGACCTGGAACAGCACCCACAGGACGAGCGGGATGAAGGCCGGAATGCGCAGCGGGATGCGGGCAAAGGCCAGCACCCAGACCTTCACCCTGGGATAAAGGATCAGATAGGCGACGACCACGCCGGCGATGGCGCCGGAGGCGCCGATCAGCGGCACCTGCGAATCCCAGGCGACAAGTCCCTGGAAGGCGGCGCCGGCGATGGCGCACAGGAGATAGAAGATCAGGTAGCGGACGTGGCCGAGCGCGTCCTCGACATTGTCGCCGAACACCCACAGGAACAGCATGTTGCCGCCAAGGTGGAAGATGTCGGCATGCAGGAAGGAATAGGTGAGGTAGCTCAGGCTTTCCGGAATGATGATGAACCGAGGATCAAGCTCGGCGGTGTTGTGCACCACGGACGGGATAAAGCCGAGGCCAAGCACGGCGGCATTGGTGAAGTTCTCGCCGCCGAGTGCGGTGGCGCAATAGACCAGCGCGTTGACCACGATCAGGCCGATCGTCACATATTGCAGGCGGATGTGGCGCAGCCTGTTTGTGTCGTAAAGCGGGATGAACATGCGTGCCTGGTCCCCTCCCGCGTTTCGATCCGTTCAGCGGTTCTTGCCGGGAACCCATAGCACGTCGGCATTTCCGTTGTCATTGACCGCCCGGGCGGCGACAAACAGGAAATCCGAGACCCGGTTGATGTATTTCAACCCGTCCCGATTGACGTGTTCGCCCGGGTCCTGGGCCAGCGCCACCATCAGCCGTTCGGCCCGCCGCGCCACCGTGCGGGCCAGATGAAGTGCTGCCGCCGCCGGCGTGCCGCCGTTGAGGACGAAGGATTTGAGCGGCTGGAGATCCTTGTTGAGGAGATCGATGTCCTTCTCGACACGGTCGGTCTGCGCGGCAACGATGCGCAAGGGCTCGTAGCCAAGCGGCTTGCCGTCATCGGGCACGGCAAGGTCGGCGCCGAGGTCGAAGAGATCGTTCTGGATGCGCGACAGCATGGCATCGATCGCCGGGTGGCTGGCCGCCGTGTGCACGCGCGCCATGCCGATGCAGGCATTGGCCTCGTCGACCGTGCCGTAGGCGTCCACGCGCAGGTCGGATTTCAGCCGCCGCTCACCGGTGCCGAGACCCGTCGTGCCGTCATCGCCGGTGCGGGTGTAGATCTTGTTGAGTTTGACCACGTTGCCTCCCCGCTGCCGATATCCTCACTTGCGGGTGAAATACACGGCCAGAAGGATCAGCACCAGCGCGACCGCCTGCAGCATGACGCGTGCCTGCATCAGCTTGTTCGAAGTGACGCCGGAACCGCCGCGCATCATATTGACGAGGCCTCGGATCAGGACGATCACCACCGCGGCCATGACCAGAATGGCGAGGATGTTGAAGACGGTTGCCATTGTAGCGTTTCCAGTTGTTTCGCGTTCAGGCGCGTTTGGCCATCAGGCGGTAGAGCATCGAAGCCGGCAGGATACGTTTGAGCGCCGTGCCGATTTTAGCCGGCACTGTTACCACATAGTGCGGGCGCGGGCGCCGCGACAGAAGGGCATGGCGCAGAACCTTGTGGACCACTTCCGGCCCGGGCTTCAGCGCCGATTGGCTGCCGCCGGCGCGCAGCCGCTCCAGCTGCGCGGCATAGTCCGCGCGGTGCACGGAATTCTCGATGTCGATGTTCTTCAGGAACCAGGGCAGGCCGTTGCTGGCGATCTTCGACTTCACCGGTCCAGGCTCGATCAGCGAGACATGGACGCCGCTGCCTTCCAGTTCCTGGCGCTGGCAGAGCATGAGCGCCTCGAGCGCGTGTTTGGATGCCGAATAGGCGCCGCGAAAGCGCACCGGTACGAGGCCGAGGATCGACGAGCAATGGACGAGACGGCCATGGCCCTGGCGGCGCATCACCGGCACGAGACGGCGGGTCAGATCGTGCCAGCCGAAGAAATTGACCTCGAACTGCTCCTTGAGCGCGGCAACCGACAGATCCTCGACCGCGCCGGCCTGGGCGTATGCGCCGTTGTTGAACAGGGCATCGAGCCGGCCGCCGGTGCGCTCGAGCATCGCCGTCACCAGGGCGGCAATGGAGTCCGGTTCGCTGTAATCGAGGTAAAAGGCCTCGATGCCGTCCGCTTCGAGGGCGGCGATGTCCTCGGGTTTTCGGGCCGTTGCAAAGACCCGCCAGCCTTCCGCCTTGAGTGCCCGCGCGCAATATGCACCTATGCCGGACGAGGCGCCGGTGACGATGATGGTGCGCAACTGCTGCGCCGTCGGACTCGTGGTTTCGCCAAGGGTTGCCATTTGCCGCATTCACTTCCCATATTCGCGGCGTCGAGACAATCGAAGGGAACGCGGGTTCTTGCTGCGGAATATTGTCGCTCTGCGCCGCGTGCTCTACGACGCGCTCGGCCATTTCAACACCGATGATGGCTGGGCGATGGCCAGCCATCTGGCGATCACGTCGCTGATGGCGCTGTTTCCGTTCCTGATCTTCGCCACCACGCTGGGCAGCTTCCTCGGCGCCCAGGCCTTTGCCGACACGGCCGTGCATCTGGTGTTCGACACTTGGCCGGACCAGATCGCCAAGCCGATCGCGCATGAGGTGCTCAACGTGCTGACCGTCCGGCGCACCGATTTGTTGACCTATGGCGTGCTGCTTGCCGCCTACTTTGCCTCGAACGGCATCGAGGCGCTGCGCACCTCGCTCAACCGCGCCTATCGCGTAACCGAGACGCGCGGCATCATCTATCGCCGGGTGCAGAGCATCTTCTTCGTGCTGATCGCGACGGCCGGCTTCCTGGCGATCAGCGTGCTCCTGGTTTTCGCGCCGTTGCTGGCGCGGCTGGCGGAAGCGCATTTCGAATGGATAAAGCCCTATACCGGCACGATCACGCTGTGGCGCTACGTCATTGCCTCAGCCGTCATCATCGGCGGGCTGTTTGCCGTGCATTACTGGCTGCCGGCCGGCAAGCGCCGCTTCGTCTCGCTGGTGCCGGGCATCGTCTTCACGCTGGCCGCATGGCTTATCGGCTCGACGATGTTCGCTACCTATCTCGACCATTTCTCGTCCTATGTGACGACCTATGCCGGTCTCGCCTCGATCATGATCGCGGTGGTCTTCCTCTACATCGTCTCGGCGATCTTCATCCTCGGCGGCGAGCTCAATGCCGCCATCAGCCGCTATCTGGAGGCGCGGGCGAGGGTCGGATGAGGAAAGGAAGAACTGGAGAATTGGAGAATTAAAGAACTGAAGACGAGATACACAGCGCCAAATACGGCTGCTTTCCTCAGTTCCTCAGTTCCTCAGTTCCTCAGTTCCTCAGTTCCTCAGTTCTCCTGCTCTCTTCAAACCCTCAGCTCTCCCCTTGCCCTGCCGCGCCGTCGCCAGGCCGACGCCGAAGGTGGTGATCGCCATGCCGACGATCTGCAGCGCGTTGAGCTGTTCGTTGAACAGCGCCCAGGCGATGATGGCCGTCACCGCCGGCACCAGGTAGAACAGCGAGGCGACTTTCGACATTTCGCCGTCGCGGATCATCACCATCAAGAGGAAGATGGCGCCGAGCGACAGCACCAGCACCAGCCAGGCCATGGCGAAGATCAGTTCGCCGTTGATGATGACGGTGTGCGTTTCGAAAGCGAGCGCGGCCAGGATCATCAGCGAGGCGCCGCCGACATATTGCCACATGGTCGCCGCCACGAGGTCGCCGCCGGACGCAAAGCGCTTTTGCCAGATGGTGCCGGCGCTCATGCCGAGCACCGAGACCAGTGAGGCGGTCAGCGTCGCCGCCGTTACGCCGCCGCCGAGCGCGCCGAGCTTCGGCCACAGCACGATGACGATGCCGATCAGGCCGATGCCAAGGCCAAGCCAATGGCGCGGCAGGATGGCCTCGCCCAGGAACTTGCCGGCCAGTACGGCGGTGATCAGCGGCTGCAGGCCGACGATCAGGGCCGAAAACCCGGCCGGCATGCCCCTGTGGATGGCCCAGAAGACGGCGCCGAGATAGACGCCATGCATCAGCACGCCGGCGCCGGTGGCGTGCAGCGCCTCCTTGCGTGTGGCGCGTTTCGAACCCAGGACGGGCATCAGGGCAGCCAGCAGGATGGCCGCTATGACGAAACGGGCGGCAAGGAAGGTGAACGGCTCCGCCCATGGCATGGCGTAGCGCGCGCCGATAAAGCCGGTCGCCCACAGGACGACGAAGGTGGCCGGGATGAACCGCTTGATGCTGTGCATTTTCGGGAGATCGCCGTGCTGGTGAGAAATTGACCGTGGCGCTGCTGTAATCCCGTTCGATCCGGCGCGCAAAACGAAACGATTGATCCATGCATCACGGGAATTCAACCGGCGGTGCCCCGACACACGCTTCCCAGAGGCCTTCACCAGGCTTAGAGACCGACCATCCGCCTGATATCGTCAGGTGACGCGCCGGCCCCGCGCAATTTGGCAAGGCCGGTGTCGCCAAGGCTCTTCGACAGCTTTCGCCCGTCCGGGCCGAGGATGAGCCGATGGTGAAAATAGACGGGTTGCGGCAGCCCGAGCAATTCCTGCAGCAGGCGCTGCACGCTGGTCGCGAAAAACAGGTCCTGCCCGCGCACGACATGGCTGACGCCTTGCAGGGCATCGTCGACAATGACGGCGAGGTGGTAGCTGGTCGGGATGTCGCGGCGCGCCACGATCACGTCGCCCCAGTCCTGTGGGCGGGCCTCCACCGAGCGGGTCGCCGACAGCGATTCATCGGTGAATTCGGTCCATGCGAGATCGCCGACGCGCGCGACAGCGGCATCGACATCAAGCCGCCAGGCGAAGGGTTCGTTGTCGGCGATGCGGCGTTTGCGCTCGTTCGGGGCCAATGCCTTTTCGATC
The DNA here is from genome assembly GCF_016756495.1 of Mesorhizobium sp. 113-3-3. NCBI lineage: Bacteria > Pseudomonadati > Pseudomonadota > Alphaproteobacteria > Hyphomicrobiales > Phyllobacteriaceae > Mesorhizobium > Mesorhizobium sp. 113-3-3. The sequence goes on from NZ_AP023243.1 coordinate 1,743,032, forward strand.
GGGGGATATAACGGCACGCCGTCAGGGTCGCGCGGCCAGTCGCGCCCGCGCTTTTCGCTGTCGGCGATGAAGGCACGGATGTCGCCCCGGCTCATGAAGGCGGGATAGACGAGATCCTCCTGGATCAGCCGGTCGAGCACCGCCTGATACTGCGCGAAATGCTCGGATTGGCGGCGCACCGGCTTTTCCCAGGCAAGGCCCAGCCATTTCAGGTCGGCAAGCACGCCCGCCTCGAATTGCGGCGTGCAGCGCGTTGTGTCGATATCCTCGATGCGCAGCAGCAGGCGGCCGTCATGGGCCTCGGCGAGCCTCTGGTTGAGAAGCGCCGAATAGGCGTGGCCAAGATGCAGTTCGCCGTTGGGGCTGGGCGCGAAGCGGAATGTCAGGAGCGTCATGTCTCAAGCGGCAATCGGGTTGTGCTGCGGTTTTGGCCGTTGCTACTTTGCTGCACATTCGCGGACAACGATACCATGCAACGCATCGCCACACTGGACGACATCGCCCGCGGGCTCGATGCGCTTTGCATCATCGACCCGCGCCTGGAAAAGGTGCGCGGCATGGCCGGCGAGGTGCCGCTCCGGCTCTCGGAGCCGGGGTTCAGGAGCCTGGCCTCGATCATCGTCTCGCAACAGGTGTCGCGGGCAAGCGCCGATGCCATCTTCGGCCGGTTGACGAAGCTGGTCGATCCGCTGACGCCGCAGGCGATCCTGGCCGCCGGCGAGGACATGTTTCGCGAGGCCGGCCTGTCGCGGCCCAAGCAGCGCGGGCTGATCGCAGTCGCCCAGGCCGTGGCCGACGGGCTCGACCTCCTTCATCTCTGTTCACTGGACGCGACCGAGGCGATCACGACGATGACGGCGGTGCCTGGCATCGGCCCGTGGACAGCGGAAGTGTATCTTCTGTTTGCCGCCGGGCACCCCGACATTTTTCCCGCGCGCGACGTCGCGCTGCAGAGCGCGGTCGGCCATGCGCTCGGCATCGACCCGCGTCCGCCGGAGAAAACACTGATCGCTTTGGCCGAATCATGGAGCCCGTGGCGAGGTGTCGCATCGCGGCTTTTCTGGTCCTATTATCGCGAAACCAGGGGCAGGGACGCAGCGCCGCCGTCCTGAATCCGCAAAAAAGCATAAAAATCGGGGATTTTTGTCGCTTTGGACAAGCGACAATCCGCTTCACATCCCTGTCATGTCGGGCTTACAGTATCCGTGCCGTTCGGGTCTAGAACCAAGGAGGTAAACACGTGACGGTTGCCGTATCTCCGGATGGGCTTCCAGCACTGGTGCTGAATGCGGATTACCGTCCGCTCAGCTATTACCCCTTGTCGCTCTGGTCGTGGCAGGACGCCATCAAGGCGGTGTTCCTCGACCGGGTGAACATCGTCGCCGAATACGAGCATGCGGTGTCCTCGCCGACCTTCTCGATGAGGCTGCCGAGCGTGGTCAGCCTGAAGGCCTATGTGAAGCCGTCCAGGCACCCGGCCTTCACCCGCTTCAATGTGTTCCTGCGCGACCGCTTCCAGTGCCAATATTGCGGCACGCCCGACGACCTGACCTTCGACCACGTCATTCCCCGCCATCGCGGCGGTGCGACGACCTGGGAGAATGTCGTCGCCGCCTGTTCGCCCTGCAATCTGCGGAAAGGCGGCATGATGCCGGCACACGCCAAGATGTGGCCGCTGCAGAAGCCCTATCAGCCGACCGTGCATGATTTGCACAACAACGGCCGCCTGTTCCCGCCCAACCATCTGCACGAAAGCTGGATGGATTATCTCTATTGGGATGTCGAGTTGGAGCCATAGAGTCCGGCAGAAATCCGCCATTGCTGGCCGCCAGACGCAGCTTTCCGCGCTGCCGGCCTTAGCCGACCGAAGCCCTTGTGGGTAGTTGCGGCAGTTAACGGCTACGGCCGGCGTAGGCCGGTGCTCACGCACCTAAGTAAGCTCCGCTCGTCGACTGCGTCGACCCCGAAATCCGCGCCATCCGACTTAGCCTGACGAATTTCTGGACGAACTCTGCGTCGCGCTGGTTCTGCTTCAGTCGCGAGCCAGCGCGCCGCGGAAGGCGACGGCGGCGAGGATCAGGCTGGCGATGGCATTCCAGCCGGCCAGCGACAGGCCCAGGATGCGCAAGGCCGCCTTGTCGCAGGAGGGCGGCACGAATTTGTCGAGCGCGTCGAGCACGCCCTTGCCGCCGGTGTCGACCGGGCCGGCACCCGCCGTGCAATCGGTCGGGCCGGCCCACCACTGCCATTCGACGCCGGAATGGTAGACGCCGAGATAGAGGCCGTAGAGCATCAGGAGGCCGCCAATGCCCAGCAGGCCGCGCGTCAGCCAGGCCGGCGCGCGCAGCATCGACGCAATCACCGCCAGCACCATCAGCGGCGCGCCGATGTAGTAGGGGGTGCGCTGCTCCAGGCAGAGATGGCAGGGGATGTAGCCGCCAATGTACTGGAAGCCGAGCGCCGAGCCGACGGTCGCGGCCATGGCGACGGCGAGAAACAGCGCGGTCCGCGTCCGCTGGCGTCCGGTGTCGGCATTCATGGTGGCTGTCATAGGGTTTTGTCCGTTGAGTTCGCCGGCTCACTTTTTGTCCATGTCGTTGTCCCAAAACCGCAGGGCACTTTTGGGCGACATGGACTAGAACGCGTATTTGAAGACGATATAGAGCAAAATCAGGGCAGCGGCCGCGGCGCCGGCGATCAGCCCGAGACGCTTTTCGATGAACTCGCGGATCGATTCGCCGTAGCGGCGCAGCAGCCAGGCCAACAGCAGGAAGCGCGCGCCGCGAGCGACGATGGCCGAGATGATGAAGATCAGCAAATTGACGTGCAGGGCGCCGGCAAGGATGGTGACGACCTTGATCGGGGGCAGGTGCGCGAGACCGGAAGTAACGAGCAGCACCAGCATCAGGCCGGTGCCGGAATTCTGCCAGCGCTCGAAGGTCTCCAGGCCGCCGAAATGCTCCAGGATCGGACGGGCGATGGTGTCGTAGGCGAAATAGCCGATCATCCAGCCGGCGATGCCGCCCAGCACCGAGGCGGCCGTGGCGGTCAGCGCATAGCGGTAGGCGCGGTCGGGGCGTGCCAACGCCATCGGCAGATAGAGCACATCGGCCGGCACGAAGAAAAACGAGCTTTCAATGAAGGCGATGATGGCAAGCCACCATTCCGCGGATTTCCGGGCCGCCAGCGACAAGGTCCAGTCGTACAGTCCGCGAAGCATCGGCACTCCTATGCGTATCGCCCAAACGGTGCGCAGCGGTTTCGGGGCAATGGCATGCTCAAAACAAAGACCCAAAGCGCGCCATCCATCCAGTGGGACGCCTCGCTTTGATGCGCCGCCTGTCTAGAAAGATTTTCCGCGCTGCACAATGGCAGCACGGTCACGAAATCAAAAGGCGAAGATTGGTCGCATCTCGGCGATCCCGAGATTTGGCCAGTTGACGAACAGGCCTCCGACCGTATAGTCCGCGCCCATCCAGGCCGCCCGGCCTGAGCCCCTATGGCGGAATTGGTAGACGCGCTCGACTCAAAATCGAGTTCCGCAAGGAGTGCTGGTTCGATCCCGGCTAGGGGCACCATTCCATTTTTCAGTAACTGCCCATGTTGCTTGCCTGCCCGTGAGGCGGGCAAGCTCAGTCAGGCCACGGATGGGTTCGGCTGCGCCTGACGCAGCCGAGAGGATTTCGGCCGCAGGCTGGCCACAGCGCCAGCCTGCGCCCAGCCAATCCGCTCGGAGCGAGTGCTTGTAGCCGATCCCGATGTTCCATTTGTCGCCGGCGGCGCGCGCCACTACTTCGCGGCGTTGAGGGATCAGGACAGCTTACAGAGGCTGTCCGCAGACACAACAACCGTTGGAATGCCCTTCGGCCGATCGACCGTCTTGATCTCGTCGTGCCAGAATGCGTGTTTGAATATGATCGCGATGCCGATCAGCAGCGCGGCCCACGGGCCAGGGTGTGGCAATTTCGGGTTGGCACCGTTGCCGCCCAAGGGCAGGCCTACCGCCGTCTCAGCAAGCTCTTCATGCGGTTGCGCAGCAGTCGGGCCATGTTGCGGGTCTCGCGGTAGAGATGCAACTGCGAGGCGGCTTGCCGCGCCAGGCGGTCGGCATCCGGCGTCAGCCCGATCACCAGCGTGCCGATCGGCTTGCGCTCGGCCCACAGCCGGCTCATCACCGGGTGGTCCGGCACCGCGCAGGAATCGGTCATCATGATGTTGGGGTCGTCGAGATGTTGCCGGGTGACCTCGATCATCAGCAGCGTGCCCGGCGAATAGGCTGCCAGCGTCTCGTCATAGGCCGTCTTCCAGGTATAGGCGACGCCTGCTTCGACAAAGACGATCAGGCAGGCGATGGTGCGGCCGTCGAGCGTCAGCGAATGGATGCGGCACATGTCCTGCTCGGCGAGCCGGTGCACGGCCTCGCGGGCGAAGGCGGCGCGGAAGCGGTCGATCGCCATGGCGGTGCGCTCGCGGCCCTTCCAGCCGGACGCTTCCAGCGTCAGGAAGCTCTCGATGGCGTGACGAATCTCCTCGGGGCCGCGCGCCACCACATGCTCCAGCCTGCCCATGTCGGCAAGGCGCCGCTTCAGGCGGCGGAATTCGCGGTAATGGTGCGAGCGCAGCGAAGCCTTGAGATAGTCGTCGCCATCGAGTTCGCTGTCCAGCACGGGGCGTTGGGTCTGGCCGGTGGTGACCAGCGTCAGGCCGCGCGTCTCGGCTACGGTGTCGAGCAGGCTAGCCACCGGACCGTCGAGCCTGAGGTCGGGCAGCACGAAGACCTTCGGCAGCTTGAGGTGCGGGCGCGACAGCATCGAGAAGAAATCCTCGACGACGCCGACCGGATCGTCGCGGTCGATCAGCGGCGTGCCGAGCGGACCGAACGGGCTCGACCAGGTGCGCATCACCGGAACGCCGAGCGGCACCACCGGACGCTCCACCGAAATCGGCACGAGGAGCCGCAGCCGGTTGCGGTATTCGTCGCCGTCGCGGATCACCGCAAGCCGCACCTCGCGATCCTCCAGCCGGGGCATGGCCGGCGCCAGGAAGCGCGGGTTGAAGAAGACGTTCGGCTCGATCGTGCGGGCGCAGAGATAGTCCAGTTCCTCGACCAGGTCGAAGCCGGCGGACGCCGGATAGATGGCAAGCTTGCGCTCCGGCCGGTTGTTGGCGAGGATTTCGATATGGGCGGGATCGGGATCGCGCGACAGCCCGGCAAGGCCGGACACCATGGCGCCGGCGGTGCCGCCGCTGGTTTCCTCGAGCAACGGGATGGCGGCCATCAGGCGGCTCCTTTGGCAGGCACGAAGATAGCCATGACGATGCCGAGCTTGCGCCACACCGTGAAGGACAGCGCGCCGGCCTCGAAGATCATGGCGAAGGCGGTGGCCATGGCGGCGCCCCACAGGCCGAACATCGGGATCAGCACCACGTTGAGGCCGATGTTGAAGGCCAGTGTCATGGCATAGACGGCGGCGCAGATGTTCTGGTTGCCGCTCATGGTGAGCAGGCTTTCGCAAGGGCCTACGGCGGCGCGCGCCACGACGCCGAAGACGAGCAGGAACAGCAGCGGATAGCCCGATGTGAATTCGGGCCCGAACAGCACCAGCATGGGCTTGCCCAGCAGCAGCACCAGCAGCGCCATCAGCAGCGAGGGCCAAAAGGTCCACGACACCGTCTCGCGGGCGAAGGCGGCAAGTTTTTCCGGCTCGCCATGGGTGAACTGCGCATAGCGCTGGGCGACGCCGGCCTTGACGGCGAAATAGACGAAATGCACCAGCGCCAGCGTCTTGACCGTGGCGAAATAGACGGCGACGTCGTTGGGATCCATATAGGCGCCGACCATCAGCACATCGGCATTGGTGAGCAGGAAGAAGAAGCTCTCGACCAGGAAGATCGGCAGCGAGACGATGAACCATTGCGCGAAATGCACCTTCATCGGCCCGGCCGGGATCTGCCTTTCCATGCGGTGCGTGACGCCGATCAGCTGCGCCAGCGTGGTGACATAGGTGGCGGCGATCGAGGCGAAGATCGCCGTCCTGGCATCGGCGGCGTAGCCGGCGAAAAGCATCAGCGCCATGAACAGCAGGATCAGCACCGGCCGTATCAGATAGGTCGGCGACAGGGCGAAAAGCGCCCAGCTGTTCGCTCTGGCCTGGCCTTGCAAGAGGTCCGACAGCGCGATCATAGGCAGGCAGATGACGCCGAGGATGAAGGGAATCACATAGTAGTTTTCGATCCAGGGCGCCGCCAGCCAGACGCCAAGCGCGCCGAGCCCGGCGATGATGGTGGAGGCGATCAGCACGAACAGGCGGCTGGCCACGACGATGCCGCGCAGTTCGTCCATCAGGCCGCGTTCGCGGTATTCGGGGATGAAGCGGATGACCGAGGTGTGGAAGCCGAGGCAGGCGAGGTTGCCGACGATAACCATCGTCACCCAGACCAGCACGAAGATACCGTATTCGAACGAACCCATCCAGCGCGCCATCAGCACCTGGCTGATGAAGGCGATGACGGCGCTGACGATGCGGATGGAGAAGGCGATGACCGACATGCGGCCGGCCTCGCCGCGCTCATCGGCGGTGAACAGCACGGCGTCGATGCGGCCAAGCAACGGCTCGACACGCAGCGCCAAACGCTGCGGCAAGAACCGCCCGGCAGTCGTGGCCGCAGAAAAGCGCACCCCGATCTCTCTCCGTTTTCCGCCTCTTTTTCAGGCTTCGGTGTAGCGGAGACACATTAAGAAACGGTTGGGTGAGGGGGCGGTGCGCAGCGGACGAAAAGCCAACGATTTGGCTTTTCGAGCATGAGCGCCCGGAGCCATAGCGGAGGGCTGGCAGGCCGCTGGTGCGCGGCTAGCGCGTTTTTGATGTTCCGGGGGCATAACGGATGGCGAGAGAACGCCGGGTGCGGGTCAACCAGCTGTCATTCCACGTGCTGTTTCAATGCAAGCGTCGGAAAGGCTCGGACGGCGCAGCGTCGTGCGCGACTTTTGCGGTGCGATGACCGTTGATGAGGTGACATTCGCCGGATTAGCGCCGCCAATCGCCAACGTCAGCGCCGCCCCTCATCCGCCCTTCGGGCACCTTCTCCCCGTATAGTGACGGGGAGAAGGAAGAAGAGGCGTCCTTACGCAAACGCGCCGTGGCAGTGCTTGTATTTCTTGCCGGAGCCGCAGGGGCAGGCTTCGTTGCGGCCGACTTTGCCCCAGGTTGCCTGGTTGTTGGGGTCGCGGTCTTCGGGGGCGACGACGGCGTTCTGCTCCTGGCGCACCAGGAGGGCGGTTTCGCCGCCTTCGAAATCGTTCTCGCCGGTGGTGCCGTCAATATGCGTGCCGAACATGTCGGGCGCTTCCGGGGGCGGGGCTTCGGCGGCCTGGCGGACCAGTTCGACGCGCATCAGCTGCGCGGTGACGGCCTGGCGCAGATTGCCGAGCATCGCCTGGAACAGCTCGAAGGCTTCGCCCTTGTATTCCTGCAGCGGATCGCGCTGGGCGTAGCCGCGGAAGCCGACGACCGAACGCAAATGGTCGAGGTTGACGATGTGCTCGCGCCACAGATGGTCGAGCGTCTGCAGCACGACGGAGCGCTCGACATAGTTCATCACTTCGGGGCCGAAGCGCTCGGAGCGCTCCTTGGCGGCGGCGTCGGCTGCGGCAGTGATGCGCTCGCGGATGTCGTCCTCGGCGATGCCTTCTTCCTTGGCCCACTCCTCGACCGGCAGGTCGAGATTGAGGAATTCGGCGACCTCGGCCTTCAGGCCGGCGACATCCCACTGCTCGGCATAGGCGTTTTCGGGAATGGCCTTGGCGACGATCTCGTCGATGACGCCCTCGCGCATCTCGGCAATGGTTTCCGACAGGCCTTCGCCGTCCATCAGCTCGATGCGCTGCTCGAACACCACCTTGCGCTGGTCGTTGGAGACGTCGTCATATTTCAGGAGGTTCTTGCGGATGTCGAAGTTGCGTGCCTCGACCTTCTTCTGCGCCTTTTCCAGCGCCTTGTTGATCCAGGGATGGATGATCGCCTCGTCTTCCTTGAGGCCGAGCTTCTGCAGCATGCCGTCCATGCGCTCGGAGCCGAATATGCGCATCAGATCGTCCTGCAGCGACAGGAAGAATTTCGAACGGCCCGGGTCGCCCTGGCGGCCGGAGCGGCCACGCAGCTGGTTGTCGATGCGGCGCGATTCATGGCGCTCGGTGGCGAGCACGTACAGACCGCCGGCGGCCAGCGCCTTTTCCTTCAGGCGCTCGATGTCGGCGTGGATTTCCTTTTCGCGGGCCTCGCGCTCGGGGCCCTCAGGCATGTCGCCGAGCTCATCGGCGATGCGCATTTCGGCATTGCCGCCGAGCTTGATGTCGGTGCCGCGGCCGGCCATGTTGGTGGCGATGGTGATGGCGCCCGGCTTGCCGGCCTGGGCGACGATCGCCGCCTCGCGCTCGTGATGGCGGGCGTTCAGCACCTCGAAATCCTTGAAGCCTTCCTTGCGCAGGCGATCCGCCAGCTGCTCTGACTTCTCGATCGAGGTCGTGCCGACCAGCGTCGGCTGGCCCTTGGCGCTGGCTTCGCGGATCTCCTTGACGATCGCCTTGTATTTCTCCTCGACCGTCCGATAGACCTCGTCGTCCTCGTCCTTGCGGATGACCGGCAGATTGGTCGGGATCTCGGTGACTTCGAGGCCGTAGATGTTGCCGAATTCCTCGGCCTCGGTCAGCGCCGTGCCGGTCATGCCGGACAGCTTCTTGTAGAGGCGGAAGTAGTTCTGGAAGGTGACGGAGGCGAGCGTCTGGTTCTCCGGTTGGATCGCCACATGCTCCTTGGCTTCGAGCGCCTGGTGCAGGCCTTCCGAATAGCGGCGGCCGGGCATCATGCGGCCGGTGAACTCGTCGATGATGACGATCTCGCCGTTGCGCACGATGTAGTCCTTATCGCGCTGGAACAGCCGGTGCGCCTTCAGCGCGTTGTTCACGTGGTGGACGATGGCGACGTTCTCGACGTCATAGAGCGACTCGCCCTTCAACAGGTCGGCATCGCGCAGCATATTCTCCAGCTTCTCGGTGCCTTCCTCGGTGAAGATCGAGGTCTTCTGCTTCTCGTCAATCTCATAATCCTGCGGCTGCAGCTGGATGATGAAAGTGTCGATGGTGTTGTACATTTCCGAGCGGTCCTCGAGCGGACCGGAAATGATCAGCGGCGTGCGCGCCTCGTCGACCAGGATGGAATCGACTTCGTCGACGATCGCGTAATTGTGGCCGCGCTGCACCATCTGGGCGCGCTCGTACTTCATGTTGTCGCGCAGATAGTCGAAGCCGAGTTCGTTGTTGGTGGCGTAGGTGACGTCGGCGGCGTAGGCGGTGCTGCGTTCCTCGTCCGACAGGCCGTGGACGATGACGCCGACCGAGAGGCCGAGGAATTTGTAGACGCGGCCCATCCATTCGGAGTCGCGCGTGGCCAGATAGTCGTTGACGGTGACGACGTGGACGCCCTTGCCGGCCAGCGCGTTGAGGTAGACCGGCAGCGTCGCGACCAGGGTCTTGCCCTCGCCGGTGCGCATCTCGGCGATGCCGCCATTGTGCAGGACCATGCCGCCGATCAGCTGGACGTCGAAGGGGCGCATGCCGAGCACGCGGCGTGCCGCCTCGCGCGCGGTGGCGAAGGCCGGGACCAGCAGGTCGTCAAGGCTGGCGCCATTGGCGATATCCTGGCGGAATTTTTCCGTGCGCCCCGCGAGTTCGGCGTCGGACAGCGCCCGCATCTCGTTTTCCATGGCGTTGATCGCCTCGACACGGGGCCGGGTCGATTTGACCCGACGGTCGTTGGAGGAACCGAAAACCTTACGGGCGAGACCGCCGAGACTGACCATCCAATGGTCCTTTCGATAGAATTCTCAATCTTGAGACGGGCGCCGGCCGGCCCCATCAAATCCGCGTGATCGCACCGCCTGAATACGGGCAAACACAAAAAGCGCCCGGAAAACGGTTCTGGACGCAAAGTCGTTGGACAGATAAGAGGGGGCTCAACTGATGTCAACGCCGCGCTGGCCCTGCCGGTCGCGCCAAATTCCGCCACAATCTGGCTGATCTGGAAGCCAACCCTCCTTACAATCCTTCACCGGAGTCATCCTTATGCCCTTGTTGTTCCGCCGTGCGTCGCTCGCCAGCCTTGGTCTGGCCTTCGGCCTGTCGGCTCTTTGCCTGTCGCCTGTGATGGCGCAGGAGGCCGCTCCTGCTGCTCCGGCCGATGCCGCCACGGCACCGGCTGCTGCACCGGTCGACCCGAACGCCGTGGTCGCCACGGTCAACGGCCAGCCCTTGACCGAAGCCGACCTGGTGCTTGCCGAAGGCGAGCTTTCGCAGCAATTCGCGCAGCTGCCGCCCGAGCAGCGCCGCGCCGCTGCCCTTTCGGCGGCCATCGAAATCCGCGTCATGGCCGCCAAGGCCGTTACCGACGGCCTCGACAAGGATCCCGACTTCCAGCGCCGCATGGCCTTCCTGCAGCAGCGCGCGCTGCATGGCGAGATGGTCGAGAAGGGCGTCGTCGACAAGGTTACCGACGCCGAGATCCGCGCCCGTTACGACCAGGAAATCGCCAACACGCCGCCGGTCAACGAAGTGCATGCCCGTCACATCCTCGTGAAGACGAAGGAAGAGGCCGAGGCGATCATCAAGCAGCTCGACGGTGGCGCCGATTTCCAGAAGCTCGCCAACGAGCACACCAGCGATCCCTCGGGCAAGTCCAATGGCGGCGACCTCGGCTGGTTCGGACCTGGCCAGATGGTGCCGGAGTTCGACAAGGCGGCTTTCGCGCTCGAGGTCGGCAAATACACCAAGGAGCCGGTGCAGTCGCAGTTCGGCTGGCACGTCATCAAGCTCGAGGACAAGCGCGCCAAGCAGCCGCCGGCCTTCGACGACGTCAAGGACCAGGCCAAGCAGGCGGTCATCCGTGACAAGTATTTCGCGCTGGTCAAGTCGCTGCGCGCCGGCGCCAAGGTCGAGATCCCCGACGCCAAGCTGAAGCAGGCCGTCGATACGATGGAAGCCGGCAAGTAAGCCTGAACGTTCTTTCAAAAAGGGCGCGGCAACAAAGGGTTGCCGCGCCCTTTTTTGTTGGCCGCCATCATCTGCCTGATGCCGCTATGCCGTGCACGAGATAGCGGACCATCTTGCGTATCGTCGCCTCGGGCTCGTCGAGCCGGTTGGTCAAGAGATGCCGCCACGCGTAGGAAGCGATGAGATCGGCGACCACACCCGGATCGATATCGCCGGCGATCTCGCCGCGTGCCTTGGCGCGCTCGATGATCTGGCCGGTGTGGGTGCGGCGCGCTCCGGCATAGCCGGCAAGGGCGGCGGCCGCGGTTTCATCCGACTGCGCCTCGGCGATCAGCGATTTGAAAACACTGCCCGACGATGTCTCGCGCCAGTGTGTGAACAGATTGATCAGGAAGCCGACGAGATCCTCCTCAAGGCTTCCCGTATCGGGAATGTCGACGCGCTTCTGGCGCTGGTATACTTCGAGCAGCAGCGCCGCCTTGCTCGGCCACCAGCGATAGATGGTCGGCTTGCCGGCACGGGCGCGCCGCGCCACCGCCTCGATCGAGAAGCCGGCATAGCCGGCCTCGATCAGCACGGCTTCGGCAGCCTCCAGAATGGCTTCGGCGCTGTCGGGATTGCGCCTGGCGCCAATCGATTTGCGTGCCGGATCGGCGATTTCGCCCATTGGCCGTTCCTCCTGAAGCGGTTTCTCGTGTAAAACGACAACCGCCGGCAACTGTTTGCCTTTTGCGGACTAAATGAAGCCATTTGGCCGCAAAATGCGCCGCTGCCAAGCGATGCTCTCACATCGAGATGCTCACGCATCGAGACGTTCATACATCATCGCTTGACGAAACGGAACGGTTCGTTCTATTCAACGAAACGTTTCGTTCCGATGAGTATCGTCATGACCACCATTATCGCATCCGGCTCCGCACCCGCCGAGACGACAATTTCGAGTTGGATGACCTTCTTGCTGGCCGCCGCCTGCGGGCTGATCGTTGCCAATATTTACTATGCACAGCCATTGATCGGCCCGATCGGCGCTGAACTTGGCCTCCCGCCGCATGCGGCGGGCCTGATCGTCACGATGGCGCAGATCGGCTACGGGGTGGGCCTGCTGTTCATCGTGCCTCTCGGCGACCTCATGGAGAACCGCAGGCTCGTGCTTGGCATCCTGGCCGTCGCGACGCTGGCCTTGCTGGGCGCGGCGATTTCAACGCAACCGGCGGCCTTTCTGGCGGCGATGCTGTTTGTCGGCCTCGGCTCGGTCGCGGTGCAGGCGCTTATCCCCTATGCGGCACACCTGGCGCCACAGGCGAGGCGCGGCCGCGTGGTCGGCAATGTTTCGGTCGGATTGCTGCTGGGCATCATGCTGTCTCGGCCGTTTTCCAGCTTCATCACGGCGCTGTCGTCCTGGCATGTGGTCTACTTCACCTCTTGCGCCGTCATGATCCTGCTGATCGCGGTGCTGCGGTTCGCGCTGCCCAGGCGCGTACCGACGGCGCGTCTGAGCTATGGCGCGCTGTTGGCGTCCATGGTGCATATTGCGCGCACGACGCCGGTGCTGCGGCGGCGGGCCCTCTACCAGGCCTTCCTGTTCGCGGCCTTCAGCCTGTTCTGGACGACGACGCCGCTGCTTTTGGCCGGACCCGATTTCGGCCTGACGCAGGGCGGCATCGGCCTGTTCGCGTTGGCCGGCGTCGCCGGCGCAATCGCCGCGCCGCTCGCCGGAAGGGTTGCCGACCGCGGATGGAGCCGCCCGGCAACCGCCTTTGCCATGCTGTGCGTCGCCGTCGCGTTTCTCATGACCCACATCGCCAGCAGCGGTTCGACGTTTTCGCTGGCGCTGCTGGTCGCCGCGGCAATCGTGCTCGACTTCGGCGTGCAGACCAACCTGGTCCTCGGCTATCGGGACCTGTTCGCGCTCGGCGCAGCACATCGCAGTCGCCTGAACGGGCTCTACATGGCGACGTTCTTCATTGCCGGCGCGATCGGCTCGGCCGTCGGCGGCTGGGCGTATGCCCAAGACGGCTGGCCGCTGGTGTCCTGGATCGGCCTGGCGCTCCCGGTTGCGGCAGTGCTCTGTTTCGCCACCGAATTCATGCCGCGCGAAAGCGCGTGAATTCGCGCTTGGATCAGGCCATCACTGCATGGCTTGCGAGGTTTCGGACTCGATGCGCCATCCGTCCTCGGCCTTGACCAGTCCGAGTGTGACGCGCGCCTTGCCGGTCAGCCGCGCCGCCGACTTGTCCTTCGGCACATAGTCGTAGCGCATGGCAAAGACGGCCTCAGTGCGGTTTTCGCCATGCGGCGTGATCTCCAGGCTGGCGGGTTCCAGCCCCAATGACCACGAGGCCCATTGCGCGAACCAGTCGGTCTTCACCTTGACAATGGCATCGGCGTCGTAGCGCGTGCCGAAAATGGTGGCCGACGGGCCGTAGATCCGCTTGACCGTTTCAGCCATTGTCCTGGTGTCGGGCGTCAGATAGTCGCGGCGCAGGAATTGTTCGATCGAGGCCTTGTCGTCGCCCACCGAGCGCTCCAGCGCCGCGACCTGCGAGGCTGGTGCTGGCTCAGCCGGCGGCTTGGGCTCCGGGGCAGGCCCATCGCCCGGGACGAATTCGAAGCGCTCAAGCAGCGAGCCCTGTTCCCAGGGGCGCTGGCCTTCGCGGGTTTGCGAAACCACGTCGCGGCGCACCGCGATCATCATGTCGTTGATGCTCTGGCCGGGCTCGGCGATGTGCCGCAACAGGGCTGATGCAAAGGGCGAGTTGCGTCCGGTGCCGTCCATGGCAACCGCGCCCGGCGCCGTCGAGAAGGCGATGAAGGATCCGCGCGTCGAATCGAACTGCGCCAGACCGGCGAGCGCCGTCGCCGAGCGCGTGGTCGCGGTGCGGCTCAGGCTGCGGGCAAACGGGTTGTTGCGGCAGGCATCGAGAAACACCAGGCTGACCTTGGTCTGCTGTTCCATGATGTCGAGGACTTCATCGATAGGCACGGCTTCGAGCTGCAGCTTCACCGGCATGTCGAGCCTGGCGTCGACCGGGACGATGTAGTTGCGCCCGTCGACCTGCAGGCCGTGACCGGCATAGTAGAACAGCCCGACGCCCGCGCCTTGGAGCGCATCGGAGAATTCGCCGATGCTGCGTTCGAGCTCGCGTTTGCCCAGATCGTTGCCTTCGATGACCTCGAAACCGATGGAACGCAGCTTGTCGGCGATGTCGAGGGCGTCGTTGACCGGATTGGCCAGCGTGCCGGCTTCGGCATAGGTGCCATTGCCGATGACGAGCGCCACGCGCCGCGCCGGCTCAGCGTCGGCGCTCAGCAACAGAAGTCCCAGAAATGCCCAAGCGAGGATCGCAAGCCTGCCCATGGGTCGCGATCATAGCGCCACAGGCCCCGGCGACGCCAACAGATTTGAAATGCAGGCTTAATCCGGCGTGGTTCGTCGCCCCGGCAGGCGCGGCGAAAACGCCCTTGCGCCGGCGCGCCGTATCGGGCAAACCGGCCTTCCCCTTGCGATTTTCCCGCCCGAGGTCCCCATGTCCACGACGATTTCGCCGCTTGCGCCGAAGAAATACCCCAAAATGCCTGTCATTGAAGGGGTGCGCATCGCCACCGCCGAAGCCGGGATTAAGTACAAGAACCGCACCGACCTGCTGGCCATGGTCTTCGATGCCGGCACCGCGGTCGCCGGCGTGTTCACCAAGTCGAAATGCCCCTCGGCGCCGGTCGATTTCTGCCGCCAGAACCTTGCCGCCGGCAAGGCGCGGGTGCTGGTCGTCAATTCCGGCAATGCCAACGCCTTCACCGGCAGGAAGGGCCGCGAATCCACCGCGCTGACCGGCGAAGCGGCGGCCAAGGCGGCCGGCTGCACGCCAAGTGAGGTTTTCCTGGCCTCGACCGGTGTCATCGGCGAGCCGCTCGACACGACCAAATTCAGCCACCTGCTTTCCGGACTGGTCAGCGACGGCAAGCCCGACCTGTGGACCGAGGCGGCGAAGGCCATCATGACCACGGACACCTATCCGAAGGTGGCGACGCAGACGGTCAAGCTCGGCGACACCGATGTCACCATCAACGGCATCTCGAAGGGCGCCGGCATGATCGCGCCCGACATGGCGACGATGCTGTCCTTCATCGCCACCGACGCGCCGATCGCGGCCCCCGTGCTGCAGGACCTGCTGTCGCGCGGCACGGCCAAGACCTTCAACGCGGTGACCGTCGACAGCGACACCTCGACCAGCGACACGCTGCTGATCTTTGCCACCGGCAAGGCCGCCAAGCGCGGCGCGCCCGAGATCACAGACCCCAAGGATGCCCGGCTCGGCCAGTTCCGCCGGGCGCTCGGCAAGGTGCTGAAGTCGCTGGCGCTGCAAGTGGTGCGCGACGGTGAGGGCGCCCGCAAGCAGGTTGAAGTCACCGTCACCGGCGCGAAATCGGCCCGCTCGGCCAAGCGCATCGCGCTGTCGATCGCCAATTCGCCGCTGGTCAAGACGGCGGTCGCCGGCGAGGACGCCAATTGGGGCCGCGTGGTCATGGCCGTCGGCAAGGCCGGCGAACCCGCCGATCGCGACCGGTTGTCGATCTGGTTCGGCGACAACCGGCTGGCGCATGAGGGCGAGCGCGACCCGGCCTATTCGGAAGAAAAGACATCGGCGTATATGAAGCGCGACGATATCCGCATCCGCGCCGATATCGGTATCGGCCGCGGCAAGGCGACGGTGTGGACCTGCGACCTCACCAAGGAATATGTCGCCATCAACGGCGATTATCGGAGCTGACGGTTTTGGCTTCCAGGCATCCGGCAAGCATGCTTGCCATCGTGCGCCGCTACGAGGCGGCCGGCTTTCGCGCCTGGCCGGCGGCCGCCGTCCATTATGACGGCACCTGGGTGGTGCGGCTCACCGCCGGCCATCCGGCCAAGCGGCTGAACTCGGTCAACCCGCTCGATCCCGGCGATATCCAGCACATAGCCGACCGCATCGGCCGCGCCAGCCGTCGCTTCGACGCCTATGGCAGGCCACTGACCTTCCGCATGTCGCCGCTGTCGGGTCCTGATCTCGCCAGCCATCTCGACAGAGAGGGCTGGAGCCGGTTCGACGAATCGCTGGTCATGCGGCTGCCGCTGGCCGACGCGCAACTCGATGCCGCCATGGACCAGATTCCGCTGAAGGACATCAGCCGCTTCATCGGCGCGTCGCTCAAGGTCAGCGGCTCGGACGTATCGCTGCGGCCCGGCCTGTCGGAGATCATCGGCGCCATCCAGCCCGAGGCCGGGCTGTTCGCACTGGAAGATGGGGCAGAGGCGCTGGCGACGTTGATCTGCGTGCATGACGGCGATCTCGCCGGCCTGTTCGAAGTCGCCACCGATAAGGCGGCGCGCAACAAGGGCCATGGCCGCAACCTGATCCGGTCGGCGCTGAAATGGGCGCGGCTGCGCGGCGCGCGGGAAGCCTGGCTGCAGGTCGAGGCCGGCAATGTGCCGGCGCTGGCGCTCTATCGCTCGCTCGGCTTCGAGGAAGTCTATCGCTACCATTATCGCCGGCCGCCTGGTCATGAGTGACGTTGGGCATGAATGATCTGGCCAACACCGGCAAGCGCCTGCTCCTGGTCGCGGCTTGCGCGCTGGTCGACACCGACGGCCGCGTGCTGCTGGCGCAACGGCCGCCAGGCAAGCAGCTTGCCGGCCTGTGGGAATTTCCCGGCGGCAAGGTCGAGCCCGGCGAGACGCCGGAACAATGCATCATCCGCGAATTGCATGAAGAGATCGGCATCGAGACCGAGATCCCTTGCCTGGCGCCGCTCACCTTCGCCAGCCATTCCTATGACGACTTCCATCTGCTGATGCCGCTGTTCGTCTGCCGCCGCTTCCGCGGCATCGCCCAGCCCCGGGAAGGGCAGGCGCTGAAATGGGTGCGGCCGAAGCAGATGCGCGACTATCCGATGCCGCCGGCCGACGCGCCGCTGATCCCGTTCCTGATCGATCTGCTCTGAGAAGTGGGCCACGGCCCATATCAGTCAGCGTTAATGGAAGATTTATCTCATCATGAAAAATTGATGCATGGCCGTGTCGTCGCGGCTTGGCTGGGGAGCGATAGGATGAGCCTGGACAGGGATTGGGATTCGATCCGGCCCGACCGCGGCTTTCGCGCCGCCGATGCGGGCATGGGCATCCTGCGCGTGACGCTGCTGTTCGGCTCGGCCGCGGTGGCGCTGGCGTTGATCGCGACCCCTTTCCTCGACAGCCAGACGCGCTTGCAATCGGCGCGCGATGATTTTCCCGGCGGTCTCGACATGACTGCCACCGGCTCGATCAGCCATCGCAGCACCTATACGGTGCGCCGCAGCGTGCTGCAGGCGCAGCCCGGTTCGGTCTGCATCATCGACTCCAACGGCAGGACCAGCGGCGACTGCTGACCCGGATGACGTGGCGGTTTCACCGCCTGTTAAGGCTTTGCCGTTAACCTTTCTTAACAGGTCGGCAGTAAGGTCCTTGCAAGGGGATCGAGGTGATGAAAACAGTGCTGCTGCATTTTCTGAAGGATGAGACCGGCGCTACGGCGGTCGAATACGCCTTGATTATCTGTGTGCTGTCATTGACCATCGTCGGCGGTATCAGCCAGGTCTTCAACTCTATCACCTGGCTGTTCAG
The DNA here is from genome assembly GCF_016756495.1 of Mesorhizobium sp. 113-3-3. NCBI lineage: Bacteria > Pseudomonadati > Pseudomonadota > Alphaproteobacteria > Hyphomicrobiales > Phyllobacteriaceae > Mesorhizobium > Mesorhizobium sp. 113-3-3. The sequence goes on from NZ_AP023243.1 coordinate 1,760,716, forward strand.
CAACAACAGCAGCCGGCTAGCGAACGCCTTCGCAAACTGATTTCGATCTGTCCGCGCCTGCGGACAGGCTAATGCCCTTCAGGCCCTTCCAATATCGTCTTGAGCGAGACCTTGGCTGAACCCGGTTTCAGCGGTTTCTGCTGCGATGCATCGGGCGCCCAGCCGGACATCCAGACCATCGAGAAGCTTGCGCGAATCCGGCCGTCGGGGTCGGAAAACCGCTCGGCATAGATTTCCGCGGCACGAGCAAACAGCTTGCGCGACCCCGGCCGCCGGCTGCGGTCGGTAAGTGCACAGGTCTCGCCCATGGCGCGCAGATCGGCCATCAAGGCAAACAAATTGGCATAGCGCACCGTCACGGTCTCGACATCGGCGACCGGCAAGGCAAGACCGGCGCGTTGCAAAAGCGCGCCGGCATCGCGCACGTCGGTGAAAGGGATGACGCGCGGGCTGGCGCCGCCGTAAAGCTCGGTCTCGGCCGCAAGCAGGCTTTCACGCAACTCACCGAGCGTGCCCACACCGGCGAAGGCGCCGAGAAACAGCCCGTCCGGCCGCAGCGCGCGGCGGATCTGGATCAGCATGCCGGGAATGTCGTTCATCGCCTGGAGCGACAGAAGCGACACTGCCAGATCGAGGCTTTGCGGCTCGAAGGGCACGGTTTCCAGCGGTGCGACCAAGCCGGCGGCCCCCGTCAGGAAAACCGCGTCCGTCTCGACGCGGACGATCTCGGCCACCTTGCCGCTTTCCGCGAGCACATCGGTCGCGGCCGGCGTCTGGCAAAACAGCACCGCCGCCTTGCCGAACCGGCGCTCGACGGCCCCCAGCCGGTCGGCAAGATCCTCGGCGGCGCGGTTCATCAGGAAATCGGCACCGTCGACCGGGTGGCTGAGTGCGCGCCGCTTGTGCGCCAGCCACAAAGAGGTATCCATAATAGGCTGCAACGGGCGGATCCTTGTTTGTCCACGCCCTGATATACTTGGTACACTCGGTGCGGAGAACCAACCACGTGGCCGATCCGATGCCAGAGATCAAGTCTGTTCGGATCAGGAACCTCGCCCGATCGGCCCTCGGCTGGCCGGCGCGCATGCTGTTTCCGCCGGTCTGTGCGGGTTGCCGCCGGCATGTCTCGCAGCCCGGCGTGCTGTGCGGCGCCTGCTGGCCGAAGCTGCGGCTCCTGGAGCGGCCCTGGTGCCCGGTGATGGGCACGCCGTTCACCCACCATATGGGCGAGGGTTTTCTGTCGGCCGAGGCGATCGCCGATCCGCCGCCCTTCGAGCGGGCGCGAGCAGCCGTCGCCTATTCCGGCGTCGCCCGCCAGATGGTGCAAGGGCTGAAATACCAGGATCGCACCGATCTGGCGCCTTGGATGGCGCGCTGGATGGTGCGCGCGGGTGCTGATCTCATCGCCGATGCCGATGTGGTGGTGCCGGTGCCGCTGCACTGGCGGCGTTTCTTCCGGCGGCGCTTCAACCAATCGGCAGAACTGGCGCGTGCGGTTAGCGAGCTCAGCGGCCTGTCTTTCGCACCCTCCGCCATGCGGCGCGTGAAACTCACCCGCCAGCAGGTGGGGCTGGAGCGGCAGGAGCGCGAGGAGAATGTGCGGGCCGCCTTTGGCGTGCCGGCCGAGGCGGAGATCGAGATCGCCGGCCGCAGGGTGCTTCTGATCGATGATGTCTACACCACGGGCGCCACCGTGCGTTCGGCCAGCAAGGCGCTGAAAAGGGGCGGCGCCTCCGCCGTCGACGTGCTGACCTTCGCGCGTGTGTTGCCGGGGGACTTCCGGGCGGACGAGTCCGTGACTATATAAGTCGGCAACCAAAACGGAATTCGTCATGGTCGATGTCACGATCTATACACGCATGATGTGCGGCTATTGCACGGCGGCCAAGCGGCTGCTGGAGCGCAAGGGCGTCGCCTATACCGAGCATGATGCTTCCTTTTCGCCGGAACTGCGCCAGGAGATGATCTCTCGCGCGCACGGTCGTACGACCTTTCCGCAGATTTTCATCGGCGACACGCATGTCGGCGGCAGCGACGATCTCCATGAGCTGGAGGCCGAAGGCCGGCTGGACAGGCTGCTCGCCAACGGCGCGACGATTTGAGGGTTTGATGATGGGTGTTTTCAAGGCTGCGGCGGTCCAGATGCGCTCGGGCGAAAGCCCCGAGCGCAATGCGGTCGATCTCGAACGGCTGGTGCGTGAAGCGGCCGGGCAGGGCGCGACCTACATCCAGACGCCGGAAATGACCGGGGCGCTCATCCGCGACAAGGAAGCGCGTGCAGCCTCCTTCACCTCCGAGGACAAGGACATCATCGTCGCGACCGCGCGCCGACTGGCGCGCGAACTCGGCGTCTTCCTGCATATCGGCTCGACCGCCATCCTGCGCGCCGACGGCAAGCTCGCCAACCGGGCGCTGCTGTTCGGCCCGGACGGTGCTGGGCTCGCCACCTATGACAAGATCCACATGTTCGACGTCGATCTCGACAATGGCGAGAGCTGGCGCGAATCCGCCGCCTATGAGCCGGGCGTCGAGGCCGTCGTCACCGAGATCGAAGGCGCCAGGCTGGGCTTTGCGGTCTGCTACGACTTGCGGTTCCCGCAGCTGTTCCGCGCCGAGGCGCTGGCCGGCGCCGATGTCTTGACCGTGCCCGCCGCCTTCACCCGCCAGACCGGCGAGGCGCACTGGCATGTGCTCTTGAGGGCGCGGGCCATCGAGAACGGTGCCTATGTCGTCGCCGCCGCGCAAGGCGGAGTGCATGAGGACGGCCGCGAAACCTATGGCCATTCGCTGATCGTCGATCCCTGGGGCCGTATCATCGCCGAAGCCGCGCATGACGAGCCGGCCGTGATCGTCGCCGAGATCGACCCGGCGCAGTCGCTTGCGGCGCGCAAGAAGATCCCCAATTTGAAGAATGCGCGGGATTTCACCATCAATGCCGGCGCGGTGGACGCGCCGCTCCTGCGGGGTGCCGCCTCTTGATCCGCTTTTCCCTGATCTGCGAGAACGAGCACGAGTTCGAGGGCTGGTTCCGCAGCAATGACGATTTCGACACCCAGAAGAAGCGCGGCTTTGTCGATTGCCCGAGCTGCGGCTCGCACAAGGTGGAAAAGGCCCTGATGGCGCCCGCCGTCTCGACGGCGCGCAAGCAGGAAACCATAGCGCTCGCCATGGGCGAGGCGCAGAAGCAGGCCCTGGCGCAACTGAAGGCGATGGCCGAGAAAGTGCGCGAGAATGCCGACTATGTCGGCGACAAGTTCGCCGAGGAAGCGCGGAAAATCCACTTCGGTGAAACCGATGCGCGCGGCATCTACGGCGAGGCGACGCTCGAGGAGGCCAAGAGCCTGGCCGAGGACGGCGTCGATTTCATGCCGATCCCGAGCTTTCCGGACGACCGCAACTGAGCGGTCAGCTCAGGCTGCCGATCAATTTCTCAAGCAGCTGCGAGAGCATTTCCCGTTCCGTTGGCGTCAGGCCGGCGAGAATCTCATGCTCGTTGGCGACATGGGCGGTGACAGCCTCGTCGATCAAGGCGAGGCCCTTTTCAGTCAGCTGCACCACAATGCCGCGCCGGTCATTGGGATGTGGACCGCGCAGGATCAATTCGGCCTTTTCCAGCCGATCGAGCCGGTTGGTCATGGCGCCCGATGTCACCATGGTCGCTTCGTAGAGAGCGGTCGGCGTCAGCACGTAAGGCGAGCCCGAGCGGCGCAGCGTTGCCAGAACGTCGAATTCGCCGGCCTGCAATCCGAAACTGGCAAAGAGCGGGGCGAGGCGGTCGCGGGCGATCAGTGACGAGGCTTCGTTCAGCCGTCCGAGCACGCCCATGGGCGAGACGTCAAGATCCGGCCGCTCCCGCTTCCACTGCTCGATCGCCCGCGCTGCCCTGTCCACTATCTCACCATTAAATATCTTGACGTTAAGAATCTTTCTATTATCTTACCGCATGATGCAATGCCGGCCAAGAGCCGCACGACAGGGTTCGACCATGAAATATCTTTGGGAATCGGCGCTCGGCCTGCTGGTCGTCACCGGCGGCCTGCTCGGCCTGACGCTGCCCTTCGGCAAGCTCGCCACGGCGGCCGGCGTGCCGGCCATGGTCTGGGCTTTCGTCATCTCGGTCGGCGCCGGCGGCGTGCTTTTGTGCGTGCTTTTGGCTCGCGGTCAGCGTATCCGGCTCACCGCGCACAAGCTGCGCTATTTCTTCGTCACGGCAGCCGTGTCCTATGCCGTCCCCAATCTCTTGATGTTCTCGGCCATACCGCATCTGGGCGCCGGCTATACCGGCATCATGTTCACGCTGTCGCCTGTCGTCACGCTGGTGTTCTCGATCCTGCTGCGCGTCCGGCGCCCCAACATGCTGGGCATATCAGGCATCGCTGTCGGCTTCGTCGGCGCCGTCATGGTGGCGGTGACGCGCGGCGAGGCCGGCCAGCCGGCTGATCTGTTCTGGGTGGCGATGGGCTTGCTCATCCCGGTCAGCCTCGCCGCCGGCAATATCTACCGCACCGTCGACTGGCCGGAAGCCACCGGCCCGATCGAGCTTGCGGTCGGCAGCCATCTGGCGTCGGCCGCGCTGCTGCTCGCCGGCATTCTCGCACTGTTCGGTCTCAAGGCCTTCGCGCCGCTCGGAGGCGTACCGCTGGTCGTCGTCGCGCAGGTCGCATCCGCGTCGGCGATGTTCGCCTTCTTCTTCCGGCTGCAGGCTGTCGGCGGCCCGGTCTATCTCAGCCAGATCGGCTATGTGGCGGCCGCGGTCGGCCTGTTTGCCGGCACGATCTTCCTTGGCGAGCACTATCGACTGCTGACCTGGGCCGGCGCCGTCATCATCACCGCCGGCGTCTTCATCACCACCAAGGCGCAGAGTCAGGCCGTCGCGAAGCCGCAGCCTGCTTGAACGTCGTCAAAGTTTTCCGCCGCCGTCGGCGTCGCCGCCGGGCTCCGGCCTGGGATGCCGGCGACGGTGCGTGGCCGCGGCCCGCGCCGCCTGCTCGTAGATGCCGGTCATCAGTTCGAGCGTGCGCGCGACATCCCCGAGCTTGTCGGCCATTTCAGGAATACGCGTCACGGCGTCGATCAGCAGAACGGAGCGGATGTCGGCATAGCGCTCGGTCACGCGATGCCCGAGCGGCGTTACTTCGTAGGTGACGCCCGACCGGCCGCTGCCGGTGCGGGTGATCAAGCCGCCCTTCAGCAATTTGCGCAGGCTGTACTGGATGTTGGGGATGTCGTCGCGGTTGGTCATCTGGGCAAGATCGCGCACGCTTTTCGGGCGATCGTTCATGCGGATGATGTGCAGCAGCGCGTTCTCGGGTCCGCTGGCGGAGAACTCGATCACCGTGGCGAGGCATTCAGCCTGCCAATGGCCGAATGCCTCGTAGGCGCGCATCAGCGCGTATTCGACTTCGGTGACGTCGATCTCCAGCGGCGTGCGCGCCAGATGCCAGCCGCGATCCAGCAATTCGGCCTGTGTTTCCAGAGATTTGCGCCGTTCGTTCATCTGTCTGTCCCCTGCCAGAAGCATGCGCTGATCCCGGCGATTGCGTCCACATGAATTTATGATAGACTTTCTATGATAAATTATAAGAAAAAATGAGGAGACCACCACAATGAGCATGCTCGACAAGACCGCGCCTCGGGCGCAGCCCTTCTTTCTAGGCACTTTCGCGTCCAATTGTTCCGGCGGCATGACCGTCACCAAGGTTCCCGAGCGCTGGGCCAGTTCCTGGGACAACAATCTGCGCCTGGCGCGTCTGCTCGACGAGGCCGGCATCGACTTCATGCTGCCGATCGCGCGCTGGATCGGTTATGGCGGCGAGACGAACTTCCACGGCAATGTGCTGGAGACGATCACCTGGGCGGCCGGGCTTCTGGCGCTCACCCGCAACATCACGGTTTTCGCCACCACCCATACGGCGGCCAACCATCCGGTGGTCGTCGCCAAGCAACTGGCGACCATCGACCAGATCAGCCGCGGCCGCATCGGTCTCAACATCGTCGCCGGCTGGAACAAGCCGGAATATGAGGCGCTTGGGCTGACGCTGCCCGACGACCACGTCACGCGCTACGGCTACGCCCAGGAATGGTTCGATATCGTCCAGGCGCTGTGGCAGCGCACGGAAGCCTTCGACTGGGACGGCACCTGGTTCAAGCTCAAGAATGTGCTTGGCGATCCGCGGCCGTCTTCACGGCTGCCGATCCTCAACGCCGCCGGTTCGGAAGAGGGCCGCAAATTCGCGATCCGCAACGCCGATTTCCTGTTCACGCCGGCAATCGATCTGGAGCGCTCCAAGGACGAGATCATTGCGCTGAAGGAGCAGGCGAGGGCCGCCGGCAGCGATGTCGACGTGCTGACCTTCGCCCATGTCGTCTGCCGGCCGACCGAAAAGGAAGCCACGGACTATCTCGAACATTTCGGCCGCGCCAACGCCGACTGGGCGGCGGTCGACAATCTGGTGCGGCTGCAGTTCGCCCATGCGCAGTCGTTCCCACATGATCTCCTGGCGCTCATTCGCGACCGCATGGCGGCCGGCCATGGCGGCTTCCCGCTCACCGGCACGCCCGAGCAGGTCGCCGATGGGATCACGGCGTTGCACGCGGCAGGTTTTCGCGGCTCGACGCTGTCCTTCGTCGATTATGTCGAGGAGTTCCCCTATTTCCGCGACACCGTGCTACCCATTCTCGAAGAGAGAGGCATCCGCATCGCGCCGGCCGCGATGCAGTCGGCGGCTTAGCAAGGAAGCGAAGAGGCAATGTCCATGACAGAAGGTCCGGTCAGCGTCACCGACTTCCGCGCCGCCATGCGGCTCATCGTCGGCAATGTCAGCGTCATCACCGCCGGCGTCGGCGACGACCGTTCCGGCCTTGTCGTCATTTCGGTGGTCTCGCTGTCGGACGAGCCGCCCAAGGTGATTGCTTGCGTCAACCGGTCGTCATCGACCTGGCCGGTTATCGAGCGCTACCGGCATTTCGGCGTCAATTCGCTGGGGCCCCAGCATCAAGCCGTGGCGGAGCGTTTTTCCGGTTTCGGCGGCATCAAGGGCAAGGATCGCTATGAAGGCGCCGAGTGGACGACGCTGAAGACCGGAGCCGCGCTGCTTTCCGACGCCGTTGCCGCCTTCGACTGCAGCCTCGACGAGATGATCGACCGCGGCACGCATTCCATCGTCATCGGCTCGGTCGAGGCGGTTCGCACCCGCGATGCCGGCCAGGCGCTGATCTACTGGCGGGGCGGCTATCGGCCCCTCGACGCGTAGGATGTATCGATATTCAGGTGAGGCCGGTCTGCAAACGGCGGCTTCCTGCGCTTCCGGTGCTCACGTACCAAAAGTACGCTCCGCTCCGGTTCTCGGAAACCACCGTTTTCGACTCGGCCTGACCTGAATCTCAACACATCCTTGGTGCGAATTCGCGAACGTGGTCAGACCGATCCTTTTTCCGCCAGCACCATGTAGTTGACGTCCATGTCCTTCGACCGCGCCCAGCGGTCGGCAAGCGGATTGTAGGTGACGCCGGTGCGATCGATGATCGTCAGGCCGGCGCCGCCGAGCGCCTTTTCCAGCTCTTCCGGGCGCACCAGCTTGCCGAACTGGTGGGTGCCGCGCGGCAGCCAGCGCAGCACATACTCAGCACCGATGATGGCCAGCCCCAGCGCCTTCAGCGTGCGGTTGATGGTGGCCACGAACATGATGCCCCCGGGCCGGACCATCTGCCCGCATTTGGCGACGAACAGGTCGATGTCGGCGACATGCTCGACCACTTCCATGTTGAGGATGACGTCGAATGTCTCGCCGGCGTCGGCGAGGTCCTCGGCCGTCGTGGCGCGGTAGTCGACGCTCACATTGCCTTCGGCGGCGTGCAGTTTCGCCACTTCGATGTTTGTCTCGGAGGCATCCGCTCCCACGACCTCGGCGCCAAGCCGAGCCATCGGCTCGCACAAAAGGCCGCCGCCGCAGCCAATATCGAGGATGCGCAGACCCTCGAAAGGCCGAGCGGCGCGCGGGTCACGGCCGAAGCGCGTCGCTATCTGGTCGCGGATATAGGAGAGCCGGACCGGGTTGAACTTGTGCAGCGGACGGAACTTGCCGTTCGGGTTCCACCATTCGGCGGCAAGGGCGGAAAAGCGTTCCACTTCTCCGGCATCGATCGTCGATCGTCGGGGTTCTGGCATCGGTTGGTCTCCTCGAACGCTAGGAAGTCGGGCGTGGGAGCGGGAAAGTCAAGGTAACAATTTTCCTGTGCCGACAGGGCGATGCATCCTGTCAGGGCATGTCAGCTGTCGAGGGCTGCGGGTGAAACGCAATTGGCCTGGCGGGCGAAGGAAAGGCATCGTTTGGATTCGGGGGAGTGCGCGATGACGGTCATGACGGCTTCGATCCTTTGGCGCCGGCTGGATGTGGAGGGTCACGACGCTTGCCTGCTTTCGCAAGCCGATGACGGGCACAGCCTCAAGGGACAGGCCATCTTCGTCCAGGACGGCAAGCCATGCTGCCTTGCCTATGAGGTGATCTGCGACGCCGGCTGGCGCACTCGATCGGCGCGGGTCGACGGTTTTCTCGGCATGCGCAAGCTGCACTATGGCATTGAACGGCGTGCCGACGGCGAGTGGATGCTGAACGGCGAGCGCCAGCGGGATGTCGCCGGCCTGGTCGATGTCGACCTCGGCTTCACGCCGGCATCGAACCTGCTGGCGATCCGCCGGTTCGCACTCGGCGTCGGCGAGACGACGCCCGCCCCAGCGGCCTATCTGACCTTTCCCGCGCTCGAGATGGTGCCGCTCGAGCAAAGCTACCGGCGTCTCGACGAGGTCCGCTACGCGTACAGCGCGTCTGTCTACGGTTACGATGCGATTCTCGATGTCTCGCCGCACGGCTTCGTCGTCGACTATCCCGGCTTGTGGAGAGCCGTGGCACAGCCTGGCTGACCAGCCAGCCCGGTCGGGACAAGCCAGTCGATCAGGATGCCTTAACAGCAAATTTACGAGATTGGCGGTTTCTTCGAGCACGAGCGGGGATCGGCATGTACATTGCCCTCCCACTGATTGGATGGCTTGGTGCGGATCAAGACCCAGATTGTTGCCACCTTGCTGAGCGCCGCGGTCTTGATCGGCCTGGTGGGCGGGATTGCGATAGTTTCCCAGATATCGCTGACAAGATCCGGTGCGCTCGCCGAAGCGACGAGCGTCGGACGGCAACTGGCCGAAACGATCGCCTTCAAGGCTGCCGACGCGCCGCATTCCTTGTTCGAGAGGCCCGAGGCGCTGCGTGAATTCGTGACGGCGCAACACGGCGGTTCGAAACGCGACCTCGTTGTCGTCAATCAGGACAAGGTTATCCTCGCCGATATCCCGGGCGAAGAAAGAAATGTCGGCACACCGTACGGCCACGATCCCGCCAATGAAGTCGGCCGGACGATCGAGGACGGCGCGCCGCGCAACTTTGTCGAAAGCAGCACCGACCTGTCAGAAGCGATCAATCTGGTTGCAGTGCCGATCAAGGATACTCCCGGCAAGACCGTCGGCGCGGTGCTGTTCGAGTACACGCCGCTGCTGCATGCCGCCCAGCAGCGCACCAATGATATGCTCTGGCTCATCGGTCTGTGCACCGCCGCCGCCGTGCTGATCTCCGCGATCTCGGCCTTCCTATTGCTGCGCGGCTTTGGCGCCGGCCTTTCCGGCCTCAACCGCGGCATCGAATCGCTGGCGCGCGGCGACGCCGGGGCACGCATCGGGCTGACCTCCAACGACGAGTTCGGTCAATTGGCGCGTGGGTTCGACAGTATGGCGACCGAACTCGAATCCTCGCGTGGGCAGCTTGTCGAGCAGAAAGCCTATATCGAGGATATTGTCCGCACCGTCGCCGAAGGCATTGTCGTCATCGACGGTGACGGCCGGATCGTCTCGGCCAATCCGGCGGCCGCCGAGATCGTCGGACTGCGCAACGACAAGATCGAAGGGCAGGATTGGCGGTCGATCCTCGACATCAGGGGTCTGTCGGGAGACAGGATGGCGCAGGCGACATCGCCCATAGAGCTGGCGCTGACCACGGGGCGCGGGCATCAGGCCGAGGTGCGGCTGGCAAAGCCGGACGGTTCGTACCTGCCGGTGATTGCAAGCTGCAGCCCGCTCAATCGTTCCGACGGCGGGATCGTGCTGACGTTGAACGACATCAGCGAGTTGCGCAGTGCCGAGCGAGCGGTCAGCGATCGCGCCGAGGAACTGGCGACGCTCAATCGCGAACTGAAGGAGACCTCCCAGGCAACGACCCGCCTGGTCAAGCTCGGCGAGCTGCTTCAGGCATGCGTCACCTTCCATGAGGCGTTTTCCGTCGTCGGTTCGGCCATGCCCGATTTCTTCGGCGGATTGAGCGGAACCGTGCATCTGACCAGCGCCTCGCGCAACCTGGTCGAGGAAATGGCGCATTGGGGCACTGTGCGTTCGAGCGTCGGCCAGTTCGCACCGGAAGATTGCTGGGCGCTGCGGCGTGGCCAGGAGCATGTTGCCGGCCCCGGCATGCTGACGCCGCGCTGCAACCACATCACCGAGAATGGCGGCCGTGGCTATGTCTGCATGCCTCTGGCGGCGCAGGGGGAGACGCTTGGCATCGTGCATCTGTGCGAGCCGGACGCCGCCGCCAGACCGGACTGGCTGGCCGAGCGGCAACAGATCCTGCGCGGCGTCGTCGATACGCTGGCCCTGGCATTGGCCAATCTGCGCCTGCGCGAAACATTGCGGCAGCAATCGATCCGCGATCCGAACACCGGGCTCTACAATCGCCGCTATCTCGAGGAAACGAGCAGCCGCGAACTGAGGCGCGTGGAGCGTTCCGAACAGCCCCTGGCGATGATCATGCTCGATGTCGATCATTTCAAGCAGTTCAACGATACGTTCGGCCATGAAGCGGGCGATCTCGTGCTCAAGCAGGTCGCCGCCACGCTGCTGGACCATGCCAGGGAAAGTGACGTGGTGTCGCGCTACGGTGGCGAGGAATTCGCCCTGATGATGCCGGGAACGTCAATCGCCGATGCCGCCGAGCGCGCCGAGGCGCTGCGCAAGGCGATCAAGCAGCTGCATCTGACGCATCGCGGCCGCACGCTCGGAACCATCACGGCCTCGTTCGGCGTGTCCGCCTTCCCGGAACTCGGTGCGTCATGGGTCGAAATCGTCAACGCCGCGGATCGTTCGCTCTATCAGGCAAAGGCGGACGGCCGCGACCGCGTCGTTGCCGGATTGGGCCGGGCCGACCCCAACTGGGATCTTCCCACGGTCAGCCAAAGCGTGGCTTAACGCGACAGAATGATCCCGGCATGTCGACTGGACCGGACAGCCGCCAGAAAGCCCAGCTATCCTTTTGCGTCCAGCACTTCGCGCAGCTTGGCCTCCAGTTGCTCGATGGTGAACGGCTTGGCCAGGAAGTGCACGTCATGGTCGAGCACGCCGTTGTGGACGACGGCATTCCTGGTGAAACCGGTGGTGAAGACGACTTTCAGGCCGGGTTGGCGCGCGACCGCTTCCTCGGCGAGCTTGCGGCCGTTCATCGCCGGCATGACGATATCCGTGAAAAGCAGGGCGATGTCCGATGTAGTCGCCAGCTTCTGAAGGGCTTCCTGGCCACTTCCAACGTGGATGACCGTGTAGCCGAGTTCGCGCATGGCGTCTGTCGTGGAGGCCCGCACGCGGGCGTCGTCCTCGACGACGAGGATCGTTTCTGTGACCCTGGCCGTGCTCTTGCCGCGCCCGGCGGGTGCCGCCGGCTCCTCCGGTCCGAAAAACCGGGGTAAGTAAATCCTGATCGTCGTGCCTTCGCCCGGTTCGGAGTAGATCTTGACGTGGCCGCCCGACTGCTTGACGAAGCCGAACACCTGGCTCAGCCCAAGCCCCGTGCCCTTGTTGACCGGCTTGGTCGTGAAGAAGGGTTCGAAGGCCTTGCCGATGACCTCCGGCGACATGCCGGTACCGGTGTCGGTGACCGCGATCATCACATATTGGCCTGGCGTGACTTCGGCATGCGTCGCGGCGTAGGCCTCGTCGAGGTGGCTGTTGGCGGTCTCGATGGTCAACTTTCCGTCATTGTCCATGGCGTCGCGGGCATTGACGGCCAGGTTGAGGATCGCGTTCTCGATCTGGCTGGGGTCGGCGTGGGTTTTCCACAGGCCACCCGCCAGCACGGTTTCGATGCGGATGCCTTCGCCCAGCGCACGGTGCAGAAGGTCGGACATGCCGGTGACCAGCCGGTTGGTGTCGACAACCTGCGGCGCCAGCGGCTGCAGACGGGAGAAGGCAAGCAGCCGGGAGGTCAAATTGGCGGCACGGCTGGCCGCATCCGTCGCGGCCTCGATGAATTTCTCGATGTCATTCTCGCCGCGCTTCAACTTGCGCTGGGCAAGGTTCATGGCGCTGAGGATGACCGCCAGCATGTTGTTGAAATCGTGGGCGATGCCGCCGGTCAGTTGGCCGACCGCCTCCATTTTCTGCATCTGGCGGATCTGGGATTCGGCCTTCTCGCGCGTATCGATCTCGTTGCCGAGCTCGATGTTCTTGCGCATCAACTCTTCCTGCGCGGTGGCAATCTCGCGGAAGCGGCGGCGGGATTGCCGGATCGTGTAGGCGCCGAGCAGGAAGATCGCGATGAGAGCCGCAAGCGAACCGACGCGCAGCCAGGCCTCTACCTGGTCCGTGCGATCGTCGCGCGCGGCAATGTCGGCGGCGCCGATGCGCCGGATCGTATCGACGCTGGCGCGGATATCGTCCATGGCGGCCTTGCCCTGACCGCTGCGGACAAGTTCCAGCGCTTTTGCCGCATCGCCCTTGTCGTAGAGGGCGATCGTCACGGCGAGTTCAGCCTGTTTTTGTGAAAGCGCGTCCTTGATGTGGCTGACCTGTTGGGTGAGCTGATCGTTGGCCGGTGTCATGGCTTCGATGCGGGCAATCTGCCCAGGAATTGCCCCGACAGCCTTCTGGTACGGTTCGAGGTAGGATTTCTCGCCGGTCAGCAGGTAACCACGCTGTCCAGCCTCGGCATCCTGCGCGAGGGAGAGCAGTCCGGAAAGCTGTTGCTGGTATTCGATTGTCTCGCGCGCGGCGGCACGGTTGGCCCTTTGTCCCTCGACGAGCAGGGCGCGGGCGCCGACGATCAGCGCCAGCACGGCGAAGCCGGCGACAAGCGGTAGCGACTGCAATCGCATGGCGCGCCGAAGACGAGCAATCATCTGTTATGCCGAACCAAAAGGAATTCCCCGCGGGAAGCATTTGGTAGGCGGCGCCGGCCGGGAAGGCAATATGCCTCTGCTTGAAGCCGGCAATGCGCCGCCAGCCTTGCGAAACCCAAAGCATTTGGCTAAGGAGGCCGCGCATTCAGCGGCCGGCGCCAGCCGGGCGCTTTCCTTCGTTTCGGCTCCAGGCCGGCTTCAGTCAAAGGCATTTCGCTTCCATGGCGCGTATCGTGATGAAATTCGGCGGAACCTCCGTCGCCGACATCGCCCGCATCCGCAATGTGGCGCGTCACGTCAAACGCGAGGTCGACGCCGGCCATGAAGTGGCGGTGGTGGTTTCGGCGATGGCCGGCAAGACCAACGAACTGGTCGGCTGGACGCGCGAGGCCTCGCCGATGCACGACGCGCGCGAATATGACGCCGTCGTCGCTTCCGGTGAACAGGTCACGGCCGGCCTGCTGGCCATCACCTTGCAGAACATGGGTGTGCATGCCCGCTCCTGGCAGGGCTGGCAGATCCCGATCAAGACCGACAACGCGCATGGCGCGGCGCGCATCCTCGACATCGACGGCGCCTTCCTGATCAAGCGCTTCGGCGAGGGCCAGGTGGCCGTCATCGCCGGCTTCCAGGGCATCGGGCCGGACAATCGCATCGCGACCCTCGGCCGCGGCGGCTCCGACACCAGCGCGGTCGCCATCGCAGCGGCGGTCAAGGCCGACCGCTGCGACATCTACACCGACGTCGACGGGGTCTACACCACCGACCCGCGCATCGAGCCCAAGGCGCGGCGGCTGGCCAAGATCTCCTTCGAGGAAATGCTTGAAATGGCCTCGCTCGGCGCCAAGGTTCTGCAGGTGCGTTCGGTCGAGCTTGCCATGGTGCACAAGGTGCGTACCTTCGTGCGGTCGTCCTTCGACGATCCCGACGCGCCCGGAATGGGGGATTTGCTCAATCCTCCGGGAACGCTCATTTGCGACGAGGAAGAGATCGTGGAACAGCAGGTCGTCACCGGAATTGCCTACGCCAAGGACGAGGCCCAGATTTCGCTGCGCCGCGTCGGCGACCGCCCTGGCGTTGCCGCCGGCATTTTCGGGCCGCTGGCCGAGGCCAACATCAATGTCGACATGATCGTCCAGAACATTTCCGAGGACGGCAAGTTCACCGACATGACCTTCACCGTCCCTTCCGGCGACGTCGACAAGGCGCTGGCCGTGCTCGACCGGCTGAAGGCCGAGGTCGGCTATGATGTCGTGCAGTCGGAAGCCGGCATGTCGAAGGTCTCGGTCATCGGCATCGGCATGAGGAGCCACGCCGGTGTCGCCGCCACCGCCTTCAAGGCACTGGCCGACAAGGCGATCAATATCCGCGCCATCACCACCTCCGAGATCAAGATTTCGATACTGATCGACGGTCCGTACACCGAACTTGCGGTTCGCACTTTGCATTCCGTCTACGGTCTGGATAAGCAGTAGCAAGACTGAATCAGTTGTTGCGCGCATGCCGGCAGCGGCGGAAACTGCGCCGGCAAGTGTTTCATTGGAGAAGAAGCCGCGATGCGTGACCAGGCCAGTGGCCCGCGCGTTTTGCTGAAACGGCTCCGCGAGCTCATGCAAGAGCCGCTGGAGCCGCAGGAGCGGCTTGACCGGATCGTGCGCGATATCGCCTCCAACATGGTCGCGGAAGTGTGCTCGCTCTATGTGCTGCGCGCCGATTCGGTGCTTGAGCTCTACGCCACCGAGGGTCTGAACCCGAACGCCGTCCACCTGGCGCAACTGCGGCTCGGGCAAGGCCTGGTCGGCACCATCGCCGCCAGCGCGCGGCCGCTCAACCTCTCCAACGCGCAGGAACATCCGGCCTTCGCCTACCTGCCGGAGACCGGGGAAGAGATCTACAATTCCTTCCTCGGCGTGCCGGTGCTCAGGGCAGGGCGCACGCTGGGCGTCCTGGTCGTGCAGAACAAGACCATGCGCCATTATCGCGACGACGAGGTCGAGGCGCTGGAAACCACGGCGATGGTCATCGCCGAGATGATCGCCACCGGCGATCTGGCGCGGCTGACCCGGCCTGGGCTGGAACTCGACCTGCGCCGGCCGGTCAGCTTCACTGGCCTGTCCTTCAACGACGGCGTCGGACTTGGCCATGTCGTGCTGCACGAGCCGCGCATCGTCGTCACCAATTTGTTCAACGAGGACAGCGAGGAAGAGGTCAGGCGTCTCGAGACCTCGCTCGGTTCGCTGCGGCTGTCCATCGACGACATGCTGGAGCGTCGTGACGTCGCGTTCGAGGGCGAGCACCGCCAGGTGCTGGAAGCCTACCGCATGTTCGCCAATGACCGTGGCTGGGTGCGGCGCCTGGAAGAGGCGATCCGCAACGGCCTGACGGCCGAAGCGGCAGTGGAAAAGGTGCAGAGCGACATGCGCGCGCGCATGCTGCACATGACCGATCCCTATCTGCGCGAGCGGATGAGCGATTTCGACGATCTTGCCAACCGGCTCTTGCGCCAGCTGATGGGGCGCGGACCGGAAGATGTCGCGGCCTCGCTGCCGAAGGACGCCATCATCGTCGCCCGCTCGATGGGCGCGGCCGAGCTGCTCGACTATCCCCGCGACAAGCTGCGCGGGCTGGTTCTCGAGGACGGTGCTGCCACCAGCCACGTCGTCATCGTTGCGCGCGCCATGGGCATTCCGGTCGCCGGCCAGATGAAGGGCGCCGTTTCCATGGCGGAAAACGGCGATGCCATCATCGTCGACGGCGAGGAAGGCACGATCCATCTGCGACCGCAGTCAGATCTCGAAGCCGCCTATGCCGAAAAGGTGCGGTTCCGCGCGCGCCGGCAAGAGGTTTACCGCGAGCTGCGCAAGAAGCCGTCGACGACCCGGGACGGCGTCCAGGTCGATCTCCTGATGAATGCCGGGCTTGCCGTCGACCTGCCGCAGCTCGCCGAGGCGGGTGCGGCCGGCATCGGCCTGTTCCGCACCGAACTGCAGTTCATGGTCGCCTCGACCTTTCCGCGCGCCGAGGCGCAGGAGAAGCTCTATCGTGACGTGCTGGAGGCGGCGCGCGGCAAGCCGGTCACCTTCCGCACCATCGACATCGGCGGCGACAAGGTGCTGCCCTACTTCAAGGGCGCCATCCAGGAAGAAAACCCGGCGCTCGGCTGGCGAGCGATCCGCCTGACACTCGACCGGCCGGGATTGCTGCGCACCCAGATACGCGCCTTGCTGAAGGCCAGCGGCGGGCGTGAGCTCAAGCTGATGCTGCCGATGGTGACCGAACTCGGCGAGATCGCCCAGGCGCGCGAGATCATCGACCGCGAGGTGCGGCATCTCTCGCGCTTTGCCCACCATCTGCCGACCAGCCTCAAGCTGGGCGCGATGCTCGAAGTGCCGTCGCTGCTGTTCCAGCTCGACGAATTGATGAAGGCGGTCGATTTCGTCTCTGTCGGGTCGAACGATCTGTTCCAGTTCGTCATGGCAGTCGACCGCGGCAACACGCAACTGGCCAACCGCTTCGACACGCTGTCGGCGCCGTTCCTGCGCGTGCTCAAGCAGATCGCCGATGCCGGCATCCGCAACCATACGCCGGTGACGCTGTGCGGCGAACTTGCCGGCAAGCCGATCTCGGCAATGGCGCTGATCGGTCTCGGCTTCCGTTCGATCTCGATGTCGCCGGCCTCGATCGGCCCGGTCAAGGCGATGCTGACGGAACTGCCTCTGGATGAGCTGACGGCGTTCTTCGACGACAATCTGATGGCGCCGGCGCAGGGGCTGCCGATGCGGGCGCTGCTGCAGGCCTTCGCCGACGACCGCTCGATCCCGTTGTAGCGCCCCCATCATGGTCAATCTGCCCCGCGATCGTATGGATCAAGTCGTCAAGCGTTTCGAGATGCTCGAAGCGCAGATGTCGGCCGGCCCGGCGCCGGATGCCTATGTGAAGATGGCATCGGAATATGCCGAGTTGCAGGACATGGTGGCCAAGGTCAGGGAATTGCGCTCGGCCGAGCATGAGCAGGCCGACCTCGAAGCGATGCTCGCCGACAAGGGCACCGACGCCGAGATGCGGGCGCTCGCCGAAGCGGATCTGCCCGGCGTGGAGGAGCGCATCGAGGCACTGCAGAAGGATATCCAGATCCTGCTGCTGCCCAAGGATGCCGCTGACGACAAGAACGCCATCCTGGAAATCCGTGCCGGCACCGGCGGCGATGAAGCAGCCCTTTTCGCCGGCGACCTGTTTCGCATGTATGAGCGCTATGCCGCCCAACGCGGCTGGCGGTTCGAGACGGTGTCGGCCAGCGACGGCGATGCCGGCGGGTTCAAGGAAATCATCGCCACCGTCTCGGGGAAGGGCGTTTTCGCCCATCTGAAATTCGAATCCGGGGTGCATCGCGTCCAGCGCGTGCCGGCGACCGAAGCCAGCGGGCGTATCCACACCTCCGCCGCGACCGTCGCCGTGCTGCCGGAAGCGGAAGAGGTCGACATCGACATCCGCGCCGAAGACATCCGCATCGACACGATGCGCGCCTCGGGTTCCGGCGGCCAGCACGTCAACACCACCGATTCGGCGGTGCGCATCACCCATTTGCCGACCGGCATCATGGTGGTGCAGGCGGAAAAGTCGCAGCACCAGAACCGGGCGAAGGCCATGCAGATCCTGCGCGCCCGGCTCTACGATCTGGAGCGCAGCAAGGCGGACGAGGAGCGTTCCGAATCGCGCAAGTCGCAAGTCGGCTCCGGTGACCGCTCGGAGCGCATCCGCACCTATAATTTCCCGCAAGGCCGCGTCACCGACCATCGCATCAACCTCACGCTCTACAAGCTTGACAGGGTGATGATGGGCGAGCTCGACGAGATCGTCGACGCGCTGATCGCCGATCACCAGTCGAAGCTGCTGGCCGATATCGGCCTTGATGGCTGACCCTCTGCCCGAGGCGCTGGAGCCGCTGCTGCGGGAGGCGCGGGCCAGGCTTGCGGCGGCCGGGGTCGACGATCCGGCGCTCGACGGGCGGCTGATCGTCGAACATTTTTCCGGCACGACGCGCACGCAGGCCATCGTCGACCCCCAATGCTCGATCGACAAGAACGCCATCGCCGCGATCGATGCAGCCCTGAGGCGCCGGGCCGCCGGCGAACCGGTGCACCGCATCCTCGGTTACCGCGAATTCTACGGTTTGCGCCTGTCGCTGTCGCCGGAAACGCTTGAGCCGAGGCCGGATACCGAAACGCTGGTCGAGGCAGTGCTGCCTTTCGTCAAGGCAACGGCCGCGCGGGAAGGCGCCTGCCGCATCCTGGATCTCGGCACCGGGACGGGCGCCATTGCGCTCGCGCTGCTCAGTGCCGTACCGGCCGCGACCGCCACCGGTGTCGACATTTCCGCCGGAGCGCTGGCGACGGCGGCCCGCAATGCCGGGCAGCTCGGGCTCGGCGGCCGGTTTATGGCGGTGCAGTCGGACTGGTTCGAAAAAGTTTCCGGCCGATACCATGTAATTGCCGCAAACCCTCCCTATATACCCTCACGAGACATTGGAAATCTGCAGGACGAGGTCCGCGATTTCGACCCACGCTTGGCCCTGGATGGCGGCGTGGATGGGCTGAACCCCTACAGGATCATAGCCGCCGAGGCGGCAAGGTTTCTTGAAGCCGAAAGCAGAATTGTGGTCGAGATCGGCCACACGCAGCGCAATGAGGTTACGGATATATTCGAGGCGGCTGGTTATGCCGCGACTGCTGCTTTGCATGATCTCGGCGGAAACGACAGGGTTCTTGTCTTTCAATGGGGATAAGCCTTGACGCAGTGCGAAAAAACCGCTTGGCAATACCCGGGAATGCGGCTAGGGTCGCCTCAACCGGATGAGACGAAGCAGGCAGTGCTCTTAGCGATTCGGTCCTCCTTGGAAATAGCTGCCTTCTTGCGCAAACGACGCCCAAGCTTCGTGCGGGAATCGTCCGGCAAGTGATGTAACCGGAACAGGATGGCACGTGGCGCCAACGCAATTGATGCGGGCGAACGCCGGTGAAGAAACGAAACGGCTGGCTGCATGAGCGCCTCCGTTCGTAACGAGTTTTCGAAAATTTCAAGATGAAGAGAGTCGAATGAGGCCACAACAGCAGAACAGGCGCATGCGCGGTCGCAACAACAATGGCGGCGGCGGTGGCAACAACAATAACAACAACAACCGCAAGGGCCCGAATCCCCTGACGCGCAACTACGAGAGCAACGGTCCGGATGTGAAAATCCGTGGATCAGCTCAGCAGATCGCCGAGAAGTACGCCACCCTGGCCCGTGACGCGCAAAGCTCCGGCGACCGCGTCATGGCGGAGAACTACCTCCAGCACGCCGAACACTACAATCGCATCATTGCCGCCGCCCAGGCGCAGATGCCGATCCAGAACGTCCAGCAGAACCGTGACGATTTCGACGATGACGGCGATGAAGATCGCGACGATTTCGACAATGCCGGCAATAATGGAGCCGGCAATGGCGGCAACACCGTTTCCGATCCGCAAATTCCTGTCATCAACCACGGCGCCGGTCCGCAGCCGGTGATCGAAGGCATGCCGGCCGAGGTCGCGCTGAACCGGGAAGGCCGCGATAATCGCGACAATGGCGGGCGCGACAATAACGGGCGCAACAATGGTGGCCGCGACAACAATGGCGGGCGCCACCGCGATCGCCGTCCCAATGGCGGCTATGGTCAGAATGGCCAGCGTGACTACGCTTCGTCGACCGAGCAGGGCGGCCAGCAGCAGCGCAACGAGGCTCCGGCTCAGGCGGAGTTCCAGGTCGAGTCCGGCTCGCCGGCCGAGACCGTTGCCGCAGCCGAGCCGGCTCCGCTGTTCGAGAGTTTTTCGCCGGCGGCTCTTGCCGCCCAGGCCGAGCTCAACGAGGCGGCCGCCGAGAGCGGTGCTGCCCGTCGTCCGCGCCGTCCGCGCCGTCCGCGCACCAATGCCGACCAGGTCGACAGCGGTGGCGACAATGCGAATGCCGGCGAGGTGGCCTCGGCCCCGGCCGACAGCGGCAATGCCGAGCCGGTGATCGTCGACATCGACAACTGATCGAACGGCATTTCAAGACGTTTAACGGCGGGGAGAAATCTCCGCCGTTTTCGTTTCGGCTGACGTGGAATATTATGCATTGACCGATATCAATGCGTCTTGAGACGGCATGGTCCATGCACCATATCTGCGCTGAACAGGACCTGGCTCTAATGGGCGGGTCCGTCACCGCAATCTGATCCGGTGCCGCAAAGCGGGCCGGTGATGGAAGGAGACAGATATGAACCTTGAGAAATACTCCGAGCGCGTGCGCGGCTTCATCCAGTCGGCGCAGACCATGGCGCTTTCCCGCAATCACCAGCAGTTCACCCCCGAACATATTTTGAAGGTCCTCGTCGATGATGACGAGGGTCTGGCCGCATCGCTTATCGAACGCGCCGGCGGCAATGTCCGCGACGTCAAGCTCGGCGTCGAGACGGCGCTCGAGACGATGCCGAAAGTCGAAGGCGGCAACGGCCAGCTCTATCTGGCGCAGCCGCTGGCCAAGGTGTTCTCCACCGCAGAAGAACTGGCCAAGAAGGCCGGCGACAGCTTCGTCACCGTCGAGCGGCTGCTGCAGGCGCTCACCATGGAGAAGTCGGCCAAGACCGCCGACATACTGGCCAAGGCCGGCGTCACCGCGCAGGCGCTGAACCAGGTCATCAACGATGTCCGCAAGGGCCGCACCGCCGATTCGGCGAGTGCCGAGCAGGGCTATGATGCGCTGAAGAAATACGCGCGCGATCTCACGGCTGATGCCCGCGCGGGCAAGCTGGACCCCGTGATTGGCCGCGACGACGAAATCCGCCGCACCATCCAGGTGCTGTCGCGGCGCACCAAGAACAATCCCGTGCTGATCGGCGAGCCCGGAGTCGGCAAGACGGCGATCGCCGAAGGCCTGGCGCTGCGCATCGTCAATGGCGACGTGCCGGAATCGCTGAAGGACAAGCAGCTGATGGCGCTCGACATGGGCGCACTGATCGCCGGCGCCAAATATCGCGGCGAGTTCGAGGAGCGCCTTAAGGCCGTGCTTTCGGAAGTCACCTCCGCCGCAGGCGGGATCATCCTGTTCATCGACGAGATGCACACGCTGGTCGGCGCCGGCAAGGCGGACGGCGCGATGGATGCGTCGAACCTTCTGAAGCCGGCGCTGGCGCGTGGCGAACTGCACTGCGTCGGCGCGACCACGCTCGATGAATACCGCAAGCATGTCGAAAAGGATCCTGCCCTTGCCCGGCGCTTCCAGCCCGTCTTCGTCGACGAGCCGACGGTGGAAGACACCGTCTCGATCCTGCGCGGCCTGAAGGAAAAATACGAGCAGCACCACAAGGTGCGTATCTCGGACTCGGCGCTGGTGGCGGCGGCGACGCTGTCCAACCGCTACATCGCCGACCGCTTCCTGCCGGACAAGGCGATTGACCTGGTGGACGAGGCCGCGTCGCGGCTCAGGATGCAGGTCGATTCCAAGCCCGAGGCGCTGGACGAGATCGACCGCCGCATCATGCAGCTCAAGATCGAGCGCGAGGCGCTGAAGGTCGAGACGGATGATGCCTCGAAGGACCGGCTGGCCCGCCTGGAAAAGGAACTCGTCGGCCTCGAGGAGGAATCGACCGAGATCACCACCAAGTGGCAGGCCGAGAAGCAGAAGCTCGGGCTTGCCGCCGACTTGAAGAAGCAGCTCGACGAGGCGCGCAACGAGCTCGCCATTGCCCAGCGCAAAGGTGAGTTCCAGCGCGCCGGCGAACTTGCCTATGGCAAGATCCCGGAACTGGAAAAGAAGCTCAAGGAAGCCGAGGCCCAGGACGGCAAGGCCGGCATGGTCGAGGAAGTGGTCACGCCCGACCACGTCGCCCATATCGTCTCGCGCTGGACGGGCATTCCGGTCGACAAGATGCTCCAGGGCGAGCGCGACAAGCTGCTGCGCATGGAGGACGAGATCGGCAAGCGCGTCGTCGGCCAGGGCGAGGCGGTGCAGGCCGTTTCCAAGGCAGTGCGGCGCGCCCGTGCTGGCCTGCAGGATCCGAACCGGCCGATCGGCTCGTTCATCTTCCTGGGACCGACGGGTGTCGGCAAGACCGAGCTGACCAAGGCGCTGGCGAGCTTCCTGTTCGACGACGACAGCGCCATGGTGCGCATCGACATGTCGGAGTTTATGGAGAAGCACTCGGTCGCCCGGCTGATCGGCGCGCCTCCCGGCTATGTCGGCTATGAGGAAGGCGGCGCGCTGACCGAAGCGGTGCGGCGCCGGCCCTATCAGGTCGTGCTGTTCGACGAGATCGAGAAGGCGCATCCCGATGTCTTCAACGTGCTCCTGCAGGTGCTCGACGACGGCCGGCTCACCGATGGCCAGGGCCGCACGGTCGATTTCCGCAACACGCTGATCATCATGACGTCGAACCTTGGCGCCGAATATCTGGTCAATCTCGGGGAGGACCAGGATGTCGACGCCGTGCGCGACGAGGTGATGGGCGTGGTCAGGGCATCGTTCCGGCCGGAGTTCCTGAACCGCGTCGACGAGGTGATCCTGTTCCACCGGCTGCGCCGCAAGGACATGGACCGCATCGTCGAGATCCAGCTCAAAAGGCTGGAAAGCCTGCTTGTCGATCGCAAGATCACGCTGTCGCTGGATCACGAGGCGATCGAGTGGCTGGCGGCCAAGGGCTACGACCCGGCCTATGGCGCGCGGCCGCTGAAGCGGGTGATGCAGAAGGAACTGCAGGACCCGCTGGCGGAGAAGATCCTGCTCGGCGAGATTCTCGATGGTTCGACGGTCAAGGTCACGTCCGGTTCCGACCGGCTGAACTTCCGCTCGAAGCCGACGGTCGTCGCGACTGAAGCGGCGGCCTGATTTTCAACGCCGCGCGTCTACCCTGGACGCGCGGCGTTTTCATAAGTGATTGGGGGCGGATGACGCTGGACGACTACAACGGCTTCTGCGCTTCGCTGCCCGCGGCGAACCACGTCGTCCAATGGGGCGGCGCCCATGTCTGGAAGGTCGGGACCAAGATGTTTGCGATCGGCGGCTGGGATCAGGGCCAGCAGCTCTTCGTCACCTTCAAATGTTCCGACATTGCCTATGACGTGCTGAAGGAACAGCCGGGCCTGCGGCCCGCGCCTTACCTTGCCTCGCGCGGCATGAAATGGATCCAGCGTCGGACAAGCCAGAGCATGGATGATGGCGCACTGAGGGACTATTTGCGCGAGAGCCATCGCCTTGTCGCCCTGAAGCTGACCAAGCAGGCGCGCAAGGAATTGGGACTCGCAAGCTAACTAGTATTCGTCGGTACGCCGAAAAACCGCCATCTTCATGCCCGGTTCATATTGGAACCATAGGGTGGGGTAACTGGTTTGCTGGCGAAGGGTTCGCCCAGCGAACAATGCCGGGCGGCGGCAATTACGGACCGGAGAGTTGGCCACGATGTTCCGCACGATTTTTGCCCTTTCGGCACTTGCCACCGGGCTTATGCCTTTCGGTGCGCTTGCCGCGCCGACACAGGACAATGCGCCAAGGGTTGTCCGCGCCGCCAAGGACGGCGGAATTCTTGTCGCGCAGGACGGGAATCTGGACATCTACTACGACGCCCGCGGCAATCGCGTCATCGTCGATGCGGATACCGGCAAGGTCATCGCTATCCAGCCGCCGCAGACACGGCTTGACCGCCGTGCGCTGCGCCGCGAGACGAGGCTGCGCGAGTTGGGCCGGGCTCCCGCCGACGATGACCGCTACTATCTCGACGATCCGCAAGACATGGCGCGGTTCCGCCGCAAGCAGTTGGAAGAGGAAGGCCGGGTAATCCCGCCGCCGGCGGACGAATATGACCCCAATGGCGACAATTCGGTCGAAGCCTATCCGCCGGCGCCGCAAGACGACGGCAGCTACGACAACAGCTATCCCGATGCGCCGCAGCCGGCAAAGCCGCGCACAATCAAGCGCCAGCCGCTGAACGAGGCCGCGATAGACCCTGTGCAGCCGGACGTGGAGCAGGTCAATCCGGACGCGCAGGCTTCCCTGCCGCCGGACACTGGCGGCAAGGCCGCCGTCGATCCGTCGCTGTCGCTCGGCGTACGCCAGGACGTGGCGGCGCTGCAGGTGCTGCTCGACCGCGGCGGCGCTTCGCCGGGCGTGATTGACGGGCGCTTCGGCTCGAATGTCGACAAGGCCTTGGCCGCCTATAACCAGATCAACGGCAGCAGCCTGAAATCGACGGACGCGGTCGGTATCCAGGCGGCACTCGCGCAATCAGGCGGCGATGCTTTCGCCAGTTACACCATCACAGCGGAAGATGCGGCTGGCCCCTATGTCGCCTCGATCCCGGAAGACTACGGCCAGAAGGCGCAGCTCAACTGCATGTGCTACACCTCCGTCACCGAGGCGCTGGCGGAGCGCTTCCACATGGACGAGAACTATCTGAAGTCGATCAACAAGGGCCTCGATTTCAATCGTCCCGGCACGATCGTCAAGGTCGCCAATTTCGGCAAGCTGGTCTCGACGCCGGTCGCGCGCATCGTCGCCGACAAGACCAAGAAGGAAGTGTACGCCTACGATGCGGGCGGCAAGCTGGTCGCGGCCTATCCCGCGACCATCGGCTCGGCCGATACGCCGTCGCCCACCGGGATACACGCCGTGTCGCGCATCGCGCTCGATCCCAACTACACCTACAATCCGAACATCAACTTCAAGCAGGGCCAGAACGACAAGATTCTGACCATTCCGCCGGGCCCGAACGGCCCGGTCGGCTCTGTGTGGATCGCCCTGGACAAGCCGACCTACGGCATCCACGGAACGCCCGAGCCGTCGAAGATCGGCAAGACCGAAAGCCATGGCTGCGTGCGCCTGACCAACTGGGACGCGCGCGAGCTCGCCAAGCTGGTTTCGCCCGGCGTCACCGTGGAGTTTGTCGGCGGACCTTCAGCCGATGATTTTGCGCAGCAATGAGCCGCGCAGCGCGGTGGCGTAGATCATCTGCACCACCAGGATGAAGCCGACGCTGAGCAGCGGGGTGATCAGGCAGAGTGCGGCACCGATCGCCCACAGGATCTGCGCCTTGACGATGCGCAGATAGACCGTGCGCTTCGTTTCAGTATCCACGTCTTCGGCGACAAAGCCGTTCTTCTCCGCATAGCGCCAACTGGCGAACAGCGTGACGCCGAGCATCAGCAGGTTAAGCCAGTAAACCAGCACCGCGGTCCTGAATTCGAGGAAGTCCGCCAGGAGGTCGGTCGAGAACGGCAAGAGCGCGATGAAGGCGAGGAAGCAGAGATTCAGCGTGGCAAGCCGCCTGTCGGATTTGGCGATCAGCCCATGCTGCGCCTGCTGGCCGAACCAGAAGATGGTCAGCGTCAGGAAGCTCAAGGCATAAGTCAGGAAGCGCGGTGCCAGTGCCGCAATGGCGGCAAGCAGATCGTGCTCGGAATGCACGGTTTCATGCGCCGGCACCCTGATCTCGAGCACGATGAGCGTGAGCGCGATGGCAAAGACGCCGTCGGTGATGCCGACAATGCGGCCGCGTCCTTCCGCTGACGCTTCGAGTGGACGTTTCATTGATTTTCCCCCGGCTGCCGTTTTCCGGAAAACCTAGCATGACTGCCGGCGTTTGCATCCGGACAGGACGCATCCTGGCCAATTGGCTGGTTTCAAGGACTGCAAGCTGCTGGCCGGTTGTTGCCGGCGCGCTTGGGGTCTAAGCAAGGTGTCATGCATTCGCCAAACGAAGCCGCCGCAGTCCCGCTGATCAGCCCGGTCACGAACGGAACCTTTTGTCCGCAATCGCAGCGGCGATTCGTCTTGATCGCGGCGATCCTGGCCTCGGCGCTCGGCTTCATCGACGGTTCGATCTTGGCCATCGCCATGCCGGCGATCCGCGTCAACCTCGGCGCCAGTCTTGCCGAGGCGCAATGGATCTCCAATGGCTATGCCTTGACGCTTTCGGCGCTGATCCTCGCCGGCGGCGCCGCCGGCGACCGGTTCGGGCTGCGCCGCGCCTTCGTGGCCGGCATCGCGCTGTTCATCGTTGCCTCGCTCGCCTGTGCGCTTGCGCCGAATGCTGTCGTGCTGATTGCGTTTCGCGCCCTCCAGGGTATCGGCGCGGCGATCATGGTGCCGGGCAGTTTGGCCATCATCGCCAAGGCCTACCCGAAAAAGGAACGCGGCCGCGCAATCGGCATCTGGGCAGCGGCCTCGGCGCTGACCACGGCCCTCGGGCCGGTGCTCGGCGGCCTGGTGCTGTCGGCTTTCGGCGACGGCATCTGGCGGGCGATCTTCGCCGTCAACCTGCCGCTCGGCCTGATCTCGATCTACCTGCTGCTGGTCAAGATTCCGGCCGATGCAGCGACCGAAAAACGCAGCCTCGATCTCGGCGGTGGCGCGCTCGCGACATTGGCCTTCGGCGCGCTCGCCTATGGGCTGACCTCGATGAGTTCGAGCGGCGAGGACCACATGGCCGGGCCGAGCATTGCCGCCGGTGCGGTGTTGCTTGTCGTCTTCATCCTGTTCGAACGGCGGCAGCGCGAGCCGATGATCGACCTCTGCCTGTTTCGCATCGGCGCTTTTGCCGGCGCCAATGTGGCGACCTTCTTCCTTTACTTCGCGCTGTCGGCCAATCTTTTCTATCTGCCGATGCTGCTGATCGCCGGCTGGGGGCTGAGCACGGCCGAGGTCGGCTTCATCTTCCTGCCGTTGTCGGCATCGATCGCGCTTCTGTCGGGACCGGTCGGCCAGTTGTCGGACCGGATCGGGCCGCGTTTCCCGATCGCCTGCGGCAGCCTGATCGTGGCTTTCGCCTTCACTGGACTTGCTTTGCTCAGTCATGCCGGCATTCACCATTTCTGGACCGGAATATTTCCGCTGATGGCGCTGATGGGCCTCGGCATGGCCCTGGTCGTCTCACCGCTGTCGACGGCGATCATGACGGCGGTGGAAGACAAGGATACCGGAGCAGCCTCCGGCATCAACAACGCCGTGTCGCGCATTGGCGGCCTGATCGCGGTGGCGGCGATGGGATCGCTTGCCACCTGGGTCTATTCAACAATGCTCGACACCAGCGTCAGGCCGGGCATCCCAGGTTTTGGCGAACCGGTATTGGCATCCCTGCCACCTGAACTCGAAGCAACGCGGCTTGCCGCTAGCGACATGGCTTTTTTTGCCGTATCCGTGACGACCGCCGTGCTTTGCCTGCTTGCCGCGATCATCGCCTGGATGACCGTTTCAGGTCAGGCGCTGCCCTGGCCGCGCCGGGCCGATGAATCGTCGGCCGATTCGTCTCGACCCTGATTCGCCTATGTCGGGATCTGTCGAGGCTCAGCCCTCGATCTTGGCGCTCGCAACCTTAAGCGAATTGCCGTCTTCCTGCTTCAGCAGATCGTCGATGCGCTCGCGCTCGCGCTTGAAGGCGACGAGGTCGTCGCCCTTCAGTACCTTGCCGACGGGCAGGCGGACACGCATGGGGTCGACCTTGGTGCCGTTGACGATCAGCTCGTAGTGAAGGTGCGGGCCGGTGGCAAGGCCGGTCTGGCCGAGATAGCCGATGGTCTGGCCCTGGCGCACGCGCATGCCGGGCTCGATGCCTTTGGCAAAGGCGCTCTGGTGATTGTAGGAGGTCTCGTAGCCATTGGCATGACGGATGATGATCTGCTTGCCGTAACCGCCGGCCCAGCCCACCTTCTCGACGACGCCATTGCCGGCGGCGATGATCGGCGTACCGATCGGAGCTGCCCAGTCGACGCCGGTATGCATGCGGACATAGCCGAGGATCGGATGCCTGCGGGCGCCGAACCCAGAGCGGAACTTTCCGGCGGGCAGCGGATTGCGCAGCAGGAACTGCTGGGCGCTCGATCCGTCCTCATCGAAATAGTCGGTGCTGCCATCCTCCATCTGGAAGCGGTAGAAGTTGCGCGTCGTGCCGCCGAATGTCGCCGAGACGTAGAGAAGTTCGGAATTGTCCGATGTCTGGTCGTCGCCGTCGGGCTGCGAGAACAGCACTTCGAGGCGGTCGGAAGGATTGAGCCGGGACTGGAAGTCGACATCGGATGCCAGGAGCTTGATCAGCCGCTGGGTCATCGCTTTGGACATTCCGTAGGAATAGGCTGCGCGGTAGATGCCGTCATAGACATTGGGCAGGTTGCCACGCACCACGACCGGTGCCGACGAATCGTCGAACGCCGTCAAAAGTTCGGGATTCGGCTCCGGTTCCTGCGCCGGCACATATTGGCCGCGATCGTCGAGCGCGATGGTGACGATATGCGTGGTCTTGTCGTAGACGCTGGTGCGCACGACCTTGGCGGCGTCGCCGTGAACCTCGAGGCCGACGCGCAGCACGGTTCCAGCCTTCAACGTCGGTGCGTTCAGGAGTTTGGCGATCGCTTCGGCCATGCCGGTGGCGTCATCGCCCGTATAGCCTGAATCGGCAAAGGCCTCGGTGAGGTCGGTGTCCTTGGTGAAGGGAATGATTTCTTCGGCGAAAGCCGGCGCCTGGTCGTCAGTCGCAGCCCGCTGCGACACCGAGACGTTTTCCGGCACGATCTTGACGTCATAGGAGCCGGCCATCGATTCGGCGAACGCTTCGCCGAATCGCTGCGGATCGACATAGTGGAGTGAAGCGACCTGGACGGCGCCGTCGCTGAGATCGGTGCCGGCCTCGCGCACCACCTTTTCCACCTCGTCGGCGGACAGATCGCTCTTTTCGTCGAAGGAGGCCGTCTCGATGGGGAAGTCGACGGTCTTCAGGCTCATCTCGCTTTCGACCTTCGCGCCATAGATCTGGCCGGAGGCGGCGGAGGCCGTCGCCGGTTGCGCCGGAGCGTCGTCACCGTCGTCGCCGAACACCTGCATCGGATCGAAAGGCGGGTAGGGCCGGCTGGTGGTGTGGCCCGCGGCGAGCGCCATCTTGATCTGTACGAAAGGCATTGTGTGGATGACGTCACGGTCGCCGACCTTGGTGACCATCGACACTTCCATACGGCGGCGGTCCTTGGCCTTGGCGATCTGACGCGGCGCCACCAGCCTGGTCGTCTTGGCCACCTCGCCGGAATCGCCATTGCTGGCAAGGCCGA